>CAZYRM010000104.1:0-22882 GCA_964649705.1 uncultured Planctomycetia bacterium
CCGGCATCATCAACGCCTTCAACCTCCTCGGGGGCGGCCTCGCGGAGAACCAGGCGGGCGTCACGGCGGGCCTCGCGGAGGCGCTCATCACGACCGTCGCCGGCCTCGTGATCAGCATCCCGTGCATCTGCTTCTACAACTACTTCCTCTCCCGCATCGACCGCGAGACGGCGCGCCTGGAGGACGCGGGCACGCGCCTCGAGCTGCTCCTGCACGAGAAGGAGTCTCCCAGGGTGGAGATCGCGAGGTAGCCATGAAGCTCCAGAAGGACCCCCCGCGCAAGGCACGGATGGAGATCGTGCCGCTGATCGACGTGATGTTCCTGGTCCTCGCCTCGTTCGTCTACGCGTCGAGCGACATGACGCTGCACCGTGGCCTCCACGTCGACCTGCCTCAGGCCGCCACGTCGCAGCTCGAGAAGACGGACCACCTCACGATCACCGTCACGGCCACGGACGAGGTCTACCTCGACAAGGACCTGGTGAGCCTCGATGCCCTCGGCGCGCGCCTCCTCCAGGCGGCGATTGCCGACCCGTCGCTGGAGGTGCGAATCAACGGCGACGAGAAGGCCTCCCACGGGGGGGTCGTGAAGGTCCTCGACGCGGTTCGACGCGCGGGAATCGTGAAGGTCGACGTCGAGTCTCGTCGCTCGCCCACCGGGGAGGGACGATGAGGCAACACCCTGGCTCGGGCCACGACCTCTCCTTGGCGTTTCTTGGCGCCTTGGCGGTTCACTCGATCCTGGGATACACGTCGCTCCTGTGGTCCGACGTGCTCTACGGCGTCAAACCCGGTCCAACGAGCCTGCAGATGGAGCTCGTCGCGAACACGCGGGAGGCCGACGTCGTCGCCGAGGCCGTCGACGACGGTGCGCTCCTTTCGGAGCCCGAGCCCATCACGGAGACGCTTCCCGACCCGGAGGCGGTCGAGCTCCCCGGGCCGCCGCTCGACGAGCCCGACCCCGTCATGACCGACGACGCGCTCGCTTCCCACGCTGTTCCGCTCCAGCGGGTGCCTGGTCCTCGTGAGACGCAGCAGGAGGTCGCCACGAGCCCAGCCCCGTCCGCGCAGACCGTCGAGGGCAACAGCGACATCGACCAGGCGGCGACGGACCAGGGGGCTGAGTCGGCGCCGGACTACCTCCTGAACCCCGATCCGAGGTACCCCGAGGCGGCGCGCCGTCGCGGGACCGAGGGCGTGGTCCTGCTCGAGGTTCTCGTCCTCGCGAACGGCACCGCGGGTGCGGTGCGAATCGCTCGGACCTCCGGCAGCGTCCTCCTGGACGACGCGGCGCTCGAGGGCGTCCGCCCCTGGCGCTTCAAGCCCGCCATGCACGCCGGCGTCCCCGTCGACTCGACGCTGACGGTCTCGGTCCGCTTCCGGCTGCAGGATCGTTAGAAGCGCGCAAGGAGCTCCGCGAGGTTGGGCTTCCCGATCTCGGCGAGCTCGTACGTCACGCGCACATGGTCGGCGCGGAACTTCACGAGCCTCCCCAGGTCGATCGGCGTCCCGACGATCACGCACTCGCAGCCGTCGACCGCGTTGACCGTCGCCTCGAGGTCCCTCACCTGCGCGTCTCCGTACCCCATCGCGGGGACGACCTTTCCCGTCGTCGGGTACTTGCGGTAGGTGTCGGCGATCGTGCCCACGGCGAACGGCCGCGGGTCGATGATCTCCTTCGCCCCCAGCCGCTGGGCGGCCACGTAGGCCGCTCCGTACGCCATGTCGCCGTGGGTGCACGTCGGACCGTCCTCGATGCAGACGACGCGGCGCCCGCGGATCTTCGACGGGTCGGTCGCGCTCACCGGCGAGTTCGCGCGGACGATGACCGCCCTCGGGTTCATCTTCCTCGCGTTCGTCTCGATCGTTCTCACCCCCTCCGGCCCCGCGCTGTCCATCTTGTTGATCACGATGACGTGCGCCCGCTCGAAGTTCACGCGACCCGGGTAGTACGTCACCTCGTGCCCGGCCCTCAGCGGGTCCGCGACGACGATGTGCAGGTCCGGGCGGAAGAACGGCGTGTCGTTGTTCCCGCCGTCCCACAGGACGACGTCGGCCTCCTTCTCGGCGAGGCGCAGGATCTTCGCGTAGTCGACCCCCGCGAAGACGACGGTGCCGCGGGCGATGTGCGGCTCGTACTCCTCCATCTCCTCGATCGTGCAGCGGTGGCTCGCGAGGTCCGCGATCGTCTCGAACCGCTGCACCTCCTGGGCCACGAGGTCCCCGTACGGCATCGGGTGGCGGCAGACCACGACGCGCCGTCCCTTTGCGCGCAGGATCTCGGCGACCCTCCGAGTCGTCTGGCTCTTGCCGCTCCCGGTCCGGACCGCGCAGACCGCGACGACGGGCTTCGTGGAGGGGAGCATCGTGCGGTCGGGATCGGGGAGCGTGAGCTTCGCGCCCGCCCCCTCGACGATCCGCCTTCGCTGCTCGATGTAGTCGTAGCTCACGTCGCTGTAGGCGAAGACGGCCTCGTCGACCTTGAGGTCTCGCACCAGCCGGGCGGCGTCGGACTCCGGGTGGATCGGGACCCCCTCGGGATACGCGGGCCCCGCGAGCGCCGGCGGGTACCTCCGCCCGTCGATGTTCGGGATCTGGGTGGCCGTGAACGCGACGACGCGCACGTCGCGGTCGTCGCGGTAGACGGTGTTGAAGACGTGGAAGTCCTTTCCGGCTGCACCGAGGATGAGCACGTTCTTCATCTGAGGGCGACCTCCAGGGCGCCGGCGGCGAGAACGACGAGACTGACCAGCGCATTGACGTTGAAGAAGGCGGCGTCGACTTTCGACAGGTCGTCCGGCTGGACGAGCGCGTGCTCCACGATCAGGAGGACGCCGATCACGCCCACGCCGATCCAGAAGGGCAGGCCCGCGTCGACGCTCCGCCCCGCGGCCCACAGGGCGGCGACCATGCCGACGTGGAGGAGCGCGGAGAGCGTCAGCGCGGGAGGCACGCCGAAGCGCGCCGGGAACGAGTGGAGCCTGGCCCTGCGGTCGTACTCCACGTCCTGGCAGGCGTAGATCAGGTCGAACCCCGCGGTCCAGAGCGCGACGGCGAGCCCCAGGAGCAGGGGGAAGGCGTCGAAGACCCGCCCCGTCAAGCCGACCCAGGCTCCGATGGGCCCGAGCGCGAGGCCGAGCCCGAGGACCCCGTGCGACATCCAGGTGAAGCGCTTGGTGAACGAGTATCCGAGGACGACGACGAGGGCGACGGGGGAGAGGGCGAACGCGGTGGGGTTGAGGCGGCCCGCGGCGACCACGAAGATCGCGACGCACGCGACCGTGAACCCCGCCGCCCACGCGGGGGAGACGAGGCCCCGGGGGATGTGCCTGCCTGCCGTTCGGGGGTTCTCCGCGTCGTATCGGCGATCCACGAGGCGGTTGAACGCCATCGCGGCGCTCCGCGCGGCGACCATCGCGAGGACGATCCACCCGACGGCGGGGAGGGGCGGGCGGCCGTCCGTGGCGTAGAGCGCCGCGACGACTGCGAAGGGGAGGGCGAAGACCGAGTGCTGGACCTTGATCATCTCCAGCACGGTCCGAAACTTCCGCCACATATCCGGTTCCTGAGCGGGACGGGCATTCTACCAGAGCGCCCCCGAGGGGCAAAGCGCTGCCGTCCGCCGGGATTGACACCCGGACCCTCCGGGGACTATCGTGACCGCCGATGAAGCTCAGGAAGGAAGAGTTCAGCCTCCGCCAGCTCGAGGTCTTCGCGAACATCGTCTCGGAGGGGTCGTACTCCAAGGCCGCCGAGGCCATGGACCTCGCCCAGCCGACCGTCAGCGAGCACATGTCCGCCCTCGAGAAGACGCTGGGCGCGAGGCTCGTGGACCGCGTCGGAGGGTCGCTCGAGCTGACCCACGCGGGGCGCCTCTTTCTCGGCTATACGAAGCGCACACTCGCCCTCGTCCGGGAGGCCTTCCAGGCGATGAACGAACTCAAAGGCGTCGTGCGCGGCGAGCTGGTCGTCGCCGGCAGCACCATCCCCGGGGTCTACCTCCTTCCGCCCCTCATCATGCAGTTCACCGCGGCGTACCCCGACGTCCGCGTCGGCCTCAAGGTCGGCGACTCCCGCTTCGTCGTCGAGCGCCTCCTCGACGGACACGCCGAGGTCGGCATGATCGGGAAGCAGCTCGACGACCCGCGCATCGAGTGCAAGGAGTACGCCGAGGACGAGCTCGTGATCGCCGTCGGCTCGAAGCACCCCTGGTCCAAGCGCCGCGAGGCCACGATCGACGACCTCGTCGGCCAGCCGTTCGTCGTGCGCGAGCGCGGCTCCGCGACGCGGGACACATACGAGAAGGCCCTCGAGGCCCACGGCTTGAAGGGGGAGAAGTCCCTCCACGTCGTCTGCGAGATGGGCTCGACCGAGGCGGTCAAGGAGGCGGTCCGCGTCGGGCTCGGCGTCTCCATCCTCTCCCAGCGGGCCCTCGCGGCGGAGGAGAAGGCGGGACAGCTCCACGCCCTCCGCCTGAAGGGCGTGAAGCTCCATCGGAAGCTCTACCTGGTGCGGCACGCCACGCGCACGCAGAGCCCCATCGCGAAGGCGTTCCTCGCGTTCCTCGACGCGCAACGCGGGAAGGCCTAGGCGACCTCGACGCGGTTGCGCCCGCCTTCCTTTGCCCGGTAGAGCGCGGCGTCCGCGGACCGCAGGAGGTCCGCCGGCTGGGCCCCGTGGTCGGGGTAGGCGGCGACTCCGGCGGAGACGGTCACCGGGCCCAACGGCTCCCCCCGCATGGAGACCCGCAGGCGCTCCACGTCCTGACGGATCTGGTCCGCCCGCCGACGTGCATCGTCGACCTTGGAGTCCGGCATCAGGACGACGAATTCCTCGCCCCCGAGCCGTCCCGCCACATCGCCGCCGCGCGTGGATCGCAGGAGAAGCGCCCCGACCTCCCGCAGCACCGCGTCCCCGGCCTCGTGGCCGAAGCGGTCGTTGAACGCCTTGAAGTGGTCGACGTCGAACATGACGACGCCCACGCCCTGGCCCGAACGCGCTGCACGCCGGACCTCACGCTCGAGCGTCTCCTCCAGGTATCTGCGGTTGAAGATGCCGGTCAGCGAATCGCGGATGGACTGGCTCCGCAGCGTCTCCCGGAGACGCAGGTTCGCAAGAGCGAGCGCGCACTGATCCGCCACGGCCATCACCATGTGGTGAGTCGCCTGGTCCGTGAGGCCCTCTCCGGCGATGTGGAACACGCCGAGGGTATCGCTCTGGGCGGTGAGCGGGATGCAGCAGTAGGCCGTGGGATTCAGCAAACCGACATGACGGCAGACTGTGCCGTCGCCCACCTCGTGAAGGCAGTGCGGCTGGCCGCGCCGCAGGGCCCAGCAATCCTCGGGAGGGAAGTCGAGCACGGCGGGCGCGGTGCCCCAGTGGACGGTCGATTCGACCAGGTTCCGCGACACGTTCGTCAGGAATACCCCGCCCGAGCGACCGGGGAAGAGTCGGGGGACCACCCGTCCGATGATCGCGCACGCCTCCTGACGGTCCGCGGCCGCCTGGAGGAGCTGCCCCATCTCGTTCAAGAGCGTGGCCTCGCGCGTCCGATCGCGGACCAGCTCGTCCACGCGGTGCGCGAGACGGTCCTTCGCTTCCTGCTCGGCGTGGATCATCCCGCCGAGACGCTCCGCGATCTCGTTGAACGCGCTCGCCACGCGCGACACCTCGTCCGCCCCTTCCACTGGGGCGCGATGGGCCAGGTCGCCCGCCACGAACCGCTCCGCCGCCGTGAACACGGCGCGCAACCTACGCAGGATCAACGCCTCCCCGCCGATCCATGCCGCCATCGCCGCGAGCAGCAGGACCAGGCCGAGCGCGGCGAGGTTGTAGGTCAGCGACCGTTTCGAGGGGGCGAGCGTCTCCTCGCGGGACAAGCCGACCGAGACGAACAGTCCGCGCTCCGGTCCGAGCGGCGTGAACCCGTGGATCCGCTCGACGTCGTCGAGTCCCACGCCCTCGTAAACCCCCTCTCGGCGCCCGAGGATGGCCCTGGCGAGCGGGTGGCTGTTCACCACGACGCCGGTCCAGCGGCCCGACTCGGGGTATCGCGTCACGATGGTGCCGTTCGCGTCAAGCATGAGAAGCGACGCGTTGCTACCCAGGTCGCTCTCCGCGGCGAGCTTGTCCGTCCAGGAGAGATCGAGCGCCGCGTACAGCACCCCCTGGAGTTCGCCCGACGCATCCAGGACCCGATATCCGAAGTTCAGGCTCGGGCGCTTGGTAATCCGCCCGACCTGATACTCCCCGACAGTGAACTCGCGCGTGCGTGCGGCCTCCTGGAAGTACCTCCGATCGGAGAGGTCGATCTCCTCCGTCGCCGGCAGGGCGCTCGCGGCGAGTTTGCCATCTGTTCGAATGAGACCGAAATTCAGGTAGCTCCCGAACCTGGGCAGAAGTCCCGAGAGGATCCGCTGGCACGATGGACCGTCGCATCGCATGACCTCGGGGAGTTCCGAGAGCATGGTCAGGAGCTGGCGCGTCGCTTCGATCGACCGCTCCTGGCTGGCTGCGGCGAGCCTGGCGACGCGGAGGGCCTCCGCTCGCGCGTCCGCAAGGTCCCGATTCCGCATGTCGACGAACGAAACGATGACAAGCGCGACCACGGGGAGGAGGCAGAGGAGGATCAGCAGGTAGAGCCGTGCTCGGACGCTGATGGATTTCATGGAGGGGGCAGTGTGGGAGCAAATGCGGGCCAGACTGTACGCGACAGGGCCACACGAATCAAGGAGACCGACCCCGTACCGCTTGACCGCGACCTGCCCAGCGGCGATCCTGGCGCACCATGTCGTACGACCTACGCGGACGCAACGTCCTCGTCACAGGGGCCTCGCGCGGGATCGGGCGGGCCCTCGCCGTCGTGTTCGCGCGGAGGGGCGCGCGCGTCCTCGCCAACGGCCGCGACGCCGTCGCGCTCGACGACCTCGTCCGCGAAGGAGGGGCCGCCGTCGCGCTTCCGGGCGACCTCACGCGGGAGGACGACGCCCGCCGCGTCGCCGAGGCCGCCGGGCCCGTGGACGTCCTCGTGAACAACGCCGGCGTCACGTTCTACGGCCCCGTCGAGGAGACCCCCGAGGAGGAGGTCCGCCGGGTCTTCGAGACCAACGTCTTCGCCATGGTCCGCCTGACGAGGCTCCTCCTGCCGTCGATGCGCGAGCGCCGATCGGGCGTCGTGGTCCAGATCTCCTCGCCCTCGGGTCGCAGGGGCTTCCCGATGATCTCCGCCTACTCCGCCTCCAAGGGCGCGATGAACGCCTGGAGCGAGGCCCTTCGCACCGAGGCCTCCGCGTACGGCGTCCGCGTCGTCCTCGTCTACCCGGACGTCACCACCTCGGAGCTCTACCAGACCGCGCCCGCGTCGATCACGGGCCAGGCGTTCCGCGAGGGGCTCCGCGGCATCGAGCGCGATCCGCCCGAGAAGGTCGCCGAGAAGACCGTCCGCGCCGTCGAGCGCGGCCGCACGGAGGTCTACTGCACCGCGCGTGCAAGGCTCCTCTCGCTCCTCTGCGGCCTCGCCCCCGGCATCGTCGACTGGGCCGTCGCGCGTCGGGAGGGGATCGGCCGATGAGCGACGAAGCGGCCATCCACGGCGCCTCCCTCGTCAAGAGGTACAAGGAGTTCACGGCGGTCGACGGGATCACCTTCACCGTTCGGAGAGGGGAGTGCTTCGGATTCCTCGGGCCGAACGGCGCCGGCAAGACGACCACGATGAAGATGATCTACGGCGCGTGCGCCGTCACCGGGGGGAGCCTCACGATCCTCGGACGCGACGCCCGTAGCGACCTCCGCGAGATCAAGCGTCGCCTCGGCGTGGTGACCCAGGAGGACACGCTCGACACCGAGGTCTCGGTGGTCGAGAATCTCCACGTCTTCGCGCGGTACTTCGGCATCCCGCGCGCCGAGGCGAGGACCCGCGCCGACGAGCTGTTGCGCTTCTTCCAGCTCGACGAGAAGCGCGACCAGAAAGTCGAGTTCCTCTCGGGCGGGATGAAGCGCCGCCTCCTGACCGCGCGGGCGCTCATCGCGCGCCCCGAGCTCGTGATCCTCGACGAGCCGACCACGGGGCTCGACCCCGCCGCGCGGCACCTCCTCTGGGAGAAGCTCCGCCAGCTCCGCCGCGAGGGGGCCACGCTCGTCCTCACCACGCATTACATGGACGAGGCCGAGCGGCTTTGCGACCGCCTGGTCGTGATGGACAAGGGGAAGATCATCGCGGAGGGCGCCCCTTCGGACCTGGTCCGGCAGCACGTCAGCAAGGAGGTCCTCGAGCTCGAGGTCATGCCAGAGCGCCAGGAAGAGGTGGCGAAGGCCCTCGGGGCCGACGGGGAGCGCGTGGAGAGGCTCCCCGACATGGTCCTCTGCTACACCGAGGACGGCGAGGCCACGCTCCACCGAGTGCGCGCGGCCGGCGTGCCGCTCGAGTCGGCGAGGCTCCGTCGGGCGACGCTCGAGGACGTCTTCCTGAGGCTCACCGGTCGGAGGCTCGTCGACTGATGTCGGTGTTCCGCATCCCCAGGTTCATGTGGTCGATGGCCGTGGCCGTGTGGCTCCGGAACCTCACGGTCTACAAGAAGACCTACAAGATGAACATCCTGCCGAACTTCTTCGAGCCGGTGTTCTTCCTGCTCTCGATGGGGTTCGGCGTCGGCGGGTACATCAAGAGCGTCGACGGGGACTCGTACCTCGCGTACATCGCGCCGGGGCTGCTCGCGAGCCAGGCGATGATGGGTGCCACGTTCGAGGTGACCTACAACTGTTTCGTGAAGATGAACTTCGGGCGGATCTACGACGCGATCATGGCGACGCCCGTGAACGTCGAGGAGGTCGCGCTGGGGGAAATCCTGTGGTCGATCACCCGCGGCGTGCTCTACTCCTGGATCTTCTTCCTGGTGCTCGTGCCGTTCGGGGCCGTGCCGACCACCTCGGCGCTCCTGGCTCTCCCGGCGTCGATCCTGGTCGCGGCGATGTTCGCGACGATCGGTCTGACGTTCACGGCGATCTGCCCGTCGATCGAGCTGTACAGCTACTACTACACATGCTGGATCAGCCCGATGTTCCTCTTCAGCGGGATCTTCTTTCCGCTCTCGAACATGCCGCCCTGGGTGCGCACGATGGCGCGCGTGAGCCCGCTCTACCATGCCGTCGAGCTGTGCCGCGGGCTCTTCCGCGGCGTGTACGACTGGGCCCTGCTCGGGCACCTGGGCGTGGTCTTCGGGGTCACGGCGGTCTGCTTCCTGCTCTCGGTGAACCTCATCCACCGCAAGCTCGTGCGGTAGGTCACCGCTTCTGGAGCGCCTCGGCGCGGGTCTTCTCCAGGAACGCTCGATGCGGCCAGTCGGCGGGGGCGATCCGCAGTGCGAGGTCGTAGTCCTCGATCGCCCCCGCGACGTCCCCCTTCACCTCCTTCACGCGGCCCCGGTTGCCGATCGCCTCGACGTGGTCGGGCTTGAGGCGGATCGCCTCCTCGTAGTCGGCCAGGGCGCCGTCGAGGTCCTGCTTCGCATAGCGCGCGCGGCCCCGATTGTTGAAGGCCTCCGGGTAGGCGGGGCGGAGCCGGATCGCGCGGTCGTAGTCCGCGATCGCCGCGTCGATCTCGCCCGCCTGCTTCTTCGCGAATCCCCGAGCCTGGTACATCGCGGCGTTCTCGGGGTCGAGCGCGAGGATCGCGTCGCAGGCCGCGATGACGCCCGGGTGGTCCCCCAGCGTCTGCCGCGCCGTGAGGAGCAGGTTCCAGGCAGCGAGGTCCTGCGGCGTCTCGGCGACCACCAGGGCAAGGTCCGCCTCCGCGCCCTTCCCGTCTCCCTCCTCCCCGAGCGCCCGCGCGCGGGCGAGCCGCGTCTGGGCGTCCTTCGGGCGGATCGCCAGCGACGCCGTGTAGTCCTCGATCGCTCCCTTCCGGTCCCCCAAAGCGAGCCTCGCCGACGCGCGGCCGGACAGCGACTCCAGGTCCTTCGGAGACGCTTCGAGGGCCTTCGTGAAGTCCTCGGCCGCGCCCTTCGCGTCGGGGAGGTTGATCTTCGCCCACGCGCGGCCGCGCAGGGCCTGCGCGTCCCCCGGGCACGCCTCCAGGGCCGTCGTGAAGTCCTCCACGGCGGCCTTGGGCTCCCCGAGCGCGATCCTCGCCCAACCCCGCCCGCGCAGGCCGTGCAGGTCCCTTGGGGAGAGCGCGAGCGCCTGCGTGAAGTCCTCCTCCGCGCTCTTGAAGTCCTGGAGCTCGTGCTTCACCCAGCCTCGGTCGGAATACACGCCCGCGAGATACGGGTTCGCTCGGATCGCGTCGGTGTACTGCTCCACGGCCCCCGGCTTGTCGCCGACGCGCCGTCGGATGTCTCCCCTGAGGCGGGAGAGGTGCCCGGTCATCGCCTCCATCCCGGGGAAGACCCGCACGGCGCCGATCAGCTTCTCCGCCTCCGTCAGCTTGCCGATCGCCAGCAGGTCGATGACCTTCAGCATGGTCTCGACCTGGTCCGCGAGGTCCCCTCCCCAGACGCGGGCGCGACGGGCCTCCTCGAGGAGCGGCGCGATCTCCGCGCGCACCCGGGCGCGCTCCGCCAGGAAGGCCACGCCCCCGCCCTCCTTCATGAGGTCACGGATGTCCTCGAAGGCGAACTGGAGGAGCCTCGACGTCGCCTTCATCCCGGCGCCGTAGGGGATCTCCGGGTCGAGCGTGCGCGCCTCGTCCATCCAGCCGACGCCGCACTCCCTGTCGCCGGCGAGGATCTTCGCCCACCCCGCGAAGGCGAGCATCGTCGCGCGCGACGCGGGGTCGTCGGGCGTCGCCTTCATGAACCTCTCGATGTCCGCCCAGTGCCGCTCGGCCGAGGCCCGCCGGGCCGCCGGATCGAGCGCCGGGTCCAGCGCGACGCGCTGGATCTGGATGAGGACGTCCTTGAGCGCCACCCACCGGGACACCACGGCCGCCACCAGCGCGGACTTCCGCATCCCCTCCGTCTGGGCGCGCTCCATCTCGGCGTCGGCCCACGCGACTCCTTCGCGGGCCTCGGCGCACCCGTTGTCGAGCACGCGCGCGCGCTCGAACGCCGCACGGGCGTCCCTCGCGTTCCCGCGCGCCTTCGCCTCGCGTCCCGCCGAGAGGGCGGCCGCGAGATCGTCCCGCCCACGGGCCCGCTGGGAGAGCGCGTACGCCGCGATGCCGAGGACGAGGACGAGCGTGAGCGCGGACAGGATCGTCGAGCGGTTCGCCCTCACCCTCCGCGCCAGGCGGACGATCGTCGAGACGGGACGCGCCTCGATCGGCTCTCCTCGCAGGTGGCGGGCGAGGTCGGCGGCGAACTCGTCCGCGGACGGATAGCGCCGCTCGGGGCGTTTCTCCAGGCAACGCAGGCAGATCGTCTCGAGGTCCGGGTGGATCTGCGGCTTCACCGACCTCGGCGGATCGGGTTCGCGGGACACCACCTCGCAGGCCACCTCGAACGGCGAGGTTCCGGCGAACGGGCGGCGCCCGGTGAGGGCCTCGTACATCACGACGGCCAGCGAGAACTGGTCGCTCGCGGGGCCGATGTCTCCCGCGCCGGAGGCCTGCTCGGGGCTCATGTAGTGCGGCGTGCCGAGGATCGCCCCCTTCACCGTCAAGTCGGCCTGGACCGGCGCGTCGTCGCCCCGTAGCTGCTTGGCGAGGCCGAAATCGGTCAGCCAGGCCTGCCCGTCGGGGGCGACGAGGATGTTCCCGGGCTTCACGTCGCGGTGGACGACACCCTGGGCATGCGCGTAGGCGAGGGCCTCGGCGATCGACTGCATGATCCGCGCCACCTCGTGCGGGGCGAGCGGTCGCTTCACGAGGTCGCTCAGGGGCCTCCCCTCGATGAAGTCGGCGGTGTAGTACGGCTGCCCCTCGAACGCCCCGGCGTCGTAGACGGGGACGATGTGAGGGTGGCGGAGGCGCGCGGCAAGGCGGGCCTCGCGGAGGAACCGCTCGAGGTCCTGCGGGGACGCGGCGCCCCCGGGGAGGACCTGCTTGAGGGCGACAACGCGCTGGAGCTGGGTGTCGAGCGCCTTCCAGACGACGCCCATCCCGCCTCGGCCGATCTCCTCGAGGAGCGTGTAGCGGCCGAAGGCTCGTCCGGCCTGGGCGGTGGGCGGCGTTGTCGGGCGCTCGCCGCCGGCGAGCGTCGGAGGGGCGTCGGACGCGGGCCGTCCGGAGGCCCCTTGCGTGGAGTCGGGGGGCATCGTGGAGGGCTCGGGGTCCGACATGCTAGCGGTCCTGCGCGGCCTCCATGCGGGCGAGAACGGCGTTGCGCAGCAGGATGGCGCCGACGACCGCGCCGATGACGTACATGACTCCGGCCGCCACGATGGGGATGTCCCCTGTGAGCTCCTCCGGATGGTTTTCCGCCGCGAGATAGACGGTGAGGAAGACGGGGTTGATCGACAGTGAGACGGGATAGTCGCGAAGGCGGGCGACCGACATGAACATGACGTCCAGGAACGGCAGGATCGTGTAGGCAAGGAGAGGCACCCCGAACCCGAGCGAGAGGGCGCTGTTGGCCTTCTTCGTGCGGAAGGAGGCCCACAGCGCCCAGTACCCGTGCAGCACGATCGTCGAAACGAGAATCGCGCACGCGAGGAGGAGCTGGAACGGCGTGACCTTGTACGACTCCTGGATAAGCGCCGACACGCTCGCCGCCGCGAGCAGGGCGAAGAGCGGCCACATCATCCGTACGACCGCCGACCAGCCGCTGTCCACCAGCATGCGCCGCGGGGCCGTCGTGAGGAGAAGCAGCTCGAGCGTCTTTCTCTCCCGCTCCCGCGCGATCCCCACCGAGAAGTGGCTCAGGACGAAGAGGAGCGTCGTGACGACGACGCACCCCATGACGGTCCCGAGCAGCTCGTCCTCGCCGCCATGGCCGCTCGACCTCGCGACGGCCAGGACGATGAGGAGGCAGGCGATCACCGTGAGGTCCGCCCTCCACGCCGGCGCGTACCCCACGAAGTTCGCCTCTTTCCACTGCATCGGGTTGGCGTCCAGGGGGAGAGAAGTGCTCCAGGCGCGCGCCTCCCCCTTCGTGAGCCCCGCGCGGGCGCGGCGGATCAGGACGCAGACGAACAGGGCGACGATCGCCAGGCAGTAGATCGGTCTTTCGTCGAGGTGATTGGAATAGAAGTACTTCTTCGAGGCGAAGGCGATCCACAGGCCGATGCCCAGCGTCGCAATCAGCGCCAGCAGGCGCGCGACGGCTGCGAGCGACTCCAGGCCCTTCCGGGCGGTCCGCGTGCGCGGATTGAGGTGCTCCGGCGGGTTCACGTAGGTCCGGATGGCCACAACCCGCCCCGCGAAGAGGGCGCATCCTATGCCGACGGCGACCCAGATGGCCGGCAGCAGCCACTCCCACTCATACAACTTGATTTCCCCGGTCACCACGGCAATCGAGGCGTAGACAGGATGAATGTGGAACGTCAGGGTGGGAGCCCCGCGGAAGCCCATGAACATCCCCTCGATCATGGGGAGGAGGATGGCGCCGAGGAAGACGAGCCCGATCGTCCCTCCCGTCGCGTTCCGCGGGTTGCGGTTCGTCGCGGACAGGAGGAAGGTGATGCCGCACGCGAGCACGCCGTGCGCGAAGACGTGGACCGTCGCCTTGACCATCTCCTCCGTGCCGACGCCGCCGAGCGCGAGGCCCGCGAAGAGGAACGGCGCCGAGTAGGCGATCACGAAGAGGAGCACCGCGATCCGCGAGAGGAACTTCCCGAACAGGATCCGCATCGCCCCCGGCGGTGCCATGAGGAGGAGGTCGAGCGTCCGCTGCTCCCGCTCCGTCGCGATGACGCCCCCCGTCATCGACGCGACGAGGAGCCAGACGAGGATGAGCTCGGTGACGAAGAACGTGACGAAGAACGTGTGCCCGAGGTCGGCCATCTGGCGGAACGTCATCGCGCCGCGCGCCCCGCTCCACAGGCTGCCGAAGATCGCGAACCCGAGGACGAGCGCCAGGAGGGCCAGCAGGATGAGCCGCACCACGAACAGCGCGTGGCGCGTCCCCAGCGACCCCAGCTCCCTGAGGAGGATCGCCCTCACGATACGATTCCCTTCGTCAGCCGCATGAAGGCGTCCTCGAGGTTGATCTCCTCCTCGCGGAGCATGGAGATGCGCGCCCCGGCGCCCACGGCGGCCTCCGCGATGAACCACGGCCCCTCGGCCTCGGGCTTGAGGTGGACGCGGAGCCCCTGGGCGTCCTCCTCGACCCGGGTCACCCACGGGCTCATCTCGATCGCCTTCCGCCCCGCCTCCGCGTTCGAGGCGAGCTGGACGACGACGACGCGCTCCGTCGCCGCGAGCCGCACGGCTTCCTGGATCGTCCCCGAGAAGACGATCTGGCCCCGCTCGATGATCCCGACGCGGTTGCAGAGGTCCCCGAGTTCGGGGAGGATGTGGCTCGAAATGAGGATCGTCTTCCCCATCCTCCCCATCTCGCGGATCAGCTCGCGGATCTCGACGCGGGCCCGGGGGTCGAGGCCGCTTGCGGGCTCGTCGAGGAGGAGCACCTGGGGGTCGTGGACGAGGACGCGCGCGAGGCCGAGCCGCTGCTGCGTGCCGCGCGAGAGGCCGCCGATCACGTCCTCCCGCTTCGACGTCATGTCGACGAGGGCGAGGATGTCCGCGACGAGCTTCTGCCGCTTCGCCGCGCGGTGGCCGTAAAGCGCCGCGAAGAACTCCAGGTACTCCCCGACGCGCATCTCCTCGTAGACGCCGAACGAGTCGGGCATGTACCCGATGAGCTTCCGGACCTCCCGCGGCTGGCGGACCGCTGAGAACCCGCCGACGTAGGCGTCTCCCGAGGTCGGCGTGAGGAGCGTCGCGAGCGTGCGGATCGTCGTCGTCTTCCCGGCGCCGTTCGGGCCGATGAAGCCGAAGATGTCCCCCTTCTCGATGCGGAAGGAGACGTCCCGCACGGCGGGGAACGACCCGTACATCTTCGTCAGGTTCCTGACCTCGATCACTTCGGCGTCTCCTCGTCCAGCCAGATCCGCACGGCGGTTGCCCCGACGCGCTCCCCCTCGAACGGGTCGATCGAGACCCCGCAGGGCCCGCCGTTCGCGACGAGCAGCAGGCACGGCTCGGAGAGGTCGTCCGGCACGAACCCCCCGGGCTTCCCCTCCCACCGTCGAGGCGTGCTCCACGGCTCGAGGAGGAGCTGCAGGGCGTGGATGTGCGCGCCGGTGGACCTGAACTCCGTGGGCGTCTCGTAGTAGTAGGAGCGCCGGTTGTAGTAGACCGTCTCCTGGGGGAAGGTCAGTCCATTGCGGGTCCTGTCGCGCGCTTCCTCCGCCGTCAGCCACCCCACCGCGCCGTCGACGACCTCGGTCGCGCCGGCGGCGATCGGGAGCATCTCGCAGCAGCGCTTGCCGCGGAGGAGCCACCCGTCCACCCAGGTGATGGCCGTCTTGTTCTCGATGGTCACCCGCTCCCCCTGGACGCTCACGCGGAGGCCCGAGAGCTCCGGGACGTTCCCCCGTCCTTCGCAGAGGAACGAGACCATCGAGGCGCTGTACATCTTCAGGCCGCGGGCCTCGGTCCCGTTCGGCGTCTGGACCATCTGGATCTTGCCCCTCCCCAGAGAGGCTCCCTCGTTGCGTCCCGCGGTCGGCCAGAGGACGCCCGGGGCGGGGGAGGGGGCGAACGAGAGCCTCTGCCCCGACCCGACGTACGCCGTGGCGCCCCCGTGGTAGGTCCACTCCTTGTCGGTGAGGTCCCGGTCATAGACGGTCACGGACCTGAGGAGTTCAGTCTTCCGTCGGCCGGTGGTGCCGGCCTGGAAGCTCAGGTAACCGAAGAGGGCCACCCAGACGGGGGTCGCCAACCAGAGCCCGAACGGCTTCCCCTTGCGCTTCCACCAGAGGTAGTCGCCCACGCCGACGATGAGGACGTAGGAGACGAAGAGCAGGACGAACACGCCGGCGTCGACCGTCCTTCCGAGCGGGGCCGACTCCATGCGCTGCACCCAGACTTGCGCGGCGGGCGGGGAGTCGGGCGGCTCGACGTCGTATCCGTAGTAGGTGCCGTCGTTGACGACCGGCTTCGGCTTCAACTCGGGCTCGGGGAGGCCGAGCAGCTTGATCCACATCGCCTGGCGCCCGGTCCAGCGCGTGAACGGCTCGGTCAGCGGGTCGAAGGCGAGGAGGACGACCTGGCCGAGGCCGAATCGCCTCCGGACGGCGAGCGGGCGGTCGTCCTGACTGAGGAGGACCTTCCCCTCGGGGCGGATCCCTGCGATGAGCGCCGACTCGAACGCCGGGATGGGGACCTTGGTGAGCTTCTTCAGCGCATCGAGGTCGTCCCTCGGCTCGGCGCGTTCGAGGCTGCCCGGGAGGAGGGCGGCGAAGGGCGAGCCCTTGACGAGGTCGACGTTCTTCGCGATGCAGAGGCAGAGGCGCCCCCCGGAGCGGACCCACTCGACGATCGCCTCGGCCTGTTCGGGGAGGAGCTGCTGCGGATCGGGCTCGGGCCAGAGGAGCCAGTCGAGGGCGTCGAGGCCCCAGGACTTCCTGGGCAGGCCTTCGGCGCCCAGGGAGATGGCGTTGATGTCGTACTGTCCGATCTGGTTGAAGCCATCGAGGCCGGCGAGCGACGGGCCGAGGACGCCCACGAGCCAGCGGGCGCTCATGGGGGATCCCTCGAGGGGCTCGTCGTAGAGCTTGTTCCCGTCGGGGTCGAAGACGCGAACGTCGATCGACAGGGTCCCCTGGGAGCGGTGGTAGATCTCGAAGCGCTTGCGGGACTTCCTGGGGACCTGGATGGGGAGGAGGGTCTCGGCCTCGGATCCGTCCCACGCCTTGCTTGCGAGGACGGCGACTCCCTGGAAGTCCTCGTCGCCGCCGCGGGCGTCGATGCGCGCGTAGGTCCACCGGTCCTCGCGGACGTGCCCCGCGAGGCCGCCCTCCACTCGGAACGCCGGGTCCTCCGCGGCGAGCGGCAGGGCGAGGAGCGCGGCGAGGAGGAGGGACCGGCGGAACGGCATGGAGGAGAGTCTAAGGGACCGGCGCGGCCGGATGCAATCCTACTTCTTGTACTCGCCGCGGCGGAGCTTGCGGTAGAGGTCGAGAGCCTCGTGGATGATCTTGAGCGCCTCGTCGGGGCCGATGAAGTCCTCCACGACGACCTGCTTCTGCTCGAGGACCTTGTAGTCCTGGAAGAAGCGGCGGATCTCCCGCTCGAGGTGCTTCGGGAGCTGCGCGTGGTCCGTGTAGTCGGCATACGCGGGGTCGAGCGTTGACACCGCGATGATCTTGTCGTCGATCCCCTTGTCGTCCCGCATCCGCATGACGCCGATCGCTCGGGCCTGCACGATGGTCAGCGGGAAGACGGGCTCTTGGGAGAGGACGAGGGCGTCGAGGGGGTCCCCGTCGTCGCAGAAGCTCCGCGGGATGAAGCCGTAGTCGGCGGGGTAGTGGACCGCGCTGTAGAGGACGCGGTCGAGCTTGAGGAGCCCCGTCTCCTTGTCGAGCTCGTACTTGTTCTTGCTCCCCTTGGGGACCTCGATGACGACGGGGAAGGCCTTCGAGATCAGCGCGTCGTCGACGTAGATGTCGTGCCAGGGGTGCATGGCGTCCTCCCTCGTTTCGCGCGGGATTGTACACCCGGACGGCGCCGTTGCCGACCCCTTCGCGCACACGTACAATGCTGTGGATGGCGAAGAAGCGGACATACCGGTTCCCGGGCATGGACCCGTGGCTGGAGCACCCCGGCTACTGGAGCAGCGTCCATGACGCGCTCATCATCCACATGGCCGAGGAGCTGACGCGGATGCTCGCGCCGCGGTACCTCGCCTGGGCCGGTCAACGGACCGTGCTGGAGATCACCGATCGCAAGCCGCGGCCCGACGTGGCCGTTCTCGCCCGCGCGCGTCACGTTCGCGACGGAGCACGCTCCAGCGCCGTGGCGGACCCACCCATCCTGCTCGTCGTGGAGCCCGACGAGGTCCCGGAGACGTTTATCGAGATCCGCAGCGTTCACGAGGACAAGAGGCTCGTCACCGTCGTGGAGGTCCTGTCCGCGGCGAACAAGCGATCAGGCTCCGACGGACGGGCGAAGTATCTGCAGAAGCAGGCCGAACACCTGTCTTCGGGCGTCCATCTCGTCGAGGTCGACCTGCTTCGAGGCGGAGCCCACACGGTCGCGGTGCCCGAGGAGCTCGTGCACGAGCTCGAGGAGCACAGCTACCGCGTTGCCGTGCGCCGCGCCGACCGGCGGACGCGCGCCGAGGTGTATCCGATTCCCCTGCGCCGGCGGCTGCCTCGCATCCCGATCCCACTCCTGAAACCCGACACGGACGCCGTGGTCAATCTCCAGTCCCTCCTCGAGGAGGTCTACGAAGCGGGGGGCTTCGGGTATGGCGTCGACTACTCCCGCCACCCGGTCCCGCCGCTGGACGCCGACGAGCTGGTCTGGGCGCGGGGCATCCTCAAGGGGCGCGGCAGGATCGGGCAGCGCTGAAGCTACTTGCCTTCCAGCCCCATGCGCTCGCGCAGCTTCGACACGAGCGCATCGAACTCCGAGTCGTCGCCATAGGTGGCGTTTCCGATGGCAAGGAGGGGGCCGTTTCGAAGCACGACCTCCTTCCCACCCTGCCCCGGGCGCGCCCTGGTCGTGGCCAGGCGTGCCTCAAGCTGCTCCCCAGCGGGTAGATCGCGAAACGACAGCAGCAGGAACTGGGCCTGCAACGTCCTACCCTGAATCCAGGCCACTTCGTAGGCTTCGGAAACTTGCCTTGAGGAGATGCCGTCGAGGCGGATCATCCTGGTCAGGAGGTAGTCGATTTCGTGGTCGCTCACACCCCACGATACGCTCCCCCCGAAGGTCTCGAAGTTGTACACCTCCCACCCTGACGGCAGGTCCGCGCTCGAGAAGAGGAGGGGCTCTAGCGGGGTGTGCTGAGCCCCGGGTGCCTCGGTCAGGCGAAGCCCTCCCCCTGCCGCGAGCGAGAGGGCGTATCCGCAGGTCCCGGCGAGGGCTTCAAGGGCGTCCGCCCAAGGGACGTCCACCAGCCGCGCGGTGACCTTGCCCTTGACCTCGGGTGCAAACTCGACCGACACCTTGCCCGCCTCGGCGATGCGAAGCGCAGTGCGACGGAAGTCCGTCTCCCAGACATCGACGCTCACGCGGGGGGCCGACGGGTCAGAGGGGAGGACGCGTGTCCATGGGGTCGCCTTCATGCGGGCCATTCGTTTTCGTTCCCCGAACCGCAGTATGCCATCCGCCTCGTACCAAGCGGCCTGCGCGTGGCCTCTCAATGCCACTCCAAGCGCCTCTGGCCAGCGGCCCCTCGATTCCCCTCGCACCACTCCCCGAACTTCCGGCGAAGTGACGAAGTTGGCTCCACCGGCGCGTGCGCAAGCGCTGATGGTCTCGCGCAACGAGTCTCCTGACGCGATCAGCATGTCGTCACCGGTCGACGTCGGGGGGCGACTGCTCCAACCTCCACTTGTCCGGATGACGCGTCGTCCACTCTGCGGGAAGCGGAACTCCTCTACTTCAGCGTCCTGCTCGCCGAAGTTGACTCGGAATCGCACGCATCCCGGCACATCCACCTCGGCGGAGTCCTCTGTCACAGATCGCAGGAAGGGCGGCGCGAGGACGGAGAGTCCCTCGCGGATCGGAGAGCGTCTCAACTCGGCGAGCAGTGTGCTCGGACCGGCGCCGGGATTCCATTCGAGATCCGCGTCGACGAGCCGCGAGAGGACCAACGCAGTCAGGGAGTGATCATCGAGCGGCTCAGTCCTCGGCGTATCCGTCACGGCGACCACGGCAAGGGCCATCTCGGGGGCCAGCGCGGCGGCACTGGCGAGCCGGTCGGCCATCTCCTCTCCATGGGCTCGAGCGAGCCCCAGCTTCACGAGGATCTGCTGTGAGATCGCGTCCCCCTCGGCCTCGTGTCGCGAACTGACGTAGGAGATCAGGGATCCAAGACACAAGACCTCCCGTGCTCGAGATACCTGCTCGAAGAAGGCCCTGCGCACGGATGCCCTGACGATGTCAAGTCCGTGGACCTGCACCTCGCCCGGCCCGATCCACTGAATGCACGCGCCCGAGACGCTCTGCGGAGGAACTCCGTAGTATGGCCATCCATCGGCGGGCGGCGGATTGCCGGGCCAGCTCCACTCCCGCGTGATGGAACAACCCATCGGGAGGTCGTCCTCGGCCAACCGAGCGCTCGACGCAGCCGGAAGCGTGTACGGGAGAGGAAGAGCGATCCGCGCGCACAACCAGTCGATCATCTGCTCCCAGGCCGCTCGGGCCTGAGGCGAGTCGGCGGTGCCGTACGCGACCACCACGGTCGCGCCGTCCCGGTGCGTCCAGCTCTCCAGCCCGCTTGGCAGCGTGACTTCCGCGAGGAACTCCCTCGCGTGCCCATCGCTGTCCGTGAGGAGCGCCGCGTACCCCATCTTGAGGGGCTTCATCATCACAAGACAGGCTTGCCGGAAGGGAGGGACGGCCTTCCAGCCCACGCCCGCCTTCTGGAGCGACTCCAACACGAGGTTCACGTCGGCGGGCGTGGTCGCGCGGAGCGGCCCTGCCGCGAAGCTCCTACCGGGCGATTCGAACTCGTAGAGGCCCGGCAGGTCGTCGTCGCTCATGACGATCCGCTCGAACCACGGCGGCGCCGCCGGAAGATCGGCCACCCCGGGGCGCAGGGCCCGATACCCGTACACGCCCCCCAAAGCCAGGCCCGCGAGGACGAGGAGCCACACGAGCCTTCGAACGAGGCTGCGACGCCTCGATGTCGGCGGAGCCGGGGCGCGATCGCCTCGCGGCGCCAGTCGCGTCATCTGTGTGACGTCCTCCTTCACCTCGCTCGCGTGCTGGTACCGGCGCTCGGGCTCCTTCGCGAGCGTCTTGAGGACCACCTCGTCCAGCCGCACGTCGACGTGGACCTTCTGAGACGGTGGCGCGAAGCTCCCGAGCGGCAGCTCGCCGGTGAGCATCTCGTAGAACACCACGCCCATCGAGTAGATGTCCGCGCGGTGGTCCACCCGCTTGGCGTCCTCGAGCTGCTCGGGCGCCATGTAGCTCGGAGTCCCCATCACCGCCTCGGTCCGCGTGATCGAGCGGCCCTGCGCGCCCTCGCCCCCCAGGATCTTCGCCAGGCCGAAGTCGGCGACCTTCACCCGCCCCCTCTTGTCGATCAGGATGTTCTCGGGCTTGATGTCGCGGTGGACGATCCCCTCCCCGTGGGCGTACTCGAGCGCGTCGCAGAGCTGGGGCACGATCCGGATTGCCTCCTCAGGCATGAGCCGCTTCTCGCGCAAAATGGAGCGGAGGTTTACGCCGTCGACGTACTCCATGACGAGGTACGAGATGCCGTCGGCGATGCCGTAGTCGTGGACGCCGACGATGTTCGCGTGGGAGAGCGACGCGAGGGCCTTCGCCTCGCGGCGGAAGCGCTCCTCGAAGTCGGGCTGCTCGGCGAGGTGGCGCGGCAGGACCTTGAGCGCGACGAAGCGGTCCAGGTGCGGCTGGCGGGCCTTGTAGACGACGCCCATCCCGCCCGCGCCGATCTGCTCGACCACCTCGTACCCGCCGATCGTCCGCCCGGGCTCGAGGGGGGCCTCGCTTGAGGAAGCGGTCCCGCCGGCCGAGCTCTCCTCGAGGAGGGCCTTTGCGAGGCACTTGGGGCAAGTGCCTTGGAATCGACCGTCGACCTCGGACTGGGGGAATGTCCCCCCGCAGCGGCTGCACGTGACGTCCATTGAGGCTCCCTCCTGCCGTGTCGCCTCCGGAAGCAGGAGCGCGGGGCAGGAGTTTAAGGGAATCCGCTACAGGAATGCGAAGAGATCCCGGACCTCGGCGTCCACCTCGGACTCGTCGCGGACGCCGCAGCGGACCTCCTCGCGGATGAGCTCCCGATACCGCTTTCGCGCCCCGTGGAGGAGGTTCTTCACGTCGGTCACCGTTCCGTCGAGCCGTCGCGCCGTCTCCTCGTACGCGGGGGCCTCGCCGGGCGAGAGGTGGGCGCGAAGGGCGTCGAAGCGGTCCTTCGGCATCTCGCGGGCCAGGGCCGAGAGGGCACGTTCGAGCACGGTCAGGGCCCACTCACGGTTGAAGGCCGCCTCGGGGGCCTCCTTCGATGCCCGGTAGCGCTGCTCCGCGTCGGCGAAGTCGAGCGGGAGGGCGGCCTTCCCACCCCCGCGCTTCTTCGCGCGCGCGGTCTCGGACTCGTTGACAAGGTGGTGCCGGAGCGTCGTCAGGAGGAACGAACGGAACCGGCCCCGCTCGCGCGCGACGCCCTCGAGGAAGTCGCGGCGGAGGAATTCGGCAAAGAACGACTGTGTGAGGTCCTTCGCGTCCTCGACACCTGTGCCCCAGCGGCGGACGTAGAAGTAGGCGGGCTTCCAGTAGATCGAGAGCATGTCGGAGAGGGCGCTGCGGGAGCCCCGTTTCGCTTGGAGGATCAGCGACCAGCGCGTCGGTTCGAACGCTCGCCGCCCGCCGCCCATGGAGGTCTCGGTCGACATCGCGGACATGCTACCACGCCTCCGCGACCGCGGCAGGGCGGAAGGGTCGGCATGGGCGCGTTTCTGCCGCCCCTTCGGGGCTCCGGTCGTTGGAAGGACGCCTTTTCCAGGGCCTGCGGCCCTGGCTACATTCTCTCGGCCCCTTCGGGGCCTGGTCCGGTTCGGCGACAAGCGGTGGGATCAGACGAGGGTCCCGAGCGTCGCCAGGAGCCGCGTGAGAGCGCGGGCGAGGCTCGCCGAGGCCTCCTTCATCCGCGCCCCGTCCGCCGAGAGCGCCGCCCAGAGCCAGGGGCGCACGAGCGCGTGCAGGAGGACCCCCATCGTGCTCACCGTGCCGTCGGCCTGGATGAAACGGCCGTAGTCCATCGCCGGCGGGCGGTCCGCCTCGTCCAGCACCGCGCGCACGCCGAGC
>CAZYRM010000105.1:0-22660 GCA_964649705.1 uncultured Planctomycetia bacterium
CGAGTGCGAAGAACCCGAGGTTCCACTTCGCGCCGAAGCAGAGGCCGGCGAGCGCCCCGGCCACGAGCAGGCGCCAGCGCCCGGGGACCCCGCCGGCCTCGGGCGGCGCGGCCTGGGACAGCCTCTCGGCACGGGTCCTCTTGCGATCGACCGCTGTGCGCTGGTCGACCTCCTCTCCCTGCGCGGGATGGCCGATCCACCCCAGCGCAGCAAGGAGCGTCGCGAGGAGGAAGAGGTTCGCGAGCGGCGTGTACGCAGGCGCGTCGACCGGCAGCGCGAAGAGGAAGAGCGCCGCGCCGATCGCGACCTCGGCCCTCCGGGTGGCGCCGAAGCGCCGGGCCAGCGCGAGCGAGATCGCGAGGGTCGCCGTGAAGATCGCCGCGACGAGGGCCTTGAGGACGAGGACTTCGGCGCCGAGCGCCCGCACGGCGGCCGCGGTGAGGTACACGGAGAGCGGCGTCGCCCCGAAGAAGACCTCGCGGTAGAGCGCGTCGCCCGACGCGATGCGCGAGGCCACCTGAAGGAACCAGGCCTCGTCCGACAGGTCGAAGCCTCTCCCCGCGTTGAGCGCGAAGGCGAGGGCGAACAGGGCAAGCCAGCGCGCGCCCCGGAGGGCGGTCGTCCGAAGCGCTCCGCGCGGGCCCACGAGGAGTGAGAGGCGATCCTGGGAGAAGACCATCGCCGCCCACTGTACGACCGACCGCGGGACGTGTCCAATTGCGCGTCCCGGGCGGGGCCTACCTCTGGCTGACCGGCCCCTGGTCCGACGTCGCATCCCACTCGAACAGCGCGTCGGGGCTCCACACTTCGTCGAGGTAGAGCATCGAGCCCGTGAAGAACCCGGGCCGTTTCCCTGGGCGGCGGGCGGCCACGGCGACATCGACTACATGGTGCCGCCGGTCCCCAAGTTCAGGCCGGACGACGACGCGTGGGCCGCGTCGCTCCCACGCCCCACTCCTTCGACGGCGCGCACCGTCGATCGCGCGGCTATGCGGTGCCGGTCATGCGGAACTCCCTGGAGCCTCATCGCCGCCTTGCGCGGAAGGATGGGAGTGGGTATCCTCGACTTGCGACACCGCTCGCCGAGGGGCTCCGGTGCGCGTGCGCGAGGGAGACACCATGCGTCGTTTCAAGATCGTCGTTGAGAGGCATCCCGACGGCTATGTCGCCTATCCCCTGGGTATCAAGGGCGTGATCGTCGGACAGGGAGACACGTACGAGGAGGCGCTCGAGGACGTCCGGTCGGCCATCGGATTCCATATCAAGACTTTCGGCAAGGAGGTCCTGAGAGCCCAGCCGACGGTCCTGGAAGCGTTCGTAGCCGAGGCCGGCGTGGACCTCTGATGTCGAAGTTTCCCATCGACGCCCCGAAACGCAAGGTACTCAAGGCGCTCCAGATGCTGGGCTTCCTCATCGTCCGCGAGGCCGAGCACATCTCGATGGTCAAGGACAACCCGGACGGGACAAGAACCCCTCTGACGATGCCCAACCATCCGTCGCTCAAGTCCTCCACCTTGCGCACCATTTGCAACCAGGCGGGAATTCCTCGAAAGGAGTTTCTGCGGGCCTACGAGCAGGCCTGATGCCCGCGCCGCGCTCCTCGCGGCAATCCCTTGCGCATGGGCCAACGGCTCGCTCTACCGCTGGCTGAGCGGCCCCTGGTCCGACGTCGCATCCCACTCGAACAGCGCGTCGGGGCTCCACACCTCGTCGAGGTAGAGCATCGACCCCGTGAAGAACCCGGACTTCCCGTGGTCGCGCTCCCCGGTGCTGCGGATGTTCAGCTCCGCGGCGAACTGCTGGAACACCTCGGCGCTGTCCCCGCCGTACACGGAGTTGTTGAACAGGATCATCCCGGGCGGGATCCGCGTCGCGAACGGCCGCCCGTCGGGCTCAAGCTGCCCCTGCAGGTTCACCGAAACCTCGTCGCTCGCGCTCCCCGCGTTCGCGATGAACTGCCCGTTCTCCTGCTGCACCTCCAGCGCGTCGTCGGGCGTCCCGATGACGCGCGCCGCGCTGAGGAGCGTGAATCCGTTCACGACGAGGTTCATCTCGCCGTCGTTCCCGTCGAGGATCGACCCCGTCGTGCTCGTGATCATCGCCCCGTTCGGCCCGATCACCAGGCCGAGGAGGATGTCGCCGATCGCCGTGATGATGACCGGCCCGCCTCCCCCGCCGCCGCCGCTGCCCGAGGTCACCGTCCCGTCGTTCGTGACCGTGCCGCAGGCGTCCAGGTCGCCGAACCCCGCCGTAATCGTCGCCGTGCCGAACGCCGTCACGAACGCGCCTGCGGAGATGATCACGTCGTCGCCCGCCAGGAGGCTCACGTTCCCCAAGGTCGACTCCACCGTCACGCCCGGGGAGACGAGCAGGTCGTCGATGCACGCCGGCGCGTTCGCGACCTCGCCGGCCGTCAACGTCACGTCCCCGCTCATGATCACGTTCGCCGCGATCGTGAGGGGCGAATTCGCGCGGATCGTCGCGGCGGCCGCGCCGTTCAGGAGGTTCGTGTCGAGCACGCCCGAGACCACCTCTCCGCCGAACGAGGTCACGGTGCCGACCGTGAGCCCGCCCGCGAGGTCCGTCTGGAAGTACCCGCCCGTGTCGACGCGCCCCGCGGCCGTCACGACGAGCGTCTCGATCGGGTTCGCCGCCGTGCCGAAGCCGGCGACCGCCCTCGCGAGGAGGTTCGTCGCGGTGACGTTCACGGTTCCCGTCGTGGCCGTCTCGCCCGCGACCTGCGTGTCGTTGACGTTCCCCACGCTGTTCAGCTCCACCAGGTCCGCCGCGGACACGGTCCCGAGCGAGATGTTCCCCACGCCCGTGACGTTCGAGAAGGTGGAGAGGACGACGTCGTTCCCCGCCGTCGTCGTCGCGAACACGCCCGCCGCGCCGCCGCCCGGGTCGCTCGCGATCGTCAGGTCCCCGCCCGTCGCGGAGAGCAGGACGTTCCCGTTCTCCGCGGAGGCCAGCGTCACGGCCATACCGCCGTCGACGTCGTCAAGCCGCACGCCGCCCGTCTGGAGGCCTCCCACGCCGACGCCGACCGTGGCCGCGGCGAGCGTCGTGATCCGCGTGTCGAGGCTGATTCCGAACCCGCCGACCGGGTTCGCTCCCACGGCCGTCGCCGTCAGCGTCGTCGCCTGGACGTTCTCCGCGGCCCCGTTCGCGTCCACGATGCTGCCTCCGACGTCCAGGTCTCCGTCTCCCGCGACGAGCGTGGCGGTCGTCCCCGCAATCACCGTCCCACCCATCGAGAGGTCGTCGCCCGCGCGCAGCGCGATCGTCGTGGCCGCCTGCACGAGCGCGGTCACCGTCAGGTCGTCCGCGAAGACGAGCCCGTCGGCCGTCTCGCCCGCGTCCAGCGTGACCGAGGCGGTCGAGCTGGCCACGGTCTCGAAGACGTTGAGGGCCAGCACGCCCGCGCCGACCGTCGAGATCGAGATGTCGGTCGTGGCGACCACGCCGTCCACGGCGCCGATCGTCCCGATCGTCAGGTCCCCCGTGTTCGTCTGGAAGAAGCCGCCCGTGCCGCCCTCCCCTTCCACGAAGTTCACCGTGGTCTCGATCGGGTCGGCCAGGGTCCCGAAGCCCGTCTCGGTCAGGGCCACCAGGGCGTCCGCGGTCACGTCGTTCCCCGCGCCGTCCGTGTCGGTCACGTTCCCGGCGCTGTCGAGGGTCACCACGTCGCCGTCCGCGACGACGATGCCCACGTTGATGTTCCCCGTGCCCGTCGTCACGACCGTCGCGTCGGCGCCCAGGCCGCCGGCCGTCACGCTCGAGGCCGTCAGGTCGCCCCCGACCGCCTCGATCCGCACGTCCCCGTCCACCGTGGAGGCCGCCGTCACCGTCAGGCCGCCCGCGGTGTCCTGGATGTCGATCCCGCCCGTCCCCGGCGTCACCGCCGCGTTGAGGACGGTCGTCACGGTCGTGTCGAGGTCGATCGCCGTCGCCGCGTCGTTCCCGATCGCGGTCACGTCGAGGGTCGCGGCGGAGACGTTCACGAGCCCGCCGTTCGCGTCCGCCACGCTCCCACCCGCGTCGAGGTCGCCCGACCCCGCGCGGATCGTCACGGTGGTCAGGGCCACGACGCTCCCGCCCAGGACGACGTCGTCTCCCGCGTTCAGGACCACGTCGGCGCCCGTCGACCTCACGGTCACGCCCGCGTTCACCGTCAGGTCGTCCGCGAAGACGCCCCCGTCGCCCGTCTCACCGGCGGTCAGCGTCAGCGTCCCCGCCGTCGTCGTGTTGATGTCCACCGTCAGCGGGCTGGCCGTCGTGATCGTGATCGCGCCCGTCGCCGTGATGCCCGCCACGGCGCCGATCCCGCCGAGCGTGAGGGCCCCGGCGTTCGCCAGGGCGATCCCGCCCGTCCCGCCGGTCCCCTCGAAGAACCTGACGTTCGTCTCCAGGGCGTCGCCGGTCCCCACGCCCGCTCCGGAGAGGGCCACGAGGCCTCCCGCCGTCACGTTCGTCGCCCCGGCGTTCCCGTCGAGGACCTCGGAGGCCGCGCCCACCGCGTTGAGCGTCGCCACGGCGCCCGAGCCTCCCGCCGTCACGGCGGAGACGGTCATGTCGTCCGTGGAGGTGATCGTGAGGTCGCCGTTCGCCGTCGTCGCGGCGGTCACCGCGAGCGTCCCGGCGTCGGAGAGGTCGATCCCGCCCACGCCGGTCACGCTGGCCAGCGTCAGGGTCGTGATCGCCGTGTCGAGGTCGATGCCGGAACCCGCGGTCGCCGAAAGGCTTCCGGCGGTCACGTTCGTCGTCCCCGCGGCATTCCCGTCGAGGATCGAGCCCGGGGTCGAGAGCGTCACGGCGCTCCCCGCGTCGGTGCTAACGGTCACCACGACCAGGTCGGCGCTCGCGTTCGAGATGTCGACCGCGCCCGCGGTGTTCGTCGAGTCGAGGACGCGCTCGAACTGCCCGTCGAACGTCGTCCCGCCCGCGCTGTCGGCGTTGACGTCGCGCGCCACTAGGTCGAGCGTCACGGCGTTCGTGTCGGTGATGGAGCCGGTCCCGTCGATCCCCGCGATCATGTCCACGAGGGTCCCCGCGCGGATCGCCGTCCCCTCCGGCACGGCGCCCAGGCGGAAGGCGATGTCGTTGTCCGCGCGCAGCGTCACCGAGGTCCCCGCGATGAGGATGGCCTCCACGTCGGCCCCCGCGTCCCCGGGGCCGTTTCCGAGGAGGATGCTCCCCCCGATGCTCGTCACGCTGATCGTGTTGACGGCCTTCAGCGTGCCCAGCTCGATGTCGCCTGCGACCACGATGGCGATGTCGTCCGCGAACAGGACGCCGCCGGGCCCGAAGAAGATCCCGTTCGGGCAGGTCGGGTCATCCACGAATCCGTCGGGGCTCGTGAACGTGACCGTCCCGCCGGCCGTGATCAGGTCGTTGATCCGCGCCGCATCGCCGAAGTTGAACGCGAGGTCCTCGTCGGCCGTCACGGAGTCGTTCACGATGATCTCGTCCGCCGCCTGGAGCGTCACGTTGTGGCCGCTCACGGAGGCGTTGAGCGTCAGGTCGTCCAGGCAGTCGTCCAGGTCGACGGCCGCTCCGGCGGTCAGCGTCACGTCGCCGTCGGTCTCGACGACCTCGTTCACCGTGAGAGGGCTCGACGTCGACACGTCGATCGCCCCCGCCGCGGAGACTCCTTCCATAGTGGACAGGCCGCCGATCGTCATCGCGCCGGTGTTCGCGAGGAAGAAGCTGCCGCTCCCGCCCGCGCCCTCCAGGTTCGTAACGGCCGTTGTGAGGGGCAGCCCGAGGATGCCGACTCCCGTGGAGCCGCTCACGATCAGGCTCGTGGAGGTGACATCGATCCCCGCCCCGTCGGAGAGGATCGCCCCGCCCAGGGCGGTCAAGGTCACAAGCCCGCCGACGGCCGTCACGGTCCCGACCGTGAAGCCGTTCTGGTCCACGAAGGTCGCCGCGGCCCCGCCGCCGGCCGTGGCGAGGTTGACTGTCCCCGCCGTATTCACCGAGCTGTCCAGGACAACGGACGATCCCGCGACCGTCGAGGTCGCTGTCAGGACGCCCGTCGCCACGACGAATCCGGTGTCCGTGATGGTCCCGGCCGCGGTCACGGTGAGGGCCACCGCGCTCGCCGTGGTGAGGATCATCGCCGAGGCCTCGGTCACCGTGACGATCCCGCCCGTCACGGAGAGGGCCCCGAAGTTGTCCGCCTCGGCGTCGCCGAGCGTGATCGCGTTCGGACCCGCGTCGAACGTGGCCTGACCGCCCACGGTCAGCGCCCCGCTGTCCGTGATCGCGCCCGCCGCCGTCACCGAGAGGTCGCTCGAGACGGTGGAGGCCGACAGGTCGAGCGCCCCGCTGTCGACCAGCGTGACGTCCAGGCCGCTCGTGATCCCCACCGATCCGCCGAAGACGTTCGTGGCCATGTCGAGCGTGATGTTGTTCGTCGCGCCCGCCGCGAACGTGCTCGTGGTCCCGATGGCGAGGGCGCCCGTCTGCGTGATCGCGCCCGCGGTCGTCAGGGCGAAGGTCGTCGTCGTCGTCACGCCGCCCAGATTGATGGCGCCGATGTCGTTCACGGTCGTCGTGTTCGAGCTCGTGACCGACAGCGTGGAGAAGTCGTTCGCCGCGTCCAGGACCACGTCGCCGAGGACCGCGATGAACGTCGCCGCGCCCGTCACGACGAGCGCCCCGCTGTCCGTGATGTCGTCGGTGGCCGCCGCGCCGCCCGACTGGACGGTCAGGGTCCCCGTCACCGTCGAGGCGCCCAGGTCGATGGCGTCCGCGTCGCGCAGCGACACGTTGCGGCCCGTCACGGCCACCGTCGAGAAGGTGTTCGCCGCGTTGGCCAGCGTCGTGTCGTTCGCGCCGGTGTTGATCGTCGCAACTCCCGTCACCGCAAGGACTCCGCTCTGCGTCAGGCCGCCCGGCGCGGTCACGCCCAGGGTCCCGCTGATCGTGGAGGCCCCCAGGTCGAGGGAGAAGGCGTCGACCAGGGTCACGTTGTTCGCGGTCGTCACGGTGACGCTGCCTCCGAAGTTGTTCGCGCTGTCGAGGATGATGTCGTTCAGCGCGCCAGCCGCCAGGGTCGTGGTGCCCACCACGGAGAGGACGCCGGTGTCCCCGATCAAGCCCGTCGTCGTCAGGGAGAGGTTTCCGGAGACATTCGTCGTGCCGAAGTTGAACCCGGTCGCATCCACGAGCGTCAGGTTCCCCACCGAGGGGGCCGTCACGGTCCCGAAGTCGTTCGTCGCGCTGTCGAGCGTGACGTCGAACACGGTGCCGAAGCCGTCCGTCGCGGAGACGCCAGTCGTTCCCGCCACCGCGATCGTCGCCCCCGCGGCGTCGGTGATCAGGCCGGCCGCCCCCAGGTTCAGGCCGCCCGCCGTGACGCTGCCGAGGACGATCGCGCCCGTCCCGTCGTTCCCCGCGTCGATCGTCGTCGTCCCCGTCGAGAAGACCCGCCCGTTGACCGCCCCGCCGGTCGTGATCTCGTTGTCGGAGAACATGTTGACGGTCACGGCCGTCACCGGCACCGCCAGGTCCTGCCCGACGATCCCGCTCACCGTGATGGTCCCGAGGAGGTCGTTGTCGCCGAAGTGGGTCTCGAACCGGACCTCGCCCGCCGCGGCCACCGTGCCGTCGACCAGGAGGCCGTCGCCGAGCACGCTGATGTTGTCTCCGGCGTGGAAGATGACGTCCTCGGCCGTCGAGGTCACCCGGACGCCGTCGAGCACGGTGATGTCGTCTCCCGCTCCGGGGGCGAAGCCCTCGAACGCCTCGAGGAGGATCGTCCCCGCCATGAGGATGTCCGCCGCGACCGTGATCGACGGGTCGGCCAGGTTGACCACCTGGATCGTCAGGTCGGCCTCAGGCGCGGCCCCGCGAATGAGGTCATGGATGCCGTTGCCGATGGCGCGCGGGTCGACCATGTCCCCCGGCGAGATGAAGCCGACGATCCCGGACCCCTCCGGGTCGTCGGGCATCGCCAGGCTCAGGTCGGCGATGGTCAGGCTCCCCTTGTTCAGCACGAAGAACCCGCCGCCGCCGATCGCGCCCGCGAGGAACGAGGCCTGGAGGTCGATCGGGTTGCCCACGCCGACGCCCGCTCCGCCGACGAGGACGACCTCGAAGGCGGTCACGTTCACCCGGGTGCTCCCCGTGTCGGCCCCCACGTCGCCGTCGTTGAGCAGCCCGCCGGCGGCCACGGTCACGCGGTCCCCCGCCGCCCGCAGGTCGGCGAGCCCCGGAAGCGTGAAGAGGTTCCCGTCGCCGACGTTCACGTCGCCGGCGAAGTTGAAGACGTTGATGTTCCCCGCCCCGCCCGCGTCGATCCCGAGGAGCAGGTTGAAGAAGGTCGGGCTGGCGGTCGTCAGGGTGCCGCCGGACGTCCCGATCGAGATGTTCCCCTCAAACGTCGTGGCGAAGTTCACGCCCAGGTCGCCGTCGACGTCGCGCACCTCGATCGCGCCGATCCCGAACACCTGGGCCAGGTTGAGCGTGACCGCCGTGATGTCCGCCTCGATGGCGTTCGAGGATGTGTTCAGGACCTCGTCGTCGGAGTTCCCCGGGATGTTGTCGAGGCCGTCCGGGTCGATGAGGCCGTCCTGGTTGTAGTCGGCCGTGTTCCCTCCGGCGGTCATGTTGAGCGTCGCCGTGACGATGTTGTTCGCGCCGGGGACGAAGAGCGTGCCCGGGGAGAGGTCGATGATCGACCCCGTCCCGTCGGTCCCCGCGTTCAGCGTCAGGGTCCCGGCGGCGGTGAGCTGCCCGAGGAAGATGTCGTTCGGGGAGTTCACGGTCACGTTGAAGGCGTCGATGCAGCCGCCCGGCTCGACGAATACGTCGGCGTCGCCGTCGACGTCGCCGAAGCCCGGCGTCGTGACGATGTTCCCCGCGGGCGCCTGGACGCAGGCGTCGGAGCGGACGCGGATGTCGTCGCCCGCCTGGAGGAGGATGGTCGCGCCGACCCCGGTCGTCATGACGAGCGGGTCCTCGAGGCCCGGGACGTTTCCGGGGCCTCCGACGCCGTCGCCGATCGTCAGGTGATCGAAGTTGACCACGGCGCTCTCGGTCGCCGTCAGCGTGATGTCGGCCGGCCCGAGGACGTCGTCGAGCACCGTCAGGGGCGACAGGGCCGTGATGTTGATGTTCCCCGCGGCCGTCACGTTGATCGCGATGTCGTCGACCGTGTTGATGTCGACGAGCGTCAGCGCGCCCGTGTTCGACACGAAGATCCCGCCCGTCGCCGTGGTCGCCTCCAGGTTCGTGACGACGGTGGTCAGCGGATTCGGGCCGCCGAAATCGCCGATCCCGGTCGCGGCCACCAGCGAGAGGCTGGTCGCCGTGACGTTCGCCGCGCCGCCCGCGTCGTTGATCGATCCGGTGGAGGTCAGAAAGGCCGTGCTCGCCGCCGCGACGCTCGCGCCGGTCAGGAGCATGTCGCTCGTCTCGCGGATCGTCGTCGCCGTGCCGTTGAACGTCAGCGTGCCGAAGTCGGCCGCTCCGAGCGCCCCGGCGTTCACGCTGATCGCGAACGCCCCGGCCGTGGAGAAGGTCGCGTTCGTGGTCACGGCCCAGGAGTCGCCCGCGTCGTCGACGAGCGTGATCGCCCCGCCGCCCGTCACGGCCGCGGCGCCCGTCACCGTCACGTCGGTGTCGGCCGCGTCCGCGATCGTCCCGCTCGACCCCAGCGTCAGCCCGCCGGTCGCCGTCAGCACCGGCACCGCCGCCGACTCCGCGAGGAGCATGGCGCCGTCGTCCTCGAAGATGTTCACCCCGGAGCCGTTGAAAGCGAGGGAGCCGAAGCCCGCCGCGCCGATGTCGCCCGCGTTAATCGCGATCGCCCCCGCCCCGGCGCTCGTGAACGATGCGTTCCCCGTCACGACCCACGAATCGCCCGCGTCGTCCACGAGGATGATCGCGGCCGCGGTCGCGGTGAGCGTGGCGTTGCCCGTCACCGTCACGTCCGTGTCCGCCGCGTCGATGATCGATCCGCTCGACGTCAGCGTGAGGCCGCCCGCCGCGTTGAGGATCGCGACCGTGGCCGACTCCGCAAGGTTCACCGCGCCGTCGTCCTCGAAGATCGTCACGGCCCCGCCGTTGAACCCGAGGCTGCCGAACGAGGCTGCGCCGACGTTTGCGGCGTTGATCGTGATCGCCGCCGCGCCGCCGTTCGAGAAGGCCGCGTTGCCGGACACGGCCCAGGAGTCGCCAGCGTCCTCGACGAGGATGATCGATCCGACGGCCGTCAGGGCCGCCGCGCCCGTCACCGTGACGTCGGTGTCCGCCGCGTCGGCGATCGTCCCGCTCGACCCGAGCGTCAGGCCCGCGCTCGCGTTGAGGACGGCCACGGTCCCGGACTCGGCCAGGAGCATCGCTCCGTCGTCCTCGAAGATGTTCACGGCCGAGCCGTTGAAGGCGAGCGAGCCGAAGCCGGCCGCGCCGACGTTCGCCGCGTTTACGGTGATCGGCGCCGCGCCGCCGTTGCGGAACGTCGCGTTCCCGCCGACGACCCAGGAGTCCCCCGCGTCGTCGACCAGCGTGATCGCGCCCACGGCGCTCACGTCGGCGCCCGCCCCGCCGACGATGACGTCGGTGTCGACCAGGTCCCCGATCGTCCCGCTCGAGCCCAGCGTCAGCACGACCGTCGCGCTGAGGACCGGGACGGAGGCGGACTCGCCGAGCGTCATCGCGCCGTCGTCCTCGAAGACGTTCACGGCGGTCCCGTTGAACGCCAGGGACCCGAATCCCGCCGCGCCGACGTCTGCCGGGTTGATGGTGATCGGCCCTGCGCCCGCCGTGGAGAACGAGGCGTTCCCCGTGACGGTAAAGGAGTCGCCCGCGTCCGACACCAGGCTGATGATGCCGCCCGAGGTCACCGTCGCCGATCCGATCACGAGCACGTCCGTGTCGGCCGCGTCGCTCAGGATGATCCCCGTGCCCAGGGTCAGGCCGCCCAGCGCCTGGAGGAGCGGGATCGACGCCGACTCGGCGAGCTGCATCCCCGCGTCATCCTCGAAGATGTTCACGGCCGAGCCGTTGAAGGCGAGGGATCCGAAGCTCGCCGCCCCGACGTCCGCCGCGTTCATCGTGATCGGCGCCGCGCCCGCCGTGTTCAGCGAGATGTTTCCCCCGACGACCCAGGAGTCCCCCGCGTCGTCGACCAGCGTGATCCCCGTGGTCGCCGTGAGCGTGGCCGCGAGCGTCACCGTGACGTCGGTGTCCGCCGCGTCGGTGATCGTCCCGTTCGACCCGAGCGTCAGTCCGGCCGCGGAGTTGAGGACGGGGACCGCCACCGACTCCGTCAGGAGCATCGCACCGTCGTCCTCGAAGATGTTCACGCCGAGGCCGTTGAACGCGAGCGAGCCGAAGCCGGCCGCGCCGACGTCCGCCGCGTTGATCGTGATCGCCGCCGCGGCGGCGTTGCTGAACGAAGCGTTGCCGGTCACGGCCCACGAGTCGCCCGCGTCGTCGACGAGCGTGATGGCCCCGGTCGCCGTAAGCACGGCCGCGCCGGTCACGGTGACGTCTGTGTCAGCCGCGTCGGCGATCGTCCCGGTCGCCCCCAGCGTGAGGCCCGCCGTCGCCGTGAGGACCGGAACCGGGACCGACTCCGAGAGCAGCATCGCCCCGTCGTCCTCGAAGATGTTCACGGCCGCGCCGTTGAACGCGAGGGAGCCGAAGCTCGCCACCCCGACGTCCGCAGCGTTCACCGTGATCGCCGCCGCGCCCGCGGTCGTGAACGAGGCGTTCAACGTCACGGCCCACGAGTCGCCCGCGTCGTCGACCAGGTTGATCGCCGCCCCGCCGGTCACCACCGCCGCGCCGGTTACCGAGACGTCCGTGTCGGCGGTGTCCGTGATGCCGCCGGTCGAGGTCAGCGTCAGGCCGGCGCTCGCCGTCAGGACGGGAATTGTTCCCACCTCGGTGAGGATCGTCGCGTCATCTTCTGCGATGTTCACGACGCCGCCGAAGAACGCGAGCGAACCGAACGTGTCGGTGTCATTGATTGTGATGGCTGCTCCGCCCGTCGAGTTGAAGGAGGTCGTGCCTGCGATGGTCAACGTCGATCCCGCCACGTCCGTGATGGCCCCGGGCGCAGAGACGACGAGCGCGCCTGCGGTGACGTTGCGAAGATCAATCCCGGCCGCCCCAACGCTGATCAGGGTCGTCACAGTCCCGGCGCCGGCGTTCAGGTTGCCAAGAGTTAGTGTTGAGGCGCTCAATAGCGACAGGTTGCCGCCCGCAGTCGTAATCGTGTCAGTGACGTCCGCGAAGACGATCCCGCCGCCGGCAGGGTTTGCGGTCTCCATGCGGACCGTGTTCCCGGCCGTCGTGGGGATGGGCAGGACGCCGCCGGGCTGATCGAGGATCGTAATCGTGTCCGTCGCTTCGAAGATCACATTCGCCGCCGCGGGCAGGAGCGCGATCTGCGCCGTCGTGATGGTGTTGGCGTTCGCGTCGGTGTCGGCCCCGTCCGCGATGTCCGCATCGGCGAAGAGGACGTCGTTCCCGGCCGCGAGGTTCGGGTCCTGCTCGCCCGCCCCCGGCGGGTCCAGCACCAGCCCGAGGAACAGCGTCAGCGGGTCGAGGAGCAGCGTCCCCGTCGTCCCCCCCGCCGCGGTCAGGTCCACATCGCCGCGGAAGACCAGGGTGTCGTGCCCCGACACCTCGACCTGCCCGCCGTCTGCGCCCTGGCCGAGGATCCGACCGAAGTACCGCGTCGCGTGGTCCGACCACAGGACGACGTTCCCTCCGTCCGAGGTCCCGAAGCCGAGCCGCGTCCCGAACCCGCTCCCGTCGCCCGAGACGTCGATCGAGGAGGTCCGCGTCACGATGGTCCTCAGGGAGGAGGAGACGAGCACGTCTCCGCCGTCGGCTCCCTCGGCGCCGCGCGCCGCGATTGATCCGCTCACGTAGACGACCTCGCCGCTGATGGTCGCCTCGCCCGGAAGGGCCCCCGCCTCGGCCGCGGAGACGTCGATCGTCCCCTCGTGCCGGACCACGCCCTCGGCGTTCTGGACCTCTCCCAGGTGGTGCTGGTACCCGAGCAGCCCGTCGTTCTCCACCGGGTCGCCGCCCTCCAGGCGCACGACGCCCCCGTGCTCCTCGAGCGAGTTCGCCTCGATGCGCCCCGTGTTCGACACGACGCTCTGGAAGACGTGCCGCCCCGCGTTCGCGGAGAGGACCACGGTCCCGCCGTCCGCCTCGATCGCGCCGGAGTTCGACACCGCGCTGTCCAGGCGCCTCCCGTCGGCCGTGCGGACCTCGTCTAGGACCCGGCCGTCGATCTCGTAGGTGATCAGGCCGTCGCCCATGAAGTCGACCGTCAGGCTCTGGCCCGCGCCGAGGACCACCTGGCCCAGGTTCGCGATGATGAGCCCCTCGTTCGCGACCGCCGGGGCGACCAGGAAGACGAATCCTCCGTCGCTGACGCGGATCTCGCCCTGGTTGATGATCGCCGCGAGCTGCGCGTTCGGGTCCTGGGCGAAGTTGTAGTGCCCGCCCATGAAGTCGGCGTCGTCGATCTTGAACGTCGTCGCGAGGATGCCCGCGGCGTCGATGGAAGAGCCCGGCCCGAAGACCACGCCGTTCGGATTGACGATGAAGACGCGGCCGTTCGCGACGAGGGATCCGAGGATGTTCGACGGATCGCCGCCGGTGACGTGGTTCAGCAGGACGGAGTCCGCCCCGGGCTGCTGGACCTGGACCAGCTCGTTGACGTCGATGGAGAAGCCGTGCCAGTTCACGATGGCGCGGTCCGTCCCCTGCTGGATCAGAGTGGTGGACGCGTCGGGGTTGGTGATCGTCACCTCCCCCCCGGCCACGCTGGGGTCGTCCGGGCCCGCGAGGGCGAGCGCCGGCCAGAAGAGCATGACGGCGATCTGGACGGCGGCGACAGCGTCGCGGGCGAACTGGGCGATCAGGCTGTTCTGGTGGAGTGCGTTCTTCATCGTCCCCATCCCCAAGGCGGTTTCCCAGGTTCCAGCGAGGGGCGGGCCACCGGCCCGCCCGTACATGGGTAGCGACCGGGCTAGAATTTCACGGAGCCAGCGACGTAGAAGGCCGGTTCGTCTCCCGACGACCCCGACGGCGCGACCGGCCAGGCCACGTCGAAGCGGACGTCAACGTCGTGGGGCGCGGCCACGCGCAGGCCCACGCCCATCCCCGTCAGGTGCTCCCAGGAGTCCTGGCCGATGAGAGGCCTCTTGCGGTGCGCCCCCGCGTGGTCGATGAACGCCACGAGCTGCGGGACGTACCAGTGCTCGCGGCAGATCGTCAGGCGCGGCTCGAGGCTCAGGAAGTACCCGTCGTCGCCCGACTGCTCGCCCGACTGGAAGCCGCGCACGCTGTCGGCGCCGCCGATCTGCATCTGCTCGCTCGCGACCAGGCTGTCGACGGCGACCTGGCCCTGGAAGCGGAACACCGCGGAGAGGCAGTCCATCACGTACTGGACCCGCGTCAGGCTCGGGTTGAAGCGGGCGAAGCTGTTGTCGGCGTCCAGGCGGCTGGCGCGCTCGTCGTCCTCGCCCAGGCCCCCGAGGAACTCGCCGAGCCCCTGATAATAGTAGAAGGAAACGAAGTTGCGGCCCTCCAGGCAGGCGCCGTCGTAGTTCACGCCCAGGTGGACCGTGCGGATCTCGTCGTCGCTCGAGACCTCTCCGAGCATCATGAGCTCGGTGTCGCGGATCTCGAACCCGAACTCGCCCGAGAGGCTCGTCAGCCGCTCCTTGATGAACGGCTTCGCGACGTAGGCGCCTCCGCCCGCGGACTCGCCGTTCACGTCGAGCTCGCGGAACGTCTGGTCGACGTCGAACGTCCCCCAGTAGCCGAAGATCCCCGCCTTCATGCCGTCGCAGCCGATCGGCGCGACGTACGATCCGCGGAAGTAGTCGTAGTTGTCGCCCTCGTCCCCGACGACGCCGCGCACGGTGAAGAGGTCTCCGCAAACGGCCGCGTTCGACCAGTCGACCTGCGCGCCGAAGCGGCTGTGGCCGGTGCCGTCGTTCCCGAAGTTGTTGTAGTCGAGCGTCACGGAGAGCGGGAAGTGCTCCTCGGCGGTGCACTCGACGTCGACGGTCCCGGGGGCGGTCCCCTGCTTCAGCTTGGCGCTGACCTTCAGGTGCGGACACTCGTTGAGGAGCAGGAGGGACTTCTCGAGGCCCTTGTTGTCGAGCACGCCCTGCGGCGCGGCGGCCTCGATGCGCTCCTGGATGAAGGCGGCGTCGTAGTGCGTGGCGCCGACGACGTTGATCTTCCCGACCTTCCCCTCGACGCAGGCGATCTCGACGATCCCGTCCCTGATGTCCTGCGCGGGGACGAAGGCCTTCGCGACGGCGTATCCCTTCTCCTGGTACTTCGCCGTCACGACCTCGGCGACCTGGCGGAGGCTCTCGAGGTCGTGCTCCTTGCCGACCTCGCCCTTCACGAGGAGCTCGAGCTCGCCGGTCGGGATGACCTGGTTGCCGGTGAAGCGGAAGCGGTTGACCTTCACGCGCGTCTTCGCGGCGGGCTTCTTCTCAGTGGAGCCCGCGACGGCCTTCTTCTCGTCCTTCTTCGCGGGGTCCTTCGGGGCGGGGGCGGGCTTTGCGGCCTCGCCGGTCTTCTTCGGCTCCGTGGTCCCGCCCTGGGGCTTCGCGCCGCCGGCCGCGGGCTGCTGAGTGGTCTTGGAAGCCGGCTGGACGCCCGGCTTCGCCGGGTCGCCGGCCTTGGGCGGCGTGACGCCCGGGGCGGGCGGACGCGGCGGACGCGGCGGCTGCACGACGTTCGCAGGCTGAGGCTGCGGCGGACGAGGCGTCGGCGGCTGCGGCGGCCGCGCCTGCGGAGGCTGCGGCGGCGCCGGGGGTTGCGGCGGTTGCGGGGCCGCCTCGGGCGGCTCCGACTGCGGCTCTCCCTCGGCTGGGGCCGCCTCTCCGTCCGCGCCGTCGCTCGGCGCGGGCTGGGCCTGCTCGCTGTCGCTGGCCGGAGGCTGCTCCCCGTCGGCGTATGCGGCCTGAGGCAGGCCCACGGCGACGGCGATCAGGATCGAGAGCACCGGCGAAGCCAGCGTGCTCTTCCAGAGGGACGTGGTCGGTCTCGGTTGCACGGCGTCCTCCCGCGGTTGTCCTGGCCCCTCGACTCGCTCCGCTCGCTCGGGGTGAATCACGAGTTGAAGGGCGGTCTGCCCAGCACGACCGGTGGAAGATGCGCGCCTGGGGCGGGTGTGGATCGATCGGCGTGCTATCAATCCCCCCTCCCTCCAGCGCGAATGCAAACCGTCCCCGACGTGCGTCCCTCTCAATCCCTGTTATCGGATCGGGGCCGGGGAAACTTTGCCGGGGAATTTGGAGCGGCCCCCGTGCGCCTGCATCGCTTGACGCCCCGCGGCGCTCCGGGGATAACTGCGGCATGGGCGCCTACGAGCGGCTCGTGCTCCGCAAGCCGCTGCTCCCCATCGTCCTCGCACTCGCCGCCACCGGAGGCCTGGGCTGGCACGTCGCCCACCTCCAGGTCGACTCCTCCACCGAGTCCCTCTTCATGGAGGACGACCCCGAGCTCCGCGTCTACTACCTCTCCAGGCACACGTACGGGAGCGACGAGTACGTCGTCGTCGCCTTCCCCAACGACGACGCCTTCTCCGAGAAGGGCGTCCATCGCGTCCGGGACCTGACCGCCGAGTTCGGGAAGATCGAGGGGGTCGGCGGAGTCGTCTCCATCACGAGCGTCCCGCTCTTCCAGTCGGCGCGGCGGATGCCGCCGGCGGGAATGCTCCTCCAGGCGAGGCTGCAGAAGAAGTTCATGTACCTGGGCGACCCGGACTGCGACCCCGAGAAGGCCCGGAAGGAAATCACCAGCCACCGCGTCTACTCGCGCCTCCTCGTCTCCGACGACCAGAAGACGACGGGGATCATCGTCAACCTCCACATCCCCCCCGAGAACCAGCAGCTCGAGAACGAGATCTACCGCCTGGGAGACGACATCGCCGCCGCCGAGAAGGCGGGCGATGCCGCGAAGGCCGCCGATCTGAGGCGGACGCGCGTGGAGAAGGACGCCAGGTTCCAGGTCCTCGAGGTGAAGCGCAAGGCCGACCGGACCCGGATCGTCAAGGAGACCCACGACGTCGCCGAGCGGTACGGCGCCGGGTCGATGACCTTCTACTATTCAGGGGTGCCCGTCCTGATCGAGGACGTCGCGGGGTACATCTACTCCGACATCCTCACCTTCGGAGGGGCCGTCGCCGGCGCGTTCGTCGTGGTCCTCTTCGTCCTCTACCGGAGGCCTCGCTGGGTCCTCCTCTCGCTCGGAACCTGCCTCCTCACCGTGGTGTGGACGCTGGGCGCGATGGTGCTGGCGGGGAAGAAGATCACGCTCGTCTCCTCGAACCTCTCCTCCCTCCTCTTCATCATCGCGATGGCCCACTCCCTCCACCTGATCCGCAAGTTCGCGGAGGAGCAGGCGGACCACCCGGAGCGGGACGACCGCGCGAACCTCCTGGCCGCCGTGCGGCACCTGGCCGGGCCGTGCGCCTTCACGATGGCGGCGATGATCGCGGGGTTCAGCTCGCTCGTGATCAGCAAGATCGGGCCGGTCCGCGACCTCGGGACGTTCATGTCGCTCGGCGTCGTCCTCGGGTACCTCGCGACGTTCGTGGCCCTCCCCGCCGCCCTCTCCGCGCTCCCCGCGAAAAGGGCCCTCCCCGAGCGAATGTGGGACGGGACGCTCTTCCTGACGGCCTTCGCCAGGGTGACCGAGAAGCTCCCGCGCCTGACGGGGGCCTTCGCCGTGCTCGTCATCGCGGCAAGCGTCTGGGGGACGCTCCAGGTCAAGGTCGAGACGAGGCTGATCGACTACTTCCGCCCCACGACCGAGGTCCACGCGGGGCTCACGTTCATCGACCGGAACCTCGGCGGGACGACGACGCTCGAGGTCCTCCTCGAAAGCGGGGAGGAGGGGACGTTCGCCGAGGCCGAGAACCTCGAGAAGGTCCGCCGGATCCACGCGTGGCTCGACGAGCGGCCCGAGGTGGGAAAGGTCGTCGACGTCACGAGCTTCCTGGACGAGCTGGGCGCGGTCCTCAAGGCGGCGAGGATGCCGCAACTGGCCCCGAAGGAGGCGATCGCGGGCCTCCGCCAGCTCCTGGGGGAGTCGACCGTGCGCTCCTACTTGCGCGAGGACGCCAGCGGCGTGAGGATCTTCGTCCGGATGAGGGAGACGTCCGAGCAGATGGACCGGCAGGGGGTCATCGACGGGCTTCGGAAGTTCCTCGGGCACGACCCGGAGCTCGCAGCCTTCAAGCCGCAGGTGACGGGCGTGTTCGTCCTCTACGCCAACATGATCCAGAGCCTCATCCTGGAGCAGATCTGGATCGTGCTGCTCGGGTTCGGGCTGATCTGCGGCGTGATGTTCGTGCTGTACCGGTCGCTCAAGGTCGGGTTCATCAGCGTGATCCCGAACATCATGCACATCCTCTTCATCCTGGGTTCGATGGGATTCTCAGGAATCCGGCTCGACATGATTACCATCATGGTGGCGAGCGTCTCGATGGGGATCAGCGTGGACTGCGCGATCCACTATCTATGCAGGTTCCGCGAGGAGCTGCCTCGGTGCGGCGACTACATGGAAGCGATGAGGCGGAGTCACCTGACGAGCGGGAAGGCGATCTTCCACACGTCGCTCGCGGTGATCCTCGGGTTCTGCACGCTGATCCTCTCCAACTTCCTTCCCACAGTGTACTTCGGCGTCCTGACGGCCCTCGCGATGGCGAGCGCCCTGTTCTCGTGCCTCTCCCTGGTCCCCATCGCGCTCTTGCGGATCCGCCCCCTCCCCGTGGTAGACTCGCCGAAACCCGGTGCGGGGACTGGGGGTTAGGAGAGGACGTAGCTTTCGTCTGAGGAGGTCATCGATGAAGCGGATTCTTGCGGTCCTGGTCGGTGTGCTGGCGTTCGGGCCGGCGGTTCAGGCGGGCGACGACGCGGCGGCTCAGCGGGCGTCGGAGGTCCTGCTCGCGGACGACCTGAACGGCGACGGGAAGGTGGCGCCGGACGAGTGGTCGGAGGAGAACGAGAAGTTCCTGAAGATCGACAAGGACGGCGACGGGTTCCTGACGCAGGAGGAGTTGACGGAGCACTACGCGAACGCGGCGCCCGACGACGGCAAGAAGCCGGAGGCGGGTGGAGACCCGGCGGCTGGGGGAGACGCGGGCAAGGGCGACAAGTTGAAGAAGATGTTGGACGAGAAGTGGAAGGAGGTCGACAAGGACGGCGACGGGTTCCTCTCCGCGGAGGAGTGGACGTACGGGGAGGAGAAGCTGGCGAAGGCGGACACGGACCAGGACGGGCAGATCTCGCGCGAGGAGATGGGCGAGTTCCTGAAGAAGTCGATGAAGGACGACCCGAAGGTCATCGCGGAGATGCGCCTGAAGTCGATGGACGCGGACGAGGACGGCCAGGTGTCGGCGGAGGAGTGGAAAGGGCCGGCGGAGATGTTCGGCAAGGCGGACAAGGACGCGGACGGCTTCCTGACGCTGGAGGAGCTGGTGGCCTCGATGCCGAATCCGAAGGACAAGATCGCGGGGAAGCTCAAGGAGATGGACGCGGACGGGGACGGGGCGATCTCGCAGGAGGAGTGGAAGGGGCGGCCGGAGATGTTCTCGAAGATGGACAAGAACGGGGACGGGTCGCTGACCGCGGACGAGATGCAGGGGATGGGAGGAGGAGGCGGAGGGAAGAAGGGACCGAGGGGAGGAGAGGGGAAGTAGGAGGATCACCCTGCTTCCGCGGGTCATATCTGATATCAGACCTCAGCTCTCAGATATCAGATATCGTCGTCGATCGGACCGAACATCTCGGGGCGGCTGCTTCGGTGTGATCGACGTCGATATCAGATATCTGACATCTGATATCTGATATCAGATATGACCCGGCCTACACTCTCCTTGACACGCCGGCGCGCGACGGCTAGATCCGCCTCTCCTTCGGAGAGGCGCACATGCCCGCGTGGAAGGGTCCGGGCGGCCCGTTCTTCCTGACCTACAGCACCAACGTCCACCCGGGCGAGACGCTCGCCGAGGTGGAAGCGTCCCTCTCGAAGCACACCGTCAAGGTCGCGAGGGCCGTCTCGCCGGGGAAGCCGTTCGGCCTCGGCCTGCGCCTGTCCCGGCTCGCCGTCGATGCGCTGCACGACGATGCAGCCGCGCGCGAGCGATTCGTCGCGTCCCTGGGGGAGAAGGACCTGTTCCCGTTCACGCTCAACATCTTCCCGTACGGGGGGACGGGGAAGCAGGCTTTCCACGCCGCGAGGGTCAAGGAGCAGGTCTACGTGCCTGGCTGGGACTCGGCCGACCGCGTCGAGTACACGCGCCGCGCCGCGACCGTCCTCGCCGACCTGCTCGGGCCGCGCGAACACGGGACGATGAGCACGATCGCCGGCGTCTTCCGCGGTTCCGTCGTGGCGCCCGCGACGCGCGAGGCCGTCCGCCGCGGCATCGTCGAGGCCGCCGCCCACCTGTGGAAGCTCCACGCCGAGCGCGGGAAGCTGATCACGCTCTGCCTGGAGCCCGAGCCGTTCACGATGATCGAGACGACCGACGAGGCGATCGCCTTCTTCAAGGACGAGCTGTGGGCCAAGGGGGCCGCGGAGCTGGCCGCGCTCACGGGACTCAACGACGGCCAGGCGGGACAAGCCCTCAGGCAGATGGTCGGCGTCTGCTTCGACGCCTGCCACCTCGCGGTCATGATGGAGGACCTCGCCGGGTCGCTCGAGAAACTGAACAAGGCGGGGGTGCGGATCGGCAAGGTGCAGCTCTCCAGCGCGATCGAGCTGCAGCAGCCGGCGCGGAACCTCCACGGGGCGGCCCGCCTCTTCCAGTTCTGCGAGCCGCGCTACCTGCACCAGCTCGTCGGGAAGCAGCCGGGAGGGAAGATCCTGAAGCTGCTCGACCTCACGCCCCAGTTCGCCGAGCAGAACGGCGAGTGGGAGAAGTGCGAGCGCTGGCGGGTCCACTTCCATGTCCCCGTCTACCTGTCCGCGATCGGGCCGCTGCACACGACGCAGGAGGACCTCGCCCTCGCGCTCGACAAGGTCGTCACGAAGGGCCTCTGCCCGCACCTGGAGATCGAGACCTACTCCTGGGACGTCCTGCCCAAGTCGGCGCGCGCGGGCGGCCCCAAGGACGTCGAGGAGTGCCTGGGGCGCGAGTTCGAGTGGGTTGGCCGCGAGCTGGCGCGCCTCGGCTGCACGCGCGCGTAGGCCTACGGGAAGCGCCAGGCGAGGACGACCGAGCGGTAGGCGAAGGTCACCTTCCCGCCCCGCTCGTGGCGCCCGAAGGCCTCGGCGAGGGCCCGATCGAAGGCGGGCAGGTCCGCGACGCCGTGGATGACGTACGACGAAGAGCGCGCCCGGCCGATCACGCCGTCGAGGTCGAACTCCTGCGCGTTCTCGAACTCCGCCTCGCGCAGGTCCGCCACGTGCGGGGAGGCCTTGATCCGCGGGATCGTCTCGCGCGGCCCGGGGATGTTCCGGTACTCCGTGCTGTGCTTCCGCAGGAGGCGCTCGTACTCCTCCAGGAACGGCGTCGAGGCCCGACGGTTCCAGAAGGCGGCGACCGTGCCCCTGGGCCTGAGGACGCGCCGGAGCTCGGGCATCACGGTCGCCAGGTCGAACCAGTGGAACGCCTGGCCGCTGACGACGAGGCCGAGGCCTGCCTCGCGGAGGGCCGTCGCGGAGGCCTCCGCGCGCACGAACCTGCCTCCGTGCGCGGCCGCGAGGCGGAGCATCTGCTCGTTCGGGTCGATCCCGACGACGTGAAAGCCGCGCTCGGCGAAGAGGCGGGTGGAGATCCCCGTCCCGCAGCCGACGTCGCCGATCCACGAGGGGGGCAGGACCCCGGCGGTGCGGAGGACCCACTCGACGAGCGCGGGCGGGTAGCTCGGCCGGTACTTCCCGTAGGCGTCCGCCGTCTCGCTGAAGCGCTCCTTCGGGTCCTTCATCATGAGCGGCGGCGCTTCCTTCGCCAGGTGGTCACGAGGATCGCGACCATCACGGCGACGGCGCTCCCCATGAGCTGGTGGCCCGACAGGAAGTAGCCGCGGAGGTCGTCGGTCGCCCCGAGCCTCCACGCGGCCACGAGGCATCCCTCCATCGTGCCGAAGGCGGCCACGATGCCGATGAGGCCTCCCCGCTTCCCCGCCGTGAACGACAGCACGGAGGTGCCGGTCAGGAGGCCGACCATGAAGGCGAACCACCCTGCGGTCCACGGCACGGCGCTCGTGAGGGCGGCGTAGGCGAACCCGCCGACCGCCCCGCCGAGGATGGCCCCGACGATGGCCCTGGGGGTGGTGGACGCCGTCGGCCTCGCGGCGCGGACCTCCTCGACGATCCGCTCGCCGCACTCGCGGCAGTACGCCTCCTGGCTGCCGGGCGTGGCGCCCTTCGCGAGCGGACGGAGGCCGGTCATCCCGACGATGCAGGCGCACTCCGCGCAGATCGGCTTGCGGCACTCCATGCAGACGCGGAGCGCGACGGCGTCGGCGTGCGCGGCGCACCGGATCCCTTTTCCCTCTGGCTTCACGTCCAAGCTACGCCCCACCGGAGAGAGCGGTGATCACATGGACCTCGTCGTTCGGGCCGACGGGTAGGTCGATGCGCCGGGCGAGCTCGCCGTTGACGAAGAAGCGGATGTGCTCGCGGGGGCGGTCCTGCTCGT
>CAZYRM010000106.1:0-22411 GCA_964649705.1 uncultured Planctomycetia bacterium
ACTCGCGGAGCGTCGATCACCGGTCGGACATCTACGGCCTCGGCGCGACCTTCTACCACATGCTCTCGGGGAACGTCCCCTTCGATGGGAAGACGACGCTCGAGATCGTGATGAAGTCGATCGAGGAGGAGCCGCCGCCGTTGAGGGAGGTCGACGAGACCCTCCCCGAGGAGATCGTCTGCGTCATCGAGAAGATGATGAAGAAGCGTCCCGAGGAGCGCTACCAGTCGATGGGGGAGGTGATCTCCGACCTCGACCGCATCAAGTCGCACAAGCCGCTCGACTGGGTGGCGAAGATGTCGCACAGGCAGGCGACGCCGCCGCCGGTCCCCGCGGTCTCGGCGCGTCCGGCCTCCGGGGGGACGAAGAAGCGGTCCGAGCCGGCGCCGCAGAGGCCCGCGCCGCCGCTGGACGACGACGAGTTCAGCGTCGAGCCCCAGCGGCACGTCACGCCGCCGCAGTCCAGGCACGCCACGCCGGTGTCGTCGAAGCCGGCGAAGCTCTCCGCCGCGAAGCGCCGCGAGCTGGGTCTCGATGACAGCGACCTGGACGTGAAACCCGGATCGCCCGCGGCTGCGCCCGCGAAGCCCTCGGTGCCGTCCCGGCCGCTCCCCCAGAGGGCCGCGCCGCAGACGGGCCCGGCAAAGGTCGCAGGGATCCTCGCCGACTCCCAGGGCGCCACGCCGGGCAAGATCTACAAGGAGCGCCACCGCGACATCATCTGGCCGATCGTCACGGTCGTGGGCGTGCTGATCTCGGTCGTCGTCGCGTTCAAGCTGCTCAAGGGGGCTGGGAGCGACCAGAACCCGAATTCCAGCGGGACCGACGTTCCCTCGCATCCGGGGGACAACTCCGGCGGCGGCGCCAAAGGGGACTACGACACCGAGTACGCCCGGACGGCGCTCAAGGAGGCGAAGGGGTACGCGGAGAGCTTCCCGCAGGACCTCGACGGCCAGGCCGAGAGGTACCTGAGCGTGGCGGAGGGGTACAAGGGGACCGCCTCCGCGAACACCGCTCGCGCGCTCTACGAAGAGGTCGTGACGAAGCGCGACGGGGAGTTGCAGAAGGAGTATGACAACGTCCAGACCAAGATCGATGTCGCGAAGAGGAGCAACCAGTTCGGCGAGGCCCTGTGGGCGATGGAGGAGTTCGAGAAGAAGAGGATTCCGGAGTCCTGGAAGAACAAGGTGGAGACGGACCGTCAGGCCCTGCTCAAGCAGGCGAAGGAGGTCTACGACAAGGCGATCCTCGAGGCGGACACGCAGAACAGCAACGGCCTGCTGTGGCAGGCGATCGAGCGCCTCGAACAGGAGCGGAAGATCGGCGTCGCGGACCTCGCCGCGAAGATCGACATCCGCCTCTCCGGCTACGAGAAGGAGGGGTACGAGTCGCAGGACAAGGGGATGAAGGCCTACCGGGAGCTGCGGGAGGTCAACGACCCGCCGACCCGGCCGGTGACCGAGCTCCTCGGCAAGATGAAGTTCGAGGAGGCGAAGAAGCGCCTGCAGGACGTCTCGCAATCCCCGAGCGTGAGGGTGGTCCGGAGCGAGGTGCAGGCCGACATCGCGGACATCGAGACGGCCGTCGCCTTCCTCCAGTCCGCACGGGAAGGGGTGCTGAGCATCAAGGGCCAGATGTACGACTTCCACATCCGCGGGGGAGACGGCCAGAAGTCGGGGAACCGGAACGAGACCGTGACGGGGGTCGAGGGCGACAAGATCCAGACCATCCGCGCCGACGGCAAGCCGTCCGACATCACCATGAGCAACCTGATGCACTACCAGATCGTCGAGTTCGGGCTGGGGGCGCTGCCCCCGGGCGTGGCGGAGTCGGAACAGCGCGCGGCCGTGTACTACCTGGTGATGGGCTTGATCGACGAGGCCGAAAAGCAGTTCCTCAAGGCGGAGGACATGGGCGCGGACGTCGGCGCGTACCTGACGAGGATCGAGGACATGCGCATCCAGCACCGGCTCCCGGACGAGCCGCGGATGCTCTACTACTCGCCGTCGGGCGAGCGGTGGGACACGCGGGGCGGCCTCTGGATCGAGCACCAGAACGAAGGGTACGTCGCCGGCGGCGAGGTCGCGGGGAACTTCGAGTACATGCCTCCCCAGGGACCGAAGTGGGAGGAGTACGTGTTCAAGGCCCGCGCGGAGAGGGTCCGCGGCCTGAACGGGTTCGTCATCTGCTTCCACGCCTTCAACAAGGACATGCGCTGGAACCTGGGAGACGACGGGGGGAAGCTGTGCTGGGTCGAAGGGGTCCCCGCCACGAAGCGGACGATGGAGATTGAGCCGGAGCGGTGGTACAGCGTCAAGCTCGTCGCGACCAGCCGTTGGCTCGTCGGGTACGTGAACAACAAGCGGCAGTGGCGGATCGTCCCGGACGACGTGCGGATGGCCGAGCCGGGCCTCCCGAGCGGCTGGGGCATCGGCGTGGTCGCCACGAAGGCCTACTTCCGGGACATCAAGATCTGGCCGCTGAGGTGAGTCGGGTCCGGTTCGTCTCGGACGTCCACCTCTCCCAGGAAGACCCCGACCGCGCGGACCGCTTCGCGCGGTTCCTCGGCGAGGCCCCCTCGGACCTCGCGCGCCTCCTCGTCCTGGGGGACCTCTTCGACTACTGGGTCGGCCCCTCCCAGGCCGCCGCGGCCGAGTACGCCGGCGTCCTCGACGCCCTGGCCGCGCTCACGCGGCGAGGCGTCGCGATCGACTTCGTCCCGGGCAACCGCGACTTCCTCGCGGGCGCCGACCTCGCCGCGCGGACGGGGATGCGGCTCCTTGGGGACGAGGCGCTCGTCGATCAGGGCGGCGTGCGCGTCCTGGCCACGCACGGCGACCTCCTCTGCACGCGCGACACCCACTACCAGGCCTACCGCCGCTTCGCCCGGTCCCCGCTTGTCCGCTGGGCGTTCGGGAGGCTGCCCGAGTCGGTCCGCTCGCGCGTCGCGCGCGGCTGGGAGCGGAAGAGCGCCTCGATCGTCGCGGCGAAGCCGGAGTCGACCACGAGGATCCCCGACGAGGCCGTCGAGAGGGCGCTGGCGCGGGGGTTCGACGCGGTCGTCTGCGGCCACGCGCACCGCCTGGAGCGGAGGGAGCTGCCCGGCGGCGTCCTCTACGTCCTCGGAAGCTGGGAGTCGGGCGGAAGCTGGCTCGACCTCGCCGACGGGCGCCTCCGGTTCGGAAGCGTGGAGGGGCCTGGAGGGGTGTGATAGGATGACGCGCCCGTACCGCGAGACTCTCCGATGGAAATGACCGACATCTTCCGGACGGCCGTATCGAGCAGCGCCTCGGACATCCTCATCACGGCCGGCAGCCCGCCCGTCTTCCGCGTCCACGGCGAGCTGGCCTCGGCGCAGACGCCCCCCCTCGGCCCGGAGGAGTCCAAGGCCCTCCTCTACGGCATCCTCCAGCGCGACCAGGTCGCGAAGTTCGAGAAGACCCGCGAGCTCGACTTCAGCCTCACCGTGGAGGGGCTCCACCGCTTCCGCGCGAACCTCTTCTGGCAGCGCGGCTGCGTGGGCGCGTGCTTCCGCCTCATCGCGAACAAGATCCCCTCGATCGCAGACCTGGGCCTCCCGCCGGTCGTCGAGGAGTTCGCGATGGCCCCCCAGGGGCTCATCCTCGTGACGGGGCCGACGGGACACGGGAAGTCGACCACGCAGGCCGCGATGCTCGACGTCATCAACACGCGCAAGCGGGCCCACATCGTGACCGTAGAGGACCCGATCGAGTTCCTCCACCGCAACAAGCGCTCCGTGATCGAGCAGCGCGAGGTCGGCGACGACACGAACTCGTTCGCGGACGCCCTCCGCACGGTCCTCAGGCAGTCGCCGGACATCATCCTGATCGGCGAGATGCGCGACCTCGACTCGATCTCGGCCGCGCTCACGGCGGCGGAGACGGGCCACGTCGTGATCGCCACGCTCCACACGAACGACAGCGTGCAGGCGATCGACCGGCTCCTCGACGTGTTCCCCTCCCATCAGCAGAACCAGGTCCGGGCGCAGCTCTCGCTCTGCCTCCTCGCGGTCCTGGCCCAGCGCCTGCTCCTCAAGACGGACGGAAAGGGGCGGGTCGTCGCGATGGAGATCCTCAGGAACAACGCCGCCGTGGGGCACCTCATCCGCGACGGGAAGACGCACCAGATCTACACGATCATGGAGACGCACGCGCGCGAGGGGATGGTCACGATGGACTCGGCGCTGAAGCAGCTCTTCCTGAAGGGCGTGATCACCTACGACGAGGCGAGGAACCGGATGCGCAACCCGGCGATCCTCGACAAGACGTAGCGGAGGCGGAATGACGTCGGCGTGGGTCACCCTCATGCTCGCGGTCACCTACAACGTCGGGCTGGCGTACGCGATGCGCCTCGACGTCGCGGTGAACGGCACGGTGCTCAAGCGCTGCCGCTGGTTCCAGGTGCTGGCGTTCCTCGGGATCCTGCTCTTCGACGGGATGGCGCTCAGGGCGTTCTTCTCCAACATGAACATGGCGGGCGCGTTCATGATCCTCCCCGTCTGCGGGATCCTCGGCATGACCCTCCTGCCGTTCGTCCTCTTCATGGTCGGCGAGGGGGTCGACGCGGCACGCAGGTCCGCGATGTCGGAGGACAACATCAAGGTCGAGAGGACCTACGATCAGGTCGAGGCCGCGATCAAGCAGAGGGACTTCGCGCGCGCCGAGACGCTCTTGCGGGAGGCGATGGAGGAGGACCCCGGCGCCCCGGAGCCGCACCGTCGGGTGGCGGACGTGCTCCTCGCCAAGGGAGACCTCGGGGGCTGCGTGCGCGAGCTGAAACAGGCGGCGGCGCTGACCCGTGACGCCGAGCCGAAGGCCGTGACGATGTTCCGGATCGCCGACCTGCTCATCGAGCGGGGGAACGACCCCGCGGGGGCCGAGGCGGCGGTGAAGGCGGTCCTCTACGAGTTTCCGGGAACGAAGTACGTCGAGATGGCGCAGACCCGCCTGGACCGCATGGCCCAGCGGGCGAGGCCGCCGGTGGGGTAGATGGCCGACGTCACGCGCTGGGTCCGGTCGAGCGTCCGCGGCATGGAGGTCCCCGAGTACGGGGAGCCGGTCGACGGGGCGCTCCGCCTCGACGCCAACACCAACCTGCTGGGTCCCAACCCCGTGCTCGCGCGGTTCGGGCGCGGGCTGCGCTCCGTCGACGTGGCGCAGTACCCGAGCGGGAATTCGGACCCGCTCCGAGAGGCCCTCTCGGACCTCTGGAGGGTCCCCGTCGGGTCGATCGTCGTCGGGAACGGTAGCGACGAGATCATCGACCTGTGCGCGAAGGCCTTCGTCGAGCCCGGCAGCGTCGTGGCGTGGCCCGCTCCGAGCTTCGTCATGTACGGGTTCAGCGGCCGCGTGCACATGGGGCGCACGGCGCCGGTGCCCCTGCGCGAGGACTGGTCGCTCGACGTGCCCGGGCTCCTGGCGGCGCGGGCGAGGCTGACGTTCGTCGCCTCGCCGAACAACCCCACGGGGAACCGGTTTCCCGAGGGGGACCTCGACCGCCTCGCGAGGAAGACGCGTGGCGTCGTCGTCGTCGACGAGGCGTACGCGGAGTTCTGCGGGCAGGAGTGGACGAGGAAGGCGCTGAGGTACGCGAACGTCATCGCGATGAGGACGCTCTCGAAGGCCTACGGCCTGGCGGGGCTGCGGGTGGGGTACGCGGTCGCGCGGCGCGAGCTCGCGGAGGCGCTCCTGGCCGTGAAGGCGCCGTTCAACGTGGGGGGGATTCCGGAGGCGATCGCCGCGGTCGCGGTGCGCGACCAGGGGCACGTGCGGCGCACCGTGGAGATGGTCACGCGCGAGCGGCCCAGGCTCGCGACGGGGCTTGAGAGGCTCGGCTTCGTCGTTTGGCCCTCGGAGGCGAATTTCGTGCTCGCCAGGAGCCCCGTCCCGACACGGGGACTGCTCGCGCGGCTCCGGAAGCGGGGGATCTTGCTCAAGGACGTGGGGCACGTACCGGGGCTGGCGAACTGCGTCCGCGTCACCGTCGGCCCCTCCCGGGTCACCCATCGGTTTCTGTCGACGCTCGAGGAGGTGATGTAGCGTGCTCGACATCACCCTCGTCGACTACGGCGTCGGGAACATGCACTCGATCCAGAAGGCCCTGGAGCGGGCCGGGGCCCGGGTGCGGCCGACGAGCGACCACGGCGAGATCCTGGCGTCTTCGTGCCTGGTCCTGCCGGGCGTGGGGGCCTGCGGGGCCGTCATGAAGGACCTGGCTCCGATCCGTGATCGGCTGCGCGCCCACCTCTCGAGCGGGATCCCCGCACTGGGCGTCTGCGTGGGGATGCAGATCCTCTTCGAGCGGAGCGAGGAGGGGGACTGCGGGTGCATCGGGCTCCTTGCGGGCGAGGTGCGCCGGTTGAGGCACCCGCGTCTGCCGCACATCGGATGGAACACGGTGAGCTTCGGGGGCGACCCGTTGTTCGCAGGGATCGTTGGCGGGTCGCACTTCTACTACGTGCACTCCTTCGCCGGCTTTCCGCTTGGGGTGGAGCCCCTGGCCGTGACCGAGTACGGAGAGCCGTTCGCCGCGGCGATCCGCGTGGGGAACGTCTACGGAGTGCAGTTTCACCCGGAAAAGTCGAGTTCCCAGGGGCTGACCCTGATCCGCAACTTCGTCGAATGGGCCAGTCAGCGTAGGGCGTGAGGTTGGCGCCGTGCCGGCGGTGGATTTCAACACGAAGACTCGAGGACACGAAGGGGAACTCCGATGGGGTGACTAGGATGAACGGTTTCAGCCATCGCGGTGGGTCGGGACGCCTGTCCCTTCGTCGCCAATCGGGCCGCCCTTCGAGTCTTCGCGTCTTCGTGGTGAAAGCAACATCTGAATGATCGTCTACCCTGCGATTGACCTGCTCGGAGGCCGGGTCGTCCGCATGCGCGGCGGGCGCCTGGGGACCGAGTGGACGGTCTCCGAAGACCCCGTGGGCCTGGCCCGCGAGTGGGAGCGGCGCGGCGCGAAAGCGCTCCACGTCGTGGACCTGGACGCGGCCCTCGGGCGCGGGCAGAACCAAGCCATCGAATACGAGATCGTGCGGTCGGCAAAGGTCCCGGTGCAGCTCGGCGGGGGACTCCGCGAGACCGCGGACATCGACCTCGCGATGTCGATGGGCGCAGCGCGCGTGATCGTCGGCACGCGGGGGATCGAGGATCCGGGGTGGCTCCGTACCCAGGCGACTCGGCGACCCGGCAAGGTGCTCCTCGCCGTGGATGCGCAGGGCACCCGGATCGTCGTGAAGGGCTGGACCGAGGAGACGAAGCTCGACGTGCGACACTTCGCCACCAAGGTCGCGTCCTACGACCTCGCGGGTCTCCTGTACACGAACGTGGCCGTCGAGGGCCAGGCGGCGGGCGTGGACTGGGTGCCGATCGAGGCGGTCCTCAAGGGGACGAGGCTCCCCGTCATCATCTCGGGCGGCGTGACGCGGATTGACGAGATCGCCCGCCTCCGTGACCTTGGGGCGCACGGCGTGGTGCTGGGGACGGCACTGTACAAGGGTGAGATCGACTTCGAGGCGGCCTGCCGGGCCGCGGAGGGTGCGTAATGGCGAAGTCCGTCCGTCGGAAGACGCGCGAGACCCAGGTGGACGTCAGGCTCGACCTCGATGGAAGCGGGGCGTATCGCGTCGACGTGCCCCACCCGTTCATGAAGCACATGATCGAGAGCCTGGCACGCTTCGCCCGCTTCGACCTGGAGGTCCGAGCCTCAGGCGACGACGACCACCACGTAGTCGAAGACGTCGGTCTGACGCTCGGGCGAGCCTTCCGCGAGCGGATCGGCTCCCGCTCCATCGCGCGCATCGGTACGGCCTCCGTCCCCATGGACGAGGCCCTGGTGACGGTCTCGGTCGACCTGATCGACCGCCCGTACGCCGAAGTCCAGCTCCCCGACCCGCTCGTGGAGCACTTCCTACGGAGCTTCGTGACGGAGGCGAAGTTCACCTGCCACGTGGTGGTCCTGCGCGGCCGCGACGACCACCACGTGATGGAGGCGGCCTTCAAGGCCCTCGGCCTGGCCCTCCACGCGGCGACACGGCCCGTCGGCACGCAGATGACCACCAAGGGCCGCGCCCGCTGGAAGCGGTAGTCCGCTCCCGCCCATCCTGGTAGAATGCGGAGCCTTGCCCGAGCGGAGGCCCGCGTGCTCACGAGACGGATCATCCCCTGCCTGGACGTCAAGGCCGGGCGCGTCGTCAAGGGGGTGCGGTTCCAGAACCTCGCGGAGGTCGGCGACCCCGCGGAGCTCGCGGCGCGCTACGAGCAGGACGGCGCCGACGAGGTCGTCTTCCTCGACATCACCGCCACCGTCGAGGCGCGCGACATCCTCGCCGAGGTCGTGCGACGCACCGCCGAGCGCCTCTTCATCCCCCTCACGGTCGGCGGGGGAATCCGCGTGTTCGAGGACATCCGCCACATCCTGAGGATGGGCGCCGACAAGGTCTCCCTCAACACCGCCGCCGTCCAGACGCCCGATGTCATCACGCGCGGCGCGGAGGCGTTCGGCCGCCAGTGCATCGTCGTCGCCATCGACGCGAAGCGCGAGAACGGCTCCTGGGGGGTCTACACGCACGCTGGGGCGAAGTCCGCGGGCCGCGACGCCGTCGCCTGGGCCAGGGAGGTCGAGCAGCGCGGGGCGGGCGAGATCCTGCTCACGAGCATCGACTCGGACGGAACGACGATGGGGTACGACGTGCCGCTCACCCGCGCCATCGCCGAGGCCGTGAACATCCCCGTCATCGCGAGCGGCGGGTGCGGCGAGGTGGAGCACATCCGGCAGGTCCTCGTCGACGGCAAGGCCGACGCGGCGCTCGCGGCCTCGATCTTCCACTACGGGAAGCACACGCCTCGGGACGTCAAGGAGGAGCTCCGGAGGGCCGGGGTTCCGGTGAGGAACTGATGCCGAAGGACGGACTCATCCCGGTCGTCGCCCAGGACGTGAGGACGAACAACGTCCTGATGCTGGCCTACGCGGATCGCGAGGCGCTGGCTGCCACGAAGAAAAGCGGCCTGATGCACTACTTCAGCCGTAGCCGCAACCGCCTCTGGAAGAAGGGCGAGACCTCGGGCCACGTCCAGCGCGTGGTCAGCCTGCACTACGACTGCGACCGCGACGCGATCCTCGCCCGGGTCGAGCAGGAGGGCCCCGCCTGCCACCGGGGGACGTACTCCTGCTTCGCGAAGGGGCCGTTCGCGGCGCGCGACGTGTTCCAGGAGCTCTGGGAGGTCTTCGCGGACCGCAAGCGCCACCCCGCCCCAGAGTCGTACGTCTGCGGCCTCCTCGCGAAGCCCGACCGGCTCCTGAAGAAGGTCGGGGAGGAGGCCGTGGAGTTCCTCCTCGCCTGCCGCGGGCGGAAGCGCGACGAGATCGTCTACGAGGCTGCGGACCTGCTTTTCCACACGCTCCTGGCCCTCTTCGAGCGGAGGGTCCCGCTCGAAGCGGTGATGAAGGAGCTGGAGAAGCGTCGCGGGAACCCGCCGCACCGGCCGGGCCGGCCCGCTGGCCGAAAGAAGACGGGAGGGCGCCGTGGGCGGACGCGTTGACCTGCACTGCCACAGCCTTTTCTCGGACGGGGCGCTCCTGCCCATCGAGCTGATCCGCCGCGTGAAGGTCATGGGGTTCTTCGCGGTGGCGATCACGGACCACGTGAGCCGCTCCAACGTGAACGATGTCGTGCCGAAGCTGATCCAGGACTGCGAACTGGCGAAGGACTACGGCATCATCGCGCTGCCGGGGGTCGAGGTGACCCACGTCCCGCCGAACGCCATCCCCGAGGTCGTCCGCAGCGCTCGGAGCGCGGGCGCCCGCGTCGTGGTCGTCCACGGCGAGACGGTGACCGAGCCCGTGGCGAAGGGGACGAACCTCGCGGCCGTCATGACCCCCGGCGTGGACATCCTGGCGCATCCCGGCTTCCTGACCGAGGAGGAGGCCCTGCTCGCGAAGAAGAACGGCGTGTTCATCGAGATCTCCGGCCGCCCCGGCCACGCCTACGCGAACGGGCACGTCGCCCGCGTCTGCGAGCGCGTCGGGGCCTTCTGCGTCGTCGACAGCGACGCCCACGAGCCGGGGGACTTCCTCGACGATGCGGGCGCGCTCATGGTCGCGGAGGCGAGCGGACTGCCGGAGTCGATGGTGCGCGACGCGCTGGACGTGAACCCGCTCAAGGTGCTGGAGCGAGCCGGCGTGCGGAATCTCTCGAAGTGACAGGGGGAAACGGGAGGACCTGGACATGAGGAGGATTGGATTCGCGGGCCTGCTGGCCCTCGCCGTGGGCGTCGCCGTGGTGGCGGACCACGACCGCGTGGCGTGCACGGACTACGGCGTCAAGGTCGGCGGCGAGCGGTTCAAGGACTGCAACGTCGCGATGAGCTGCCGCTTCGGCGCCTTCGGGCAGGTGGGGAACTTCACGTCGATCATCACCGATGCCGACTACGTCGTGTTTCGCACAGGAAAGGTGGGCCTGCCCGTCTACCTGCCGAAGAACAACCCCGCCCTGATCGCCGCGGCGCAGGGGCTCAAGGAGGACGAGGAGATCACCGTGCTCGGCGTGGTCCGCTGGAGCCAGCCGACGGGGTCGTACGTCCTTGGCGCCCAGGTCCAGAAGGGGTTCTCGTGCGGCTACAGCGACGAGGAGGCCTCCGGAGGGGGGATCGTGGTGAACGTCGGCGGGCGGCGGCTGGAGCTGCTCCCCTCCCAGACGCAGGGGATGCCGTGCCCGCACTGCCAGAACCAGATCCTCGTGACGTGGGAGAAGTGAGCTCGTGCTGAAGACGCTCGCCCTTCTGGTCGTAATCGTGGCCCTGGCCGTCGGGGCGAAGCTCTACTTCTTCCGCCAGAAGCCGATCCAGCTCGAGGTCTGCGCGGTACGCCGGGGGAATGTGCAGGCGACGGTCTCTGGGACCTCCGCGGGGACCGTCCGTGCGATCAAGGAGGCCAAGGTGGCCCCCGAGATGAGCGGAGTCGTGACGACGATCCACCATCGGGAGGGCTCGCGCGTCCGCAGGGGCGACAAGCTCCTGGAGCTGGACCGGAAGGACCTCTTCGCGCAGTACGTCGTCGCGTGCGCGAACCTCGGCGTCGCACGATCCCAGCTCGCCCAGGCACGCCTCAAGGAAGACTGGTTCCGGACGGAGCGCGACCGCCTGAGGGCGCTCTACCAGGCGTCGAGGGGGAAGGAGAACCAGATCGTCTCGACGCAGGCCCTGGACAAGGCCGGGATGGACCTCTCCGTCGCCGAGGTCGACGTACAGACCGCGCAGGCGGCCGAGAACCAGCGGATGGCCGAGCGGCAGGTCGTCCTCGTCAACCTCGCGAAGTCGTTCCTTCGCGCGCCGTTCGACGGCGTGATCACGCGGCTGACCGTGGAGGAGGGGGACGCGGTCGCCATCGGCCGCTGGTGCATCGAGCTGATGGACCTCTCCAAGGTCCGCGTGCACGTCCCCGTCGACGAGGTGGACCTCGGCCAGATCCGCCTGGGCAACACGGTCCGAGTGACCTCGGACGCGTGGCCCGGAAGGGTGTTCCAAGGCGCTGTGACCGAGATCAGCCCGATCATCACGACGACGCTCGAGAAGAACCGCACGGCCGACCTGAAGGTCGACGTGGAGAACACCGAGCAGGCGCTGTGCGTCGGGATGTCGGCCGACGTGGTCGTCGTGACCAATCAAACCGAGGGCGTGCTCTACGTGCAGACGAAGTGCGTCCGGGGGGGCGACACCGTCATGAGGGTGGAGGGAGGCGTCGCCCGCGCCACCAAGGTCAAGCTCGGCATGTCCAACTGGGAGACCGTCGAGGTCCGTGACGGGCTCGTCGAGGGGGACCTGGTCGTGGATCTCCTTCACGTCGAGGAGAAGGGGGAGATCGAGGGGCGCGAGGTCCGACCGACCGTGGCGGAGCCGGTGCAGCAGTGATCGTCGCGAGGGACCTGGTCAAGCGGTACGAGCTGGGGCGTTCGACCGTGGAGGCCCTCCGCGGGGTGAGCCTCACGATCGGCAGGGGCGAGTACGCGGCGATCATGGGCCCGTCGGGGTCGGGCAAGTCGACCCTGATGAACATCCTGGGCTGCCTCGACCGACCGACCTCGGGCGCGTACCTCCTCGACGACGCGCCGGTCCACGCCCGCAGCGACGACGAGCTGGCGGAGATCAGGAACCGCCGGATCGGCTTCGTCTTCCAGAGCTTCCATCTCCTCCCGCGCTTCCCGGCCTGGAAGAACGTCGAGCTGCCGCTCGTCTACCTCGGGGTCGGGCGGAAGGAGCGCCGTGCTCGTGCAATCGCGGCGATCGAGAAGGTGGAGCTCGGAGAGCGCGTCGACCACCTCCCGAACGAGCTGTCGGGCGGGGAGAGGCAGCGCGTCGCGATCGCGCGGGCGCTCGTCACCGAGCCGAGCCTCCTATTCGCTGACGAGCCGACCGGAAACCTCGACTCGCGGACGGGGGAGGAGATCGTCCAGCTCTTCGGGCGGCTGAACCGGGACGCGGGGGTGACGGTCATCCTCGTCACGCACGACCCGAACGTGGCTCGGCACTCGCGGAGGATCCTCCACATGAGGGACGGGCAGATCGTCCGCGACGAGGCGGTCGAGCCCGTGGGGGGCGCGGCGTGAACTTCCTCGAATCGATCGTGCTCGCGCTGGAGGCCCTCTCCGCGAATCGGTTCCGCAGCGTGCTGACGATGCTCGGGATCATCATCGGGGTCTGCTCGGTGATCCTGCTGGTGTCGATCGGCGAGGGGGCGAAGGCCTACGTCGTCGCGCAGTTCAATTCGCTCGGGACGAACGTCCTCATCGTGACCCCGGGGAAGACCCAGACCTCCGGGGGGCCGCCGATCATCAGCTCGACGGTCCACCCCTTGACCGTAGGGGACGCCAGGGCCCTCTCGGAGCGGTGCCCGCGGCTGGACATGGTCGCACCCGTCGTGTTCGGAATGAGCGCGGTCAAGTACATGAACCGCACACGGAACTCGCCCATCCTGGGCACGACCTGGGAATTCGGGGAGATCCGGAACCTCCGCGTCGAGGTGGGGAGCTTCATCCCGAAGGCGCAGGACTACTCGGAGAAGCGGGTCTGCGTGCTCGGGCGGACCGTCAAGAAGGAGCTGTTCGGGGAGGACAACCCGCTTGGGAAGATGGTCTCCATCGGCGGGAGCAAGTTCCGGGTGATCGGCGTCATGAAGAAGAAGGGGCGGAGCCTGGGGCTGGACCTGGACGACCTGGTCTTCGTCCCGGCCCGTGCGGCGCAGCAGCTCTACTCCACCGAGGCGCTGCTGGAGATCCTGATGAACGTGCCGCGGGAGAGCGACCTCAAGCCCGCACAGGGGGAGGTGAAGGAGATCCTGATGCAGCGGCACGAGGACGAGGAAGACTTCACGGTCCACGACCAGGGGGACATGCTGTCGATCCTCCAGACGCTGCTGACCGCGCTGACCTACGCGCTCGGCGGGATCGCGGCCATCTCGCTGCTCGTCGGCGGGATCGGGATCATGAACATCATGCTCGTCTCGGTGCACGAGCGGACGCGGGAGATCGGCATCCGGAAGGCGGTCGGGGCGAAGCGCCGCCACATCCTGGCGCAGTTCATCATCGAGAGCGTGGTCCTCTCGAGCATCGGGGGGATGTTCGGCGTGGGCCTGGGCGTCGGGATCGGCGAGACGATCGCGGCGTTCGTGGAGGACTTTCCGATCCAGGTCTCGGGCTGGACGGTGGGGATGGCCTTCGGCTTCTCGTTCCTGGTCGGCGTCTTCTTCGGCGTCTACCCCGCCCGTCGGGCGTCCCACCTCGACCCGATCGAGGCCCTGCGTTTCGAGTAGCGCTACGGGTAGATCTTGTAGAGCATCCGCGGGAAGGGGATCGCCTCGCGGATGTGCTCGATCCCCGAGATCCAGGAGACCGTGCGCTCCACGCCGAGGCCGAAGCCGCTGTGCGGGACGCTGCCGTAGCGGCGGAGGTCCAGGTACCACTCGTAGGGGCCCTTCGCCAGCTTGTGCTCCTCCATCCGCCGCTCCAGGAGCGCGAGGTCGTGGATGCGCTGGCTCCCGCCGATGATCTCGCCGTACCCCTCGGGCGCGATGACGTCCACGCAGCGCGCGGTCCGTCCGTCCGCCTCCGGCTGCATGTAGAAGGCCTTCACGCCGACCGGGTAGTGATGCACCATCACCGGGCGGTCGTAGTCCTCTCCGACGGCCGTCTCCTCGGGCGCGCCGAAGTCGTTGCCCCACTCGAAGGCGTGCCCCTTCTTTTTCAGCACCTCCACCGCGTCGTCGTACGAGACCCGCGGGAAGGGCGGGATCACCTTCTCCAGCTTCGTCGTGTCGCGCTCCAGGACCTTGAGGTCCTCCTTCCGCTGCTCCAGGCATCGCTGGACGATGTGGCCGACGAACTGCTCCGCCAGCTCCATCAGGCCCTCCAGCTCCATGAAGGCGACCTCGGGCTCCACCATCCAGAACTCGGTGAGGTGCTTGCGCGTCTTCGACTTCTCCGCGCGAAAGGTCGGGCCGAAGCAGTAGACCTTCCCGAGCGCCATCGCCGTCGCCTCGGCGTAGAGCTGGCCGCTCTGGGTCAGGTACGCCATCCCCTCGTCGAAGTACTCCATCCCGAAGAGCGTCGTCGTCCCCTCGCAGGCCGCCGGCGTCAGGATCGGGCTGTCGGTGCGGACGAAGTCGCGCGTGTCGAAGAACTCCTGGATCGCGCGCATCACCGTGGCGCGGATCCGGAGCACGCTCGCCTGCTTCCTGGAGCGCAGCCAGAGGTGGCGCTTCTCCATCAGCCAGCCGACGTCCGGGACGTCCTTCTGGATCTGGATCGGGTAGTCCTTCGCCTCGTGGACCAGCGTCAGGTTCCGGAGAGAGACCTCCACGCCGCTCGGCGCGCGCTCGTCGGCCTTGACCACGCCCTCGAGGACGATCGAGGACTCCTGCGGGACCTTGCCGCAGCGCTCGAAGACGTCCTCCGGGACCTCCCCCTTGAACGCGACCGCCTGCACCACGCCCGTCCCGTCGCGGACGATGAGGAAGTGCAGCTTCCCCTTCGAGCGGCTGTTGTAGAGCCACCCCTTGATCGTCACCGTCTCGCCGACGTGCTTGGAGAGCTCGTTGATGTAGGTCTGCGGCATGGCTTCCTCCCGCTGGGGCGGAGGAGTATAGGCGAGGATGCCGTTAAAGGGAAGCGGGAGCGCGTGGTGCCGCGCTCCCGCTCCAGTGGGTTTCGGTCGGGTGGGTTACTTTCCTTCGAGCTCCTCCGTGAGGAGCAGTACGCCCGTCTGGAGCTGGTTGTCGGCCTCCAGGTCCGTGAGGAACGGCTTCTTCCGGTCGGCCGCCACGCGGCGGCGGACCTCCGTCCGCACGGCCCCGCGCACCGCGTCCTCGGAGAGGTCCGTCTCGAGCCCCTTGTAGAAGCTCGCGAACTCCGGATACCCCTCGCTGGAGTAGTCGTCGTAGTCGGCCAGCGCCTCGAACTCCTCGGCGTGGTCGTCCCACTGCGCGTCCAGGTATTCGCCGATCGCGCCGGAGGCCGTCAGCCCGCGGATCGCGCGGAACGCGCCCTCGTTCGGCTGGTCCAGCGCCACCTCGACGTCGGGCACCACGCCCTTGTGGTGGATCGAGCGGCCGCTCGGGAGGTAGTAGCGCATGACGGTCAGGTAGAGGAAGCGGTTCGGCATGAACGGGCTCGCGCCCTTGCCCCAATCGACGCCGCGCCCGCCGCCCATCAGCGCCGAGGTGCTGAAGAGCGGAACCGCCGACTGGCCGATCCCCTTGCCGTAGGTCGTCTCGCCGATGAGCGTCCCCCGCTCCAGGTCCTGGAGGGCGCCCGCGAGGAGCTCGCTCGCGCTCGCGGAGCAGCCGTTGATGAGGACCACCATCGGCATCTCCTCGAAGTCGCTCTTCACGTTCGCGACGAAGTCCTGGTCGCCCTCGCCCATGCCGGGGAGGTTGAACGGCAGCTTGAAGGGGAGCTCGAGCTTCAGGTGCGTCTCGGTCTTCGTGATGACCTGCTCGCCGCCGATGAACTCGTCCGCCACGGGGATCACCGTCTGGAGCGCGCCGCCCGGATTGTGGCGCAGGTCGAGGACGATCGCCTTCATCCCCTTCTTCTTCATCGCCTTGAGCGCCTTCGACACCTGGGGGAAGGCGTTCTTCCCGCCGAAGAGGTTCGCCGGCATCGGGAACATCGTGATTCGCAGGTAGCCGATCCCGCCGGGGAGCATCTCGTAGAGGACCTCGTCGTGCTGGTTCGAGCGCTGAACGAGGGTGATCTCCACCGGCTTCTTCCAGCCTTCGCGGCGGATCCCCACCTCGACCTCGGAGCCCTCCTTCGCCTTCGCGATCGTGGCCAGCTCCTTCTCGTCCATCCCCTTCACGGGCCTGCCGTTCACGGTGATGATCTCGTCGCCGACCTGGAGCCCCTCGTCGTACGCCGGGGTGCCGAACATGACGAAGCTGACGAAGAGCCGCCCGTCCTTGTTGTCAAGCGCGATGCCGAGCGCATCGTCCTTCTCCTCGCCGGACATCTGCTTCTGGAGCTTCTGGATCTCCTCGGCGTCGAAGATGCGCGAGAAGGGGTCGCCGGTCGTCGCGACCATCCCCTTCGCGCCGGCGTCGGCCAGCGCGATGACGGGGAACGACTTCACCTCGTGCTCCTTGAGCGTCGCCTTGAGCGCGTTCAGCATGGAGGCGATGCTCTCGTGCTCCTCCTGGAAGGCCTCCTTCAGGGCCTCCTTGACCTCGTCGTCGACCTTCGCGAGCGCGTCGCCCGAGAGGCCCTTCACGAGCCCGTCGGCGCACGCCTTGAGGATGGTCTCGTCGTTGATCTTGTCCCCGAAGACGTACGAATGCTGGACGTGCTTCTTGACCTCGTCGAGGTAGGCCTTCGCCGCCTTGATCTCGACGGCGGGGTCCTTCATGGAGACCGGTTCGGAGCCCTGTGCGCGCGCAATCGACGCGACGAACAGCATCAGGGCCAGGGCAAGCCAGCGAGCCACGCGCATGTCGTCCTCCGAAGGTAGGTGGGGTTCTGAAGAGACAAGTGGTACGCCCGGCACGATCCCGGTGTTTGAGGGTACTTCAAGACGGACCGACCCCCAGCCCGGGCAAGCGCTTGCGATTGCGTCCCGCCGCGCCCGGACGATAGAATCCGCCGCGATGAAGGCAGTCCTCCGCGTCGTCTCGGGCCCGGACCAAGGGCGGGAGTTCTCCCTCGGGGAGGGCGAGCACGTCTGCGGACGGGATCCGTCGAACTCGATCTGCCTCTCCGACCGCACGGCCTCGCGGGCCCATTTCAAGCTCCAGGTCCACGCCGACCGCGTGATGCTCGTCGACCTCGGGAGCCGCAATACGACGCTCGTGAACGGCGACCCGGTCCGCGAGTGGCGCCTGCGGACGGGCGACCGCGTGGGGGTGGGGGCGACCGAGATCGAGGTCGACCTCCCCGGCGCGCCCCCGTCCGCGCCCGATGCGCCCCGCACGACCGTGGAGTGCTCGCTCTCGGGCAAGGCCGACCTGCTGGAACGGCTCCGTCGACAGAAGGTCCCCGCCGAGTTCGAGCGCGTGCGCGGGGCGCTGACCCTGCTCTGCGAATTCGCCGGAAAGGCGACGTCCGCGGCCTCGGCCGAGGACCTGTTCGCCGGGCTCCTGGAGCACGCGATGAGGGGCACCGGCGCGGAGCGCGGGTTCGTGGCGATCGCGGAGAAGGGGAAGAAGGAGCCCGTCCTCGCGGCCTCGCGCGACCTGGGCGGAAGGGCCCTGGCGCCCGCGGACCGCCCCAGCGCAAGCCTCGGGGCCCAGGTCGTACGCGAGAACGTCTCGCTCCTCGCCTCGGACCGGGCGAACCCGCGGCAGAGCGCGGCGGGGACGCCGCACCGGTCGCTCCTCCTGGCGCCGCTCTCCGACCGTGCGCGGGCGCTCGGCGTCGTTCAGCTCGACGCGGAAGGCAAAGTCCAGGAGTTTGACGAGGAGGACCTCCGCTTCCTCGCGGCGCTCGGGCGACTCGCGGGCCTCGCGCTCGCGAACCTGCGCATGGCCGAGGAGCTGCGGCAGGAGAACCGGAACCTGCGCGAGGCGGTCCTCGCGGAGAGCGGGATGGTCGGGACCAGCGCGGCGCTCAAGCAGGTCCACAAGGCGGCCCTCAAGGCGGCCGCGGTCGACTCGCCGGTCCTCGTGCAGGGGGAGAGCGGCACCGGAAAGGAGCTGGTGGCGAGCGCGGTCCACTACAACTCGCCCAGGAAGGGAAGGCCGTTCGTCTGCGTGAACTGCGGCGCGCTGACGGAGACGCTCCTCGAGAGCGAGCTCTTCGGCCACGAGAAGGGGGCCTTCACGGGCGCGGACAAGCGGAAGATCGGCCGCTTCGAGCAGGCGGACGGGGGGACGCTCTTCCTCGACGAGGTGGGGGAGATGAGCCCCGCGTGCCAGGTGAAGTTCCTCCGCGTCCTGGAGACGGGCGTGTTCACGCGCGTCGGGGGGACGGAGCAGGTCCGCGTCGACGTGCGAGTCGTCGCCGCGACGCACCGGGACCTGGAGGCGCTGATCAAGGAGGGGAGGTTCCGCGAGGACCTCTTCTTCCGCCTCGGAGTGCTCGGGATCAAGGTGCCCCCGCTCAGGGAGAGGAAGGACGACATCCTGGTCCTCGCCGATCACTTCCTGGCGCGCTTCCGCGAGAAGGTCGGCCGCCGCGTGACGGGGTGGAGCGACGCGGCGCGGGAGGCCCTCCTGGCGCACCGCTGGCCGGGGAACATCAGGGAGCTGAAGAACGCCGTCGAGCGGGCCGTCGCGATGGGGGAGGAGGAGGTCGTGGGGCTGGAGGACCTCCCCGCGAGCGTCCGGCGGGCGCCGTCCCCCGAGGGGCAGACGTGGCCGACCCTGGCGCAGGTCGAGGAGGACTACCTCCGCAAGGTCCTGGAGCACACGGGCGGGAACAAGTCCAAGGCGGCGGAGATCCTGGGGATAGAACGATCCACCTTGTACAAGAAGCTCTCGTAATCCACCCCCCGCGAGGGGCGTGGTATCATCACCTCACGATTCCGGCGAGGGGTGGATGAAGAACGACTCGACCTCTTCAGGCTCGCAGGACCCGATCCCCGGCGAGGTCGCCGGCAGCGAGACGGTCCCGGTCGAGCGCGCGGCGAAGTGGTTCGGGCCCTACCTCGTGGTCAGCAAGATCGGCGAGGGGGGGATGGGGATGGTCTACGAGGGCTTCGACAGCACGCTCAAGCGCCGGGTGGCGATCAAGGTGGTGAACGAGGCCGTGCGGGCCGACCCGTCGCTCCTGAGACGATTCAAGCACGAGGCGCAATCGGCCGCGTCGATCGATCACCCGAACGTCACGAAGATCTTCCACACGGGACAGCAAGGCGACACCCCGTTCTTCGCGATGGAGCTGCTCCTCGGGAAGCCGCTCGACCGGATCGTGGCCGAGCGGGGGCAGGTGCAGCCTTCGGAGGCGCTCGCGATCTGCATCCAGGTGGCGCGCGGGCTGAGGGCGGCTCACAAGAAGGGGGTGGTCCACCGCGACATCAAGCCGAGCAACATCATCGTCGATGACGAGGGCTTCGCGAAGATCACCGACTTCGGCCTGGCGCGCGAGATGACCGACGACCCCTCGGCGACGGCGACCGGGTGCATCCTGGGGACGCCGACGTACATGTCGCCGGAGCAGGCCGAGGGGAAGGGGGTCGATCACCGGACCGACATCTACTCGCTTGGCGTGACGCTCTTCGAGCTGGTCGACGGGCGCGCGCCGTTCGAGGGGTCGAGTCCCGTGGACATCCTGCTGCAGAAGTCGGACGGCCCCCCGCCGAAGCTCGCCAACGTGGGCGTCCGCATCGCCGCGGCCATCGACCCCGTGATCGCGAAGATGGTCCACAGCGAACCGTCGGCCCGATTCGGGGACTACGACACGCTGCTGACCGCGCTCGAGGAGGCAAGGAGGTCGGTCGGCGGGGGACGAACGGAGGCGACGATCCCGGTCCCTCGCGTCCGAACCGCGCCCGCGCCCCCGCGGGGATTCCGGATGACCAGGGCGCGCTGGGTCGGCCTCGGGCTGGCGGCCTTGGGCGCGATCCTCGTCGCGCTCGTGCTGCGATGGGCGCTGCGCGATCGACCGGTCAAGCCGCTGCCGCCGAAGGAGCCGGCCGTGACGCCGGACCCCGTCCCGCCCGACCACGAAGACCCCGAGCCTCCCGGCGGGATGCTCGATCGCCTGCGGGAGAGGCTCGCGGGGGATGTGGAGGAGACCAGCCCAGGCGTCTTCCGTCTCGCGTACCACTTCGACGAGCCGGGTGCGTTGAGCGACTGGTCGATCGTCCTGCCTCCGCACGCGAACGCCGCGGAACCCAGGGGGGACGAGTGGTCCATCGTCCACGGCCGCCTCGAGGGGACGCGGTCGAAGACGCTCCTGAGACACGTCGCCCGCTACCAGGAGTCCTTCGAGGCGGAGCTGTCCGCGGAGTTCCCCGAGGAGGGACCCGCGGAGCTGATCGTGGTGGTGGAGGACCCGAGGATGGGGACCGCCCTGGGGTTCTCGTTCCGCCCGGACGCGGCGGAGGCGTACCGCGTCCGCAGGAGCGATCGGATGGTGCCAAAGCCCGAGGCCGCCGAGGTGGCATCGCTGCCGAGGGGGACGCCGTTCCGCGTGATCGTGACGCGTGAGGGAGAGAACATCAAGGCGGCCGTGGAGAACGGGCCGCACCTGTTCCTCCCCGCGGGGTCGTTCAAGATGCACGAGCTGGCCCTCCAGGCGCGGGTCGGGTCCTGCCGCGTCCACTCGCTCGTCGTCACCGGGTCGATCGACCCGATTTTCCTCGAGGACGAGCGTCGCTGAGGCGGACGCCGCCGGATTCCGCAACGGCCCCACCGTTCGATTCGGACACACTCCCGACCACCCGCTCGCCCGCCTCGCTGCGCACAGTCGCAACTCACCGGGACGTCACGTGTTAGGACAGCGTCCAGATCTCCATGCGCTGGCAGGGCGGCTGCATCACTCTCTCGCGTACACCGTCTGGGGTTGTTCAACGAGGGAGGAACGCCATGTTCAGACCAATGACGATGCTGATGGCCGCGTTCGTGATGGTGACGGGGATGGGGGTTGCGCAGGCCGGACCGCGCGCCCGCGCGGCGCACTACGCCGCTCATCACCCCGCCCGAGCCGCGGAGCGAGCGGAGCGTTGGGTCGAGAACCACACGTCGAACGTCGTGATCGACTGGCGGCTTCGCTACCCGTCCGCGCGGATCACCGTGGTGGAGGGGTACAGCGTCCCGTCGATCGCGGGGGTCTGGTCTGTGACGATGCGCGACGCCTGCGGCCACACGTCCACGGTGCAGATGAGCGGCAGCACGCCGGACGCGGCGGTCAGCGCGGCGAAGCAGGCCTTCAAGGCGACCGGCCACAGCGCTTGCGGCCATGTCACGGTGACGGGGCTGGCGTGGGTGAACTTCTAGGAAAGCAACGGACCTCTCGGCTCCCATCCTCGCAGGCCCTGGCCGCCCACCGCGGTCAGGGCCTTGCTTTTTTCCCGAGGGACTGGAACGCCTTCCACTGCGCCGCGGTGAGCGGGACGAACGACAGGCGCCCCTCGCGGACCAGCGGCGAGCCCTCGAACTCGGTGCGCCCCTTCACCTGCCCGAGCTCGACGGGGGACGAGAGGGCCTCCCGCGCCTCGAGGTCCACGACGAGGAGCCTGGGGTCCTTCTCCATCGGGTCGGGATAGGCCTCCCTGATGATCTCGGCGATCCCCATCGCGCGCCGCTCGCCGCCCGTGTGGTAGACGAGCGCAAGGTCGCCCTTCCGCGCCTTCCTCATGTGGAGGAGCGCGGCGTTGTTGGAGATGCCGTCCCAGGCCGTTCGCCTGTCGCGGACGAGGTCGTCCCACGAGTAGGTGCCGGGCTCGGTCTTGAGCAGCCAGTACGCCATGTCGGGCCCTCCCGCGTTGACACTCGGTGTCCGTGAGGATAGCATCCGACCCCCCGTTCGACGAGGAGCCGTGATGCCCGACTTTCCCTCCGCTGCCGAGCCCCGCCCGACCGAGGTGATGCGCGTGCCCGAGAAGGGCCATCTCCGGATCACGTGGAGGGACGGGCACGTGACGATCTACCCGTACGACCTGCTTCGGGAGATGTGCCCCTGCGCGGGGTGCGGGGAGGCGAGGAAGAAGGGGCAGAAGTTCGAGAGGGGGAACCTCCCGGCGTTTGTCCCGTTCGAGCCGAACACGATCCAGATCGTGGGGAACTACGCCGTCCAGTTCCAGTGGAACGACGCGCACGATACGGGGATCTACTCGTTCCGCCTCCTGCGCGACCACTGCCCGTGCGAGGCGTGCGCGGCAGGGCGCTCCTGATCCTACGACGCGACTCCCCCGATCGGTGGCGGTGGCGTGCTCGTAATCGGGCTCGAAATCGTTCTCGTGCTCGT
>CAZYRM010000107.1:0-22382 GCA_964649705.1 uncultured Planctomycetia bacterium
ACGTCGTGGACCTGGACGATGTGCGGGTGCTTGCCGACCTTGGCTACGGAGCGCGCCTCCCGGAGGAAGCGCTCGATCGGGTCGACGGGCATCTGCGGGGTCGCCTGCATCACCTTGAGCGCGTACAAGCGGTCGAGGCCGGGGTGGTACGCCTTGTAGACGACGCCCATTCCGCCCCGGCCGAGCGGCTCGAGGATCTGGTAATGGCCGAGGAGGGTGAGCGGGCCGGTCGGCAAGGGCGCCTGGGAGGGCTCTCCGCCGGTCATCGTCGCATCGGTCGGCGATGCGGGGCGCGGCGTCGGGGCGCCTCCGAGCGTCGCGGTCGTGTCGGGCCGGGGCAGAGGGACTGGGGGCTGGTTGACGGGATGCTCAGCCATGGTCCACCTTGATCCGGGCTCGGAGCCTCGGGCGACCCTGCGGGTCGCCCCTACACATCCGAGCTGCGCACTATTCCGTTCCGAGCCTCTTTCGCGCCGCGTCGAGAAGCCTCGTTACCTCCGGCTGGCCCGGGCAGATCACGAGTGCCGCCTCGAACTCCTTGATGGCCTCAGCGGTCCGCCCGAGCTGCCCGAAGAGCACGCCTCGGTTCGCGCGCGACATCCAATGCGACCCGTCGAGCGCCGCGGCGCGGCCGAAGTCCTCCAGGGCCTTCTCCCTGCTCGCCGACGGGTCCTTGCCCCGGGCCTGGGCGGAGTCTCCCTTCGTCATCCACGCGATCCCGCGGCTGTTGAAGGCCGGCGCGTAGTTCGGCCGCCGCTCCAGAGTCGCCCCGAAGTCCTTGATGGCCCTGTCGAGCATCTCCTCGGGGTCTTTCCCCGCCGCGGCCTCCGCCTCCGCGCGCTTCGTCCAGGCGGCGCCGCGGTTCAGGCGATGGCCTGCGTCCTCCGGCGCCTGCCGGATGGCCTCGGCGTACTCCGCGATCGCCTCGTCCACGGTCTCCGCAAACGGCCGACCGAGGGCCTGCTCGGCGGTCGCCTTCCCCGTGAGCACGTTCCCGCGGTTCCCGTGGAGTCCGGGCAGGTCCGGTTCGCCCTTCATCACCTGATCGAGGTCCGCCAGGGCGAGTTCGTAGCTTCCCAGGGGATCCCTGCCCGCGCTGGCCTCAGCTCGGGCTCGTAGCGAGTAGGCATTGGAGCGGTTCAGGTACGCACGGATTCCCGCGGGGTCCCTCCGGATCGCCTCGCCAAAGTGGCGGATCCCCTCCTCGAAGCCCGGGAAGGGGTCGACGCCGCGCATCCAGTCCGCCTTCGCCCTCCCGCAGCGCGCGAGGCCCATTCCGCCGATCGCCTCGACCAGGTCGGGGTCGGCCTTCACCGCCTGCTCGAACACCGCATAGGCGCGGTCGTGGCACTCCCGCGGGTCCTCGCCCAGGGCCTCGCGGCCGTCCGCCTCCGTCAGGTGCGCGAGGCCGAGGTTGTTCAGCACGATCGGCTCGTCCGGGTGGTGCTTCAGGGCCTCCTCGAAGTCGAGGCGCGCCTTTCGCAGCGCCTCCGCGCCGGATTCGCCCCGCTCGATGGCGGCCCTTCCGAGGCGAGACCAGGCGTTTCCGCGGTTCGACAAGGCGTAGTCGTCGTCGGGTCGGACGTCGAGCACCGACGTGAAGTCGTCAATCCCGAGCCTCCACGTCTCGCGCGCGTCCTGTCCGTGCTCCGCCTCCCAGTCGCCGAGGCTCGTGAACACGTTTCCCCGGTGCCCGAGGATGTCGAGGTCCGGGCTGCCCAAGGTCGCCTCGGTGTAGGCCAGGATCGCCTTTCCGAATGCCTGCCGCGGGTCGGCCCCTTCCGCGATCCGAGTCAGCCCCGCGCCGTAGTGGAGCTCCCCGAGGTAGTACTGCGGCGCGGCGTGCCGCGGGCGGGCCTCGACGACGCGCCCCATGTCCTCGATCCCGTCGGCGAAGCGCTTCAGGGCGTAACGGGCCTTCGCGCGCGCGAAGTAGACCTCGGTGCGGAAGACCTGCATCGCTGCGGTCCCGAGGACGGCGGACAGCCCGATTTCGGCGTCCGCGTGCCTCCCGGCCTGCATCGCGCGCATGGCCTCGATTGCCTGCCGGAAGTCCTGGGCGATCCCGGAGCCCCAGACTTTCGCGCCGGAGGCCTCCTCGAGGAGCGCGTCGATCCGTGCGCGCAGCGCCCGCATCTCCTCGTCCTCGGCCGGCAGGCCCCCCATCATGAGCCCGCGCGAGGAGGCGCGGACGGGCGGGAGCGGCTGCCGCGCGATGTACTCCGAGAACGCCACGAGGGCCTGCATCAGCGCCCCGTACGGCAGGTCCGGGTCGAGCGTCCGAGCCTTGTCCATCCATGCGGCGGCTTCGTCCGGGTATCCCGCGAGCCGGCGGGCCCATCCCGCGAGGGCGTGCATGACGGCCTGGGACGTGCGGTCCTCCGGCGTCTCCGCCATGAACTCCTTCACCCGGCGCCACTCGACGGCGGCGCGGTCGCGGCGGTCGGACGACTCCGAGCGATCGTCGTAGAAGGCCCCCTCCATGCGCCGGAGCGTCTCCGCGAGGAGGACCCACCGCGCGAGCACGTTCTGGACCTGTCCGGACTTCGCCAGCGCCGACTCGGCGGCGTCCTTCTCGGCGACCGCCCGGGTGCGCGCGGCCTCCGCCTCCGCGTCGATCCGCTTCATCTCCCCGTCGGCCCACGCGAGTCCGGTGGTCGCCTCGGCGTTTCCCTGGTCGATGGCGAGGACGTCCTTGAATGCGTCGCGGGCCTCGCGCGGCTGCTCCTGGTGGCGGAACTGCCTGCCCACGGCGAGCCCCGCGGCGACCTGGCTTCGCTGCCGCGCGCCCTGGACGACCCACGCGGTCCCCACCGTGCCGAGGACGGCGACCGCGATGACCAGCGGGAGGATCACGGCCCTGTGCTTGGACGCCCTTCGCCAGGCGCGGCCCACGGTGGACAGGGGACGGGCGCGGATCGGCTCGTTCTGCAGGAACCGCTGCAGCTCCTCGGCCAGCTCCTGCGCCGACAGGTAGCGCTTCGCAGGGTCCTTCTCCAGGCACTTGAGGCAGATGGTCTCGAGGTCCGGGTGGACGTTCGCGTTGATCGCGCGCGGCGGCGGCGGGTCGTCGGACACCACGTGGCTCCAGATCTCGAACTGGTTCTCGCCGAGGAACGGGGAGCGTCCCGTGAGCATCTCGTAGAGCGTGGCGCCCAGGCCATAGACGTCGCTCGCGGGCCCGACGCGCGCCTGCTCGCCCGAGGCCTGCTCCGGCGACATGTACTGGAGGGTCCCGAGGACCTGCCCCTCCTGGCTCAGGCGCTCCCTCGCCGGGGCGGAGACGTCGCGGGCGAGGCCGAAGTCGCTCACCTGGGGCGTCCCGTCGCGGCCGAGCAGGATGTTCGAGGGCTTGAGGTCGCGGTGGACGATGCCCGCCGCGTGGGCCACCTCCAGGGCGCGCGCGACCTTCACGGCGACCTCGGCGATCGTGCGGTTCGGCATCGGTCGGCCGCCGATAGCCCGGTCAAGCGGCTGGCCGTCCACGAGGTCCATGGCGAGGTAGTACGTGGAGCCCTGCTGGCCGACGTCGTGGACCTGGACGATGTTCGGATGCTTCCCGATCTTCGCGACCGCGCGGGCCTCCCTGAGGAACCGCTCGATCGGGTCGGCGGGCGTGTCGGGGGAGACCTGCATCACCTTGAGGGCGTACATGCGGTCGAGGCCGGGGTGGTAGGCCTTGTAGACCACGCCCATGCCGCCGCGCCCGAGCGGCTCCAGGATGCGGTAGTGCCCGAGCGTCGACTGGCCGTCGATCGTGGCCGCCGTGAGGGGTGAGGGCCCGATCGTGACGACCTCGGAAGCCGCCCGCAGCGGCGACGGGCGCTCGCTCCCGGAGCCCCTCAGGTCCGGGATCGGCATCGCGACCGTCGGCTCGGTGGCCGGCGGCTCGGCACGCGCTGCTTGCGGCTCGACGGGTTCGTCCATGGTTACTTCGGCGGGTCCTTTCCCTCGGCCTCGGCCTTTGCCCGGTCCCTCCACTCGACGAGCTTGGGGAAGTTTTCTCCGACCAGGCCGATCGCGGCCTCGAAGGACCGCACGGCCTCCTCGTACCGTCCCAGCAGCTCGAGCGCGAGTCCGCGGTTGGCCAGCGCGGTCCAGGCCTTGGGGTTGATGGCGAGCGCCTTCTCGAAGTCGACGAGCGCGTCCTGGAGGGGCCCCTTCCCGTCCTTCCCCTGCGAGAGCGCGGCGCGCCCGCGGGCCATGCGGACGTTTCCGCGATTGCTGTGCGCCTGCCACAGGTTCGGGTTCCGCGAGAGGACCTCGCCGAGATCGTGGATCGCCCGGTCGTACGCCTCGGACGGGTCCTTGCCGCCCTCCAACAGGGCGTCCCCCCTGGCCTGCCACGCCGTCCCGCGGTTGTTGAAGGCGCCGATGTTGTTCGGGTCGCGCCCCAGGGCCGCGTCCAGGTCCGCGATGGCCTCATCGAAGCAGGGGACCCCGTCCTCGCCGCGTTCCCGCAGCGCCTTCCCCCGCGCCGTCCGAGCGCCGGCCCGGTTGACGAGGACCTGGACCAGCTCGGGGTCGCGGGCGAGGGCCTCGGAGGCGTCGGAGATGGCCTGGTCGAACTCGGAGAGGGCGTCCTCTCCGTGGGCGGCGCGATAGGACGCGCGCCGCTCGTGGACGTGGCCACGGTTGCACCAAGCGCTGACGCTCGCCGGGTCCCGCTTGAGGGCCTCGTCGAGGTCCCCGATCGCACGCTCGTAGCTGGGCATCGGGTCCTCCCCCCGGACGATTTGGAACCCCGCGAGGGTTTCGTGCGCCCCGCCACGGATGGCGTAGGTGTCCGCCCGCTCCGGCTCCCCCCGAAGGGCCGCGTCGTACGACTCGATCGCCTGTCGCAGCGCCCATCTCCCGTCCTGCCCCTGGGCCCCCTGCCACTTCGACTTGGAGAGGAAGGCGTTCCCGCGATTCAGGTGGAAGCCGGCGTCGCCGCGGCTCCCGCGGATGGCCTCGTCGAAGTCGGCGATCGCCGCGTCGAAGCTGGGCTCAGGGTTGACGCCGCGGCTCGTCTCGGCGTCCCCCTTCCAGAGCGAGGCGATCCCGCGCATCGAGACGGCCTCGACGAATCCAGGTCGCAGCTCCATCGCCGCCGAGAACTCCGCGATCGCCTCGTGGTACGTCGCCCGCGGGTCCTCGCCCCTTGCGGAGAGCATGAGGGCCGTTCCGAAGATGCACTGTCCCAGGTAGAGCCGCGCCTCGGCCTGGTTCGGCCTTGCCTCGACGACCTGGCGCAGGTCCTTCAGTCCGTCCTCGAAGCGCCCCAGGAGATAGCGGACCTTCCCGCGCGCCAGCAGGATGTCCGACTCGAACACGAGCATCGCGGCGGTGCCGACGACCTCGGAGAGTCCCCGATCGGCGTCCTCGTACCGCCCCGCCTGGAGCGACTGCAGGGCCTCGATGCCCCGACGGAAGTCCTGGGCGATCCCCTCGCCCCAGACGCGCGCGCGGCCGGCCTCCTCCAGCAGTTGGGTCATCCGGATCCGCAAGGACCTCATCTCCTCCCCCTCGGGCGGCATCGGCCCGAAGCTCACGCCCGTCGGGCTCGTCGAGAGCTGCGGCAGGGGCTGCCGTGCGAGGTAGCCCGACAGGCACGCGAGGGCCTCCATGAGGGCGCCATACGGCAGGTCCGCGTCCAGCGAGCGGGACTTGCGGATGAAGGCAAGGCCGACCTCGTCGTCCCCCGCGAGCGACTTCGCCCATCCCGCGAACGCCAGCATCGTCGCCTGAGACGTGTCGTCCTTCGGCGTCCGTTCCATGAACGCGGCGACCCGGGTCCAGTGCGGGGCGGACGCCTTCCGCAGGTCGTCGGGGGAGATTCGCGAGTCGAACCTCAGCCTCTCCAGTTCCTTCAGGCTCGGGGAGACGAGCATCCACCGGGCGAGGACGTTCTGCACGAGGCCGGACTTGGCGACCATCGCGCGCGCCTGCTTCTCCGCTTCGATCGCGCGCTGCTTCTCCGCGTAGGCCTCCGCCTGGAGCCGGTTCACCTCGGAGGTCGCCCACGCCAGCCCGTCGGCCGCCTCGCGGCTGGATCCGTCGAGCGCGACCGCCCTCTGATAGGCGTCCCGCGCGTCCTGCGGTCGATTCTTCTCGCGGAACTGCCTCGCGACGGCCAGCTCGATCTCGACCGCCCGCGCGTCGGCGATCGAGCGAGCGGCCGACCCGATGACCCACGCGATTCCGAGCACGACGAATGCGGCCGTCGGGACGACCACGGGCCAACGGCGGACGGCCCTCCGCCAGACACGTCGCGCGAGCGAGACCGGACGCGCGTGGATCGGCTCCCCCTCCAGGAACCGGCGAAGGTCCGCGGCGATTTCCCGGGCCGCCGGGTAGCGGTCCCCGGGAGAGCGCGCCATGGCCTTCAGGCAGACGGTCTCGAGATCGGGATGCACCTTGGGATTCACCTGTCGCGGGGGCGGGGGGTCCCCGGCCATTACGCTCGACCAGACGGCGAACTGCGTGGTGCCTTCGAACGGGGGCCTGCCGGTGATCATCTCGTACAGCGTGGCGCCGAGGCCGTACACGTCGGTCGCGGGTCCTATCCTGGCCTGATCCCCGGCGGCTTGCTCGGGGGCCATGTACTGGAGGGTCCCGAGGATCTGACCGTCCTGGCTGAGGGCCTGCTCCGAGCTCGTCGAGGCGTCCCGCGCGAGGCCGAAGTCGGTGATCTGGGGGCTGCCCTCCTTGGTGAAGAGGATGTTCGAGGGCTTCAGGTCGCGGTGGACGATTCCGGCGTCGTGCGCGACGGTCAGCCCCTCGGCCACGGCGAGGGCGATCTCGGCCGCGCGGCGCCCAGGGAGGGCCTTTCCCTGAAGCTGCTTGTCGAGGGTGTCTCCCTCCACGAGGTCCATCGCGAAGTAGTAGAACAGGCCCTGCTGGCCGACGTCGTGGACCTGGACGATGTTCGGGTGCTTCCCGATGCGCGCGACGGCGCGGGCCTCGCGGAGGAAGCGCTCGACGGCGACGGCGGGGAACTGCGGGTCGGCCTGGATGACCTTGAGGGCATAGTGCCGGTCGAGTCCCGGGTGGTACGCCTTGAGCACGGTCCCCATCCCGCCGCGCGCGATCGGCCCCAGGATCCGGTAGTGCCCGAGAGTGTCGGAGGGCGAGGGGACGGCCTCGACCGGGGCCTGCGGCCCGCCGACGGTGGCGTTGGAGGCCGAGACTCCGGACGGGATGAACCCGCCTGGGATCGTCTCGGTGGTGTCGTTCCGCCTGGGGGGCGGCTCCTCGACGGGCAGAGCGGGGTTGTCTGGGGGGAGGGGCATTCGTCGCATGCGGCTCACAGGCGTGGGCATTCTACCAGATGCGCCGTCCAGCGCACCAGCGGCTGCCGGGCTTGCGAGAGTCTCCCTGGATGCTATGATGCGCGCGGAGGGAGAATGCAAGGAGCGCCCACGGAAGCCGATCGGCTGCGCGACCTTCCGATCCGGGAGGCGCAGCTCTTCTGCCGCGACCGCGCGCGTCAGGGGGGCGAGGAGCTGGCCTCCCTCGAGAAGTCCCTCGCGGAGAGCACCGTCGCCGCCGACCAGGTCTGGGCCCTCCTCCTCCGCTGCTACCGCAAGCCCGAGTCCGGGTTCCGCGAAGTGGTGCGCCGCCTGTACGAGGCGGGGACGATGGGCCTCACGGGTTGGGACCGCGGATGGTCGAGCGGATGGCTCCCCTCGCTCGTGGCCCGTCGCATCCTGACCGCGCCCGACCTCCAGCCTCCCCATCGCCACGACCCCGAAGGGCTCGACGCGCGCGAGTCCGTCCTCTGGCTCCGCGTCCTCGCCGAGGCGACCTCTCTCCTGCCCGAGGACCGCGCGTTCCTCCGCTCGGCCCTCGACGACCCGGACCTCGAGGTATGGCCGCACGCGGCGCGGGCGTGGGGGCGAAACGCGCTCCACGACGCGGACATGCGCGGGCAGATGCTGGACGAGGTGATCGCGCTGCTCCGCCAGGGGAGGCTGGAGTTCCCCGCGGCCGCGCGAAAGCGGCACGGGCGCACGACGTTCGTGGCGTTCTGCGCCTTCCTCTCCGCGAGTCCGCTGCCGGCGGACCCCGCCGAGCCCTCCCCGCCCGAGCCGCCGTTCCACCTGCTGCCCGCGTGGGTCCAGGGGGTCATCCGGGGCCACTCGCTCGACTTCCTCCCGGCGCGCCTGTCCGACGACCTCGACATGGCCGCCGTCCTGCACGGATCCGACTGCCTGCTGGAGGTGGAGGCGTACCGACCGAGGCTCCGTGAGCGGCTCACGGTGCTCTTCGGCTTCCTCCAGAAGCGCTCGTACCCGATCTCGACGGAGATGGTCGGGTCGCTGCTGGCGCGCGCGGTCCGCGCGGGCCACCTGGACGCGGAGGGCGTCTCGATGCTCGTGACGATCGCGACCGCGTGGGGAAAGATGCCGCGCGAGCGCGCCTCCGATCGACTCTCCTCGTTCCTCGTCTTCGAGCACCTCGCCCGCAGCCTGGCGGAGATGGCCCACGGCGAGGTCCGAGCGACGGCGCTCGACGCGCTCGTGGGGCTCGCATCGGCGTTCCCCGCTGCGCCCGAGGTGGCGCGCACGGCCGTCTGGGAGGCGCTCTGGGCCGCCGCCGCCGCGGGCGACCTCACCCCCCGGGCGCGCGACTGGCTCACGCACCAGGCGATGAAGGGGTTGGACGTCACGCCCGCCGGAGCTGCGATCGCCTCCGCGGATACGTTCGAATTCGTGCACGCCCAGCGCTGGCTGGCCCGCCGCGTCGGCGCCGAGGCGCTCGCGCGAGTGGAGATGGAGGCGGGGACGGGGGAGGGAGGCTGGGTCGGCCCGCTCTGGAGGGAGACGGTCGCGACGCTCCTCTCGGGGCTGCGGCATGCCGCGGCCTGGAACCTGCTCGGGCCCCAGGAGCGCGTGCTGTGGGTCTGGCGGCTCTGCCACCTGTTCGAGGAGGGGGTCCTCGATCCGTCCGTCCAGATCGGCGACGTGATGTACCTGATCGCGCAGGCCCCCTCGCCCGGCACCGAGGAATACGGCGCCTTCGACACGCGCGCGCAGCTCCTGCTCGAGCTGTTCCTGCGCGCGTCGGAGCTGGAGGGAGAGGCCTTCTCGGCGCTGCCGCGACTGGCGCGCATCCCGCGCCGCGCCACGATCGAGGCGGCCCTCCAGGTGATTGCCGCGGGCCCGAGCGCCTCCCTGGAGCCGTACCTCGCGCTCGACCTGCGCCGCCACTTCCGCCGGCTGGCGGGGGACCCAGACGCGGCGTTCCGCGACCTGTGCCGCCTCGCGGCACGAGGCGCCCGTCCCCAGCTCTTCGCCCTTCTAGCCGAGGCCCTCCACGACGGCGCGCGCTCGCTGGCGGACCTCGCCGAGGTCGTCGGCGAGGGAGTCCGTGCCTCCACCGACCCCGCGGCGTCGGCCGGGACCGAGGGACGGATCGACGCGATGCTCGGGGAGCGTGTCGGCCCGTATCTGGATGCCTGGAGGGCGGCCCGATCGGCCTGGCGAGCGCTGGAATCGATGTCCTGGGAGGACCCGCAGGCGGACCTCGCGCCCCTGGGCCGGGCCGTGTCCGCTGCGGCGGCGCTCGCGGGCGCCTTGCGGGACGGCGGGACCGCGCCGCCCTCCTGGGCAAGCGAGGGGTTCCTCGCCTCGGCCCGCGACAGGCTGGGCGCGCTGATGCCGGTCGACCCAGCGGAACTCGCCGGGCTTGAGGCCCGCTGGCGGGCGGTCGCGGAGGCCGTGCTGGAGCTTCGGCGGGGCGTCGCGGAGGCCCTCCCGCCGCTGGAGAGGTCCAGGTGGGAGGCCGCGACGTCGGACTGGGGCGTGCGCCTGGCGGTCCGACGCGCGAAGGCGTCGGCGCTCGAGGCGGAATGGAGGGCGTGCCAGCCCGCGGCCACGCGCGACGCGGAGGCGGTCAGCCGCTTGGCCATCGCCGCGAGGAACCTTCTCCCGAGCGAGCGGGCCGATCGCCTCCTCGCGGCGGTCGCCGACCAGTGGATGCACGAGGCGACATCGAGCCCGTCCCCCGGCGACGCGGCGGAGCGGCTCCTGGCGACCGCGCCCACGCTCCTCGCCCCGACTCAGCGGCACGTCCTCGTCTGGGAGGCACTCTGCGCCGCGATGGACCGGGGCGGCGAGGCCGACGTGCGTGCCTGGTTCGCCCGTCTCGAGGCACCATCGCACGCGGAGCGAAAGCGCGTGGCGCACTGGTGGCTCGAGCGGTACGACAACCCCGAGGCTCGGCGGATCCTGCCGGACCTCGCCCGCGTCTGGCCCCTGCACCACGCGCCCGCGCTGCTCGGCGTCCTCGTAGGGTATCTGGGAATGATCGCTTGCGGCCCCGTGTGGGCGCAGATTGCCCGCTCCGGCGGCTACGTCCAGCTTGCGGTCATCCTCGCAGGCAGCCTCGCCGCGGCGGGACTGTGCGTCGTCTGGGACCTCCAGGAGCGCGGCGTGCTGCCTCGCGGGCTCCCCTCCACGACGGCGCTCTCCGACGGATTCGGGCGCGCAACGCCGCTGCTCTCGGTCCTGGGGGTGGAGGCGTTCGTGCTCAACCTCATCGGCCAGCTCCTCCTGGCCGGCACGCCGCTGGGGTGGGGAGAGGTCTCCTGGTGGGGAGTCCTGCCGTTCGTCCTCACCACCTCGGGCGTCACGCTCTTCCTGGGCCTCTTCGTGGCGGCGGTGGCCTTCCGCCGCTCGATCAGCCGATCCGCGCGAGGGTGATGCGGTCGCCTCAGGGCCTCAACTCGAATCGGAAGATCGCGCCCTTGTCGGTCCCGACGACGAAGGACCTTCCATCGGGCGCCCAGGATACCACGCGCGCCTGAAACCCACCGGACGCCAGGTCCATCTCGTCGTACAAGTCTCCAGAGGACACTTCCCACAGTCGGACACTCTTCGTGCCGGCGCCCGCCCCGAGCAGGAGCCTCCCGTCCGGAGAGAACTTGATCGCGCCCACCCAATGTTCGAAGCCGCGGAACGAGCGAACCTCCTTCTGAGTCGGGACATCCCATAGGCGAATCATGCCGTCCTCCTCCCCGGTGGCGGCCATCCGCCCGTCCGCAGAGAAGCACACGCACCGGACGCCGGCCTGTGGCCCGTTCCACTCGTGGCTCTCGCCCGACGCCGGAGAGACCATCTCGAGGCGAGGGCCTCCCCTCTGCCGGGCCACGAGGATGCCGTTCTCGATGGGAGACCACGTCAGCTCAGACACCTCGCCGTGCCCCTCACCCAGGGTCCGCACGTGCTTCGGGGAATCCACTGCCCAGACGTAGATCCTCCCTGTCTGGCCTCCGGCCGTGACGAACTCCTTCCCGTCGGGGGAGAGCGCGAGGGTCGCGTGCGATGTGTACTCGGGCAGGCTATCGAACGCGCGGACGAGCTCGCCCGTCGACACGTTCCACATGTTGATATCGCGATCGGTGGCGTAGCTGAGGGCAAGGTCGCCCTTGGGGAGGATCGCCAGGCCCATCTGCATTACGCTCGCGCCCCCCGCCTCCATCGTGTGCCGCAGGCGTTCCGTCGTGAGGTCCCAGGACTTCAACTTCCCGTCTCTCCCCAGCGACACCAGGGTCCGCCCGTCCGGGGAGTGCGCGAGGGCGAGGACGGCGTTCTCGTGTCCGCGCTGGAAGACTTCCACGAGGTCGGGGAAGCGCCAGAGGCGGACCGTCCCGTCGTGGCCGCACGACAGGAGGAGCTTCCCGTCCGCGGAGAAGGAGAGACTGGAGATTGCGTAGAAGTGGGCCTTCAGGTAGCGGAGCTCGGTTGACTTCTCGACCGACCACACGGACACCTCCCCAAACTCGCCACCCGCGACGATCGACGAGCCGTCGGGGGACACCGCGAGGGAGACGAGGCGCTGGCGCCTCCTCTCTTTGAAGGTCCTCACGAGCTTCCCCTGATCGACATCCCAGAGCGCTGCGATCCCTCGCATGTCGCTCGACGCGACGCGCCTCCCGTCGGCCGTGAACGCGACGCAGATGACCGGGTCGCCGTGCCCCTTGAACGCGCGCGTTTCACGCAAGGCGGACGGATCCCAGAGACGAACGAGCTTGTCTTCACCGCCGGACGCGAGCACTTTTCCATCCGTGGAGAACCTCACCGTCACTGCAGCACCCGTGTGCCCGCGCGTGGCGCGAAGCTCCTTGCCCGTCTTCGCGTCCCAGAGGTGGACCGTGCCGTCGCGATCGCCTCCCGCAATCAGGGATCCGTCGCCGGTGATGTCCGCACCGATGACGCTGCAGGCGATGACCAGGACGACCTTTTGCTGGGCGAGGTCCCACACCCGGATGGCCTCCGAGTCGGTGGTGAGCACCAGCTTCTCGTCGACGGAGATCGCCAGGCGGCCCGGGTTTCGGATCTTCTCGTCAAACCTCTTGATGAGCTTGCCGGTCTCGGCGCTCCAGACGCACAGACCCCCGCGCGTTCCTCCCGACTCCTCCTCCTCGCAGCCGAGGGAAAGGACGGCCTGTCCGCCGTCGACGAGGAGGGCGTCCCGGGCCGCTCCGGTGTGGCGAGGCTCGAAGGTCCACCACGCCCCGGTCAGCCGCCCGTGCTTCGACTCGAGGAATACCTGGGACCGAGGGGAGACGACCGAGTCGTCCCCGACTTCCTGCCCTGAGGCGATTCCGCCCGCGAACCCGATGAGCAGGAGGACTGAGAGTCGGCAAGGGGAGAACCGCGACTCGCTTGAGGCGTGCATGCTATCCTCCTCCCGATGGCGGGACCGCAGTGTAGCACTGTGTCGACGGCAAGTGGAGGAACGCACCTATGGAAGTGCGCCGCTGGCTTGCATCCAGGTACTGTCTGCTCCTCGTCGTCCCGCTGGTCACCATGGCCTGCGCGGGCTGCCGCACCGACAGGGGCGGGAGAGTTGAACACCCGTCTCCCGCACCCTCGGTGCGCCCCCCTGTGGGGCAGCTCGTCACGTGGGAGCTGCGAGCCCCCGGGGGCACGTTCCACACGAGCCCCGCATGGACGTCCTCCGGTGAACAGGTCTACTTCCTCCGTCGGCCGGTGGAGATCAGCGGAAGCGTCCTGGGCGAGGTCTGGCGCACGGACGGCGAGGGCCGCAACGCCGAGCGCATCTTGCAGCTCTCGCCCTGGGTGGATCGCATCCAGTGGCACGCGGAAGGCAGGCAGATCGTGTACCTCGCGCCCAGCGAGACGGAGGCGAACCCCGTTCTGGTCCGCGTACCCGTCGACGGGGGACCGGAGGCACGCATCGAGCTGGGGCACGAGGACGCCCGATACGGCGCACTCTCACCTGACGGGTCGACGTACGCCTACGTAGCGGGGCACCCAGGGGGAAGGCTCTATCTCGTACCGGCGACCGGCGGAGAGCCGCGCGAGGTCGAGGAAGCCGGCGAGGTGGACTCGGTGTTCAGTTGGTCGCCGGACGGGAAGCGACTCGCGGTGGGTGGGTTGGACCCCTTCGACGTCCCGCGCCTGCGCGTCATCGACCTGGCGCAGAGGACGACATCCGAGATCGCCTCGGACCTGACCGATGGGGTTCGTTGGGCGGCGTGGTCCCCGGACGGGGCTCGCCTCGCGTTTATTGCGCAGGCGCACGGCTCGAAGCGGGTGTTCCTTGCCCGCGCCGACGGTGCGGACCCCGCACCGTTCGGCGGGGAACATGCTTCCCCGCATGGCCTCGCGTGGTCCCCCGACGCGCAACGGCTCGTCGTAGCCGAGTTCCGCCCTTCGGGCTCGGCCGAGCTGAAGTGCTACCCGATCGTGGAGGAGGCGCAGGCCGACGCGGCCGGCGCACCTGGTTTCTTCGTCTTCAAGGCGCCCGAGGCAGACACTGGAGCAACGACGGCGAGGACGCCACTGGTGCGATTCGCCGCGGACGGGCGGACTCAACGCGTCGTCGATCCGGTCGGGGGGTTCCCGGTTGCTGTCCCCGGCAGACGCGGGGTTGCGTACGTCCGATTCGCGTCTGACACGACCGAGATCGTGTGGGTCCCATCGAGCGACGGCGCCACCGAGGCGGTGTGGCCGGGCCAAGAGGACGACGCGCCCTACCTGTGCGCCTTCTCGGAGGATGGCACAAGCATCGCGGTGGCGACGCGCCGCGGTGTCTGGATCGGGGAGGGCCCACACTTTCAGGAGGGGCGGAGGCTCCTGTTGGCGAAAGAGCCGCGTCGAGGTCGATTCGATGTCCACCGGCTTGCCTGGTTCCCGGGACGGGGGGAGATCCTGATTCAGCACGTCGCGGATGGCGTGGCCCGCGTGGAGCGCGTGGACACCTTGTCGGGGAAGCGGACGGTCCTTCCCGAGACATGGAAGCAGGCCGCTCCCCTCCGCGACGGCGCACTCCTCGTCGTCCTCTCCGAGGACACGGACAAGGGGAAGGCCAACACCCTGTGTCGCGCGGTCGAGGATGGCCAGGTGCGCACCATCGCCCAACTCGGTGGCGGGATCATCGGCGGACTCGAAGTGTCGCAGGACGGGCGCGTATGCCTGTTGATCCGCGCGCTGACGGAAGAGGCCGATACCGTCGCGCTCGTCGTCATTACCCTCGCGGATGGTTCGACTCGAACACTGGAGGAGGGTGCGATCTTGCAGGCCCTCCCATCACCGGACGGGACACGCGCACTGGCATTCGTATGCGACCCCTCCCTCAGGCACCAGAATGAGGTTCCCGGGGCCCTCGTCGAGTATGACCTCGCCACTGGAAGGAGCCAGGTCCTCCTCGCGCATCTCTCTGCAGGCGCCCCGGCGCTACTGCAGTACATGGGGTTCCCGGTCCGCCTCTTCGACTGGGAGCGCTGAGGAGAGGCTTGGCCTTCTGCCGCTCGATCAGCCGATCCGCGCGAGGGTGATGCGGTCGCCGTAGCGCAGCGCCAGGGCCCGACGGAGCGGTGCGACGTCGGGAGAGGAGAGCTCCGGGTCGGCGTCCACCAAGCGCGAAGCGACGTCGCGCGCTTCACCCAGCAGCTTCACGTCGCGCGCCAGGTCGGCGACGCGGAGCTGCGGAAGGCCGTGCTGTCGGGTGCCCAGGAACTCTCCGGGGCCGCGCAGGCGCAAGTCCTCCTCGGCGATCTTGAACCCGTCCGTCGTCTCCGCGAGCACGCGCAGCCTCGCGCGGGCATCCTCGGTCCGCGCGTCCGCGAAGAGGAGGCACCACGAGTCGTGCGCGCCGCGGCCGATCCGCCCACGGAGCTGGTGGAGCTGCGAGAGTCCGTATCGCTCAGCGTGCTCGATGACCATCACCGTCGCGTTCGGCACGTCGACGCCGACCTCGATGACGACCGTGCTCACCAGGACCTGCGCGCGCCCCGAGCGGAACTCCTCCATCGCGCTGTCCTTCTCAGAGGGCTTCATCGCCCCGTGGAGGAGGGCCACCTTGCGGTTTCGGAACGCGGAGGTCTTCAGGACACGGTGCATCTCCGTCGCCGACTTCAGGGGCAGCGTGTCGGAGGGGTCGATGAGCGGGTAGACGAAGTACGCCTGGCGACCCGCCGCCAGCTCGCGCTCGATGAACGGGATCGCCTTCCGCACGTGCGAGGAGGGGCGTAGGAGCGTCTTCACGGGGCGGCGGCCCGGGGGCATCTCGTCAAGGACGGTCACCTCGAGGTCCCCGTACAGCGCGATCGAGAGCGTGCGAGGGATCGGCGTGGCCGTCATCGTCAGGACGTGCGGGCGGAGCCCCTTCGCGACGAGGTCGCCGCGCTGCAGGACGCCGAAGCGGTGCTGTTCGTCAATGACGGCGACGGCCAGGCGGTGGAAGCGGACCCCCTGCTCCACGAGGGCGTGCGTGCCGACGACGAGGTCGACGTCCCCGCTCTCGATCGCCGCACGGACCCGCGTCTTTTCTTTCGGAGGCATCGATCCGAGGAGGCCCTCCACGCGGACCTTCGACCCCGCGAGCATGCGGCGCACCGTCCGGAGGTGTTGCTCGGCCAGGATCTCCGTTGGGGCCATGATCGCAGCCTGCGCGTGGTCCCCCACAGCGGCGAGGCAGGCATACAGCGCGACGACGGTCTTCCCCGAGCCGACATCCCCCTGCAAGAGGCGGTTCATCGGAGCGGGCCCCGCGAGGTCGGCGCGCAGCCTCTCGATGGCCCGCTCCTGGGCCCCGGTCAGCACAAAGGGAAATCGGGCGCGGATTCGGGCATCGAGCCTCCCGTCGATCTTCAGCGGAAAGGGCGTCCGCTCCGCCTCGCGCTCCCGCCGGCGCAGGGCATGGACCAACTGGAAGACGAGCAGCTCCTCGAAGGCCAGCCGCTCGCGCGCGGGGGCCAGCGCCGCCGCGTCCGCGGGGGCGTGCGCGACGCGCAGCGCCTCGGACGCCGCAGGATAGCCCCGCTCCGCGCGGATCCCCTCCGGCAGGACCTCCTCGACGCGGTGCACGTGGTCCTGCACGGCCTGCCAGATGACTCGACGGAGCCCCTTCTGGCCGATCCCCTGCGTCGACGGGTAGACGGGCTGCAGGGCGGGAAGCGGCTGGTCCGGCCGCACGTGGACGAACGACTGGGCGTCGCAGACGAGCGCGAGGCGCTCCTCGCGTCGAAGGAGCTGGACGCGCCCCGCGGCGCGGATCCGCATCCCCTTAATGAGGCCGTCGCGGAGGAACCCCTGGTGGAACCATGCGATGGTCCCCTCGCCGGAGGCGTCCTTCACCGACGCGAGGAGCACGGTCGCCCGACGGCCGAACCCCTCGATCCGAGTGACCTCCCCGTCGATCACCGCCTCCTGCCCGACGGCGAGCGAGGCGATCGGCGTGATGTGCGACCAGTCGACGTAGTCGCGAGGGACGTGCCACAGGAGGTCGCGGATCGTGGCGATGCCGAGCTTCGCGAGGAGCGCGGCCCGCGAGGGCCCGACGTGCTTCGCGAATTGGACCGGCCAGTCGAGCGGGTCGCCTGGGGGGTACTCCTTGGGCTGGATGAAGGGGACTCGCGCCTTGGCGGCCGTCTTGCGCGCCGGCATCAGAGCCTCTCAAGCCGCTGGCGCACCTGGGCGCGCAGGGCCTTCGGCAGGGCCTCCTCGTCGGCGATCGCCCCGAGGGCCTCTCGCGCCCCGGGCATCCGGTCGCGGAGCCCGTCGAACAGGAGGTCGATCGCCCTGCGACGGAGGGTGTCGGTCCGCTTCGCGTTCGTGGAGAGCTTCCCGCGCCGCGCGAGTCGCGCGAGCGTCGAGAGGATCGCGAGGCGGTCCTCACGTTCGCGGAAGTCCTGGTGAACGGCCATCCGGCACAGCTCGTCCACCACGTCGTCGCAGACCTTGAGGAACGGCTCGTCCTCCTCCGGGCTCGTGAGGATCCGCCCGAGGATCTGCGCGATCGTCAGGTTCGAAATGCGCGGCTTGAGCGCGGCGAGGACCGCGAGCTTCAGGTAGAGGGGCGTGCCCGCGCCGCTCGCGATCGCGCCGAGGGCTTCGGCCAGGCGCGTGACCGCGTTCGGCCCCCAGATGACCTTGTAGGTCGAGACGTCGCCCCACTTCGCGATCATCCGCGTCGTGACCCTCTCCACCAGCGACTCGGTGATGCTCGGAGCGGTGGCGATCCGCTCCAGCCCCTCGACCACGGCCGGGAGGAAGTCCGTGTAGAGCTGGGCCGGGCGCTTCACCTCGAGGAGGGTCCCCTCCTTGGTCTGCGTCTCCGTCGCGAGGTCGCCGTCGACCTCCTGCTCGAGCAGCTCCAGGAAGAGCATGGCGAGGTCCATGCGGGCCTTCGTCGGGACGGCGGGCCCGCCGGCAAGCGCGGCCAGGGCCTGGACGTAGTCCAGCGTATTCGCGCTCTTTCCGAGACGAACCCGAAGTTCGGCCGCGACCCGCTCGACAAACCCCGCCGGCGCGAGGGGCCCCTGGGCGAGGGTCCCAACCGCCCGGGCCGCGTCGCCAGCGGCGGGAAAGTCCACCAGCAGCCGCTCGGCCCACGCGCAGATCCGCTCCACCTCCCGGGCGTCGGCAGGGTCGCTCGCCGCGGCCACCTGGCGCGAGAGGACCTTGAGCGCCAGCAGGCGGACCTCCTCGTACGGGCTCTCGTCCACGGTGCGGACGAGGGCCTCGGCGGAGCAGAGCCCCATGCGGTGGAGGACGGTCTCCGTCAGGTCGTACACGCGGTCGAGGCGGTAGTCGTGCGCGCTGCGCAGGAGCTCGTGCGCGATCTTCCGCTTCACGTCCGTCGAGAGGCACGGGTGGTACGCGAGGCGGGTCTCCATGACGGCGAGCCTCAGCGACCTGCGCCCCGAGAGGAAGATCCCGAGCAGGAAGGGGGCGAGCCGTCCTCCGAGGTCGCGGGGCGCCTCGATCCGGGCGAGCTGCGAGTCGAGGAGGCGGAGGACGAAGGCCTGCTGGTCCTCCTTCACGGACGGCCACGCGGCGAGGAGGGCCTCCACGCCGTGCCGTCCGAGGTCGTCGAGCGCGGCCACGAGGCGGCGGCAGTCCGGGTCCGAGTCGCTCCAGTCCGCGACCGTCTTCGCGACCTCGGCCGCGAGCCGCGCCTTGTCCGCCTCCGGAAGCGGCAAGTCGCTGAGCAGAAGGAGGAGGTACGCGCGGACCCGGCGATCGTCGGCCTTCTCCGCCTGCGACCAGAGGACCCGCGTCAGCGGACCGATGGCTGTCTTCCCGAGCTCCCTGCAGAGCCGCCGCGTCGCGGGGGCGAGGGTGTCGAACTGGGTGGCGAGGAGCCCGATGACGAGGCGGACGAGGTCGGGGAGGGCGTCGGGGGACGCGGCCAGCGCGGGCGCCATTTCCGCGAGGACGTCCACGCCGACCGAGGCCGCCGCGGGGTCCTTCTCGTTCTCCAGCACGCTGAAGAGGAGCCGCAGGATCACGCCGCGCTCCGCGGGGGAGGCCTTCGGGCCGATCCGCTTGAGCGAGCCGAGCGCGGCCGCTCGGGCCCTGGGGTCCCCGTCCGCGAGCCCGCGGATCGACTCCGTCAGATCCGGGTCGAGTCCCAGGTGCCTGAGCGCCTTCGCCGTCTCGCGGCGGACTTCCGGAGTCGCGTCTGAGAGCGCCATCAGGCAGAGGACCCCCTTCTCCTCGGGGGGGAGCGGGCTCACGAGGACGCTACGGAGGGCCTCGATCTTGGCCATCGGATCGGCGCTCGTCAGCAGCACGAACTTGAGGCGTGCGATCTCCTCGGGCGAGAAGAGCCTCTTCGCCTCCTCGGGGCGCAGGAGGGCCTTGGATTCGGGGAGGGCGAGTGCCCCGCCCGAGGAGCGCGCGAACCCCTTGTCGGCCTCCAGCTCCTCCTCCAGGCAGAGGACGCGGACGCCCTCGTCGACGTGCACCGTCAATGGCGGGATCTCACCGGCGCCCTTGACGCGCTTCAGGACGGCCGCGAGGTCTTTCTTCGTGAGCTTCGCCGCCTTCTCCAGAACGGCGGGGGAGAGCAGGAGGGCCTCGGCGGGGGACCCGGGAGTGGCCATCTCCACGAGGGCGCCCGTGACGGCCAGCTTGCGGGCGGAGAGGGCCCCGACGCGGATGGCGAGCCGCTCGGAGACCCGGTACTGCTCTCGCAGCTCCTTCTTTTCGAGGCGAAGAGGTTCGACCACGATATCCGTTTCGGCTGGGCCCGCGCTACCGGGCGGGCTTCAACTCGGCGGGCGCCTCCATGCGGCAGATGGCCCAGCTTGCCCCGCGGTTGGAGACGAAGTAGATGAACGCGCCGTCCGGCGACACGACCGGGCGCTGGTCCGCGGATCCGTTCGTCGTGAGCTGCGTGGGGTTCGTGCCCTGGCTGGTCATCATCCAGATGTCCTCGTTCGGCTCTCCCGAGTTGTCGCGCCCCTCGCGGGAGGTGTAGAGGATGAACCTCCCGTCGGGGCTCCAGCACGGGTTGCTGTAGGGGGGATAGACCTCGGCCAGGACGTTCGCGTCCCACCCGGGCGCCTTCCTCATGACCTCGGAAAGCAGGTCGCTCGCCTTCGACGTGAGCTGGGTCCGCTCGCCGCCGTCGGTGGTCATGGACCAGATGTTGTGGTCGGGCCCGATCGTGACGAGGCGGCCGCCGTCCGGCGAGACCCGTCCCTGGTGCCCCTCGCCGATCTGCTGGGGGTACTGCGCCGCCCCGCCGAGGGTCCAGAGCCGTGCCTTGACGCGAGGGGCGCCCGCGGAGACCACGTCGAACACCAGCAGGCCGCTCGGGGCGACCGAGGGCTCCGAGATCTGGGCGCCTCGAGTGTCTTCGTAGACGCGCTCCAGGCCGCCCGAACGCTCCTTCGCGCTCTTCCGCACGAGGGTGCTGCCGCCGAAGCAGTCGCTGACGAAGAAGACCTTGTCGCCGCCGCCGTCGAACATCGGGAAGAGGTTCACGTGCTGGTCGTCGGTGATCGGCGCGATGCCGCCCCCCTTGTTCGACACCGAGTAGAGGTTGGCGGACGCGATGGGGCAGTTGTCGGCGTCGGGTAGGTTGGCCTCGGCCAGGGCGTAGATGATCCGCTCGCCGTTCGGGGAGAGTGCGAGCCCGCCGATCCGGAGGGTGCTGCCGAGGTCCACGATGCGGGCGACGGGTCCCATGGTCCGCTCGACGTCCTCCTCGTAGGAGCGCACGACCTTGCGCCGGCCGACGTACTTCCGCGCGGTCGGGTCGAAGAGGATGACGATCTCGGTCAGCTCGTCGAACAGCTTGATCGTCTTGTGGAGCGCGACGTGGAGGGCCTTCGTGTCGCTCTCCCCGGTCGCCGGAAGGACCTCCAACTGCCCCTTCGAAAGGGAGCGGACGTAGGTGTCGTACCCCGCCGCGGAGAAGGCGAGGCTGTAGACCCTGCCGTCATCGAACTCGAAGACCTGGGTGGCCGGCGTCTTGATGGAATAGGCGTCGCTCCCAGGGGTGCTGACGGCCACCTCGGCGGGGCTGGGGTCGGACGTGATTCGGACGGTGTACGTCGGGGCGGAGCAGCCGAGGATCGCGAAGAGCGCGGATGCGATCCAGGCCACGCGGGTCCGGGCGGTCATCGGGTCCCCTCTTTCCACGGGCGGGGACGCTACCAGAAGACATCGCACTTTTCAATGTGCAGCTCTCACCCGAGGCCCAAGGTGGGAGGGGGCTTACGGGCGGCCGATGCTGAAGTAGCGGAAACCCAGCTCCTTCATGCGCGAGGGAACGAAGAGGTTGCGGCCGTCGAACACCGTCGGGTGCGCGAGGTGGGACTTGAGTTTGACGAGGTCGATATCGCGGAACTCCTTCCACTCCGTCGCGATGACGAGCGCGTCCGCGCCGTCCGCCGCGTCGTAGGCCGAGGCGACGATCTCCACGCCCTGAAGGAGCGGGCGGGCCTTTTCCACCGCCTTCGGGTCGTAGGCGCGCACGTGGGCCCCCTTCTCCGCAAGGCGGTTCGCGATGTCGATCGCGGGGGACTCGCGGACGTCGTCCGTGTCGGGCTTGAAGGAGAGGCCGAGGATGCCGATACGCTTCTCCTTGAGGACCCAGAGCTCCTCTTCCATGCGCTTCACGAAGCGGGCGCGCTGCTCGGCGTTGATCCTCTGGACCTCCTTGAGGAGTCCGAAGGGGTAGCCGAGCTTGTCGGCGATGGAGGCGAAGGCGTCGACGTCCTTCGGGAAGCAGGAGCCGCCGTAGCCGATCCCCGCGCGCAGGAACGAGGCGCCGATCCGGGCGTCCATTCCCATACCGCGGGCGACCTCCTCGACGTTGCCGCCCGCCATCTCGCAGATGGTCGCGACGGCGTTGATGAAGGAGATCTTCATGGCGAGGAAGGAGTTCGAGGCGTGCTTGATCAGCTCCGCGCTGCGCGTGTCCGTGAAGATCACCGGGGACTGGAAGGGGCGGTAGACGCGCTCCATCACCTCGCGCGCGCGAGGGCTCGAGACGCCGACCACGATGCGGTCGGGTTCGAGCGTGTCCTGGACCGCCGAGCCCTCGCGGAGGAACTCGGGGTTGCTGACCACGTCGAAGGGCGTTTCGGATTTCACGTAGCGCTCGATCGCCTGGCGGACGCGGTCGCCGGTCTGGACCGGGACGGTGCTCTTCTCGACGACGACCTTGTAGCCGTCGAGGTTGCGGGCGATCTCGCGCGAGACGGCCTCGAGGTAGGACATGTCGGGCGCGCCGGAGGGCAGGGGAGGGGTGCCGACGCAGATGAAGATGACCTCCGAGGACTTCACCGCCTCGGCGATCTCCGTCGAGAAGACGAGGCGCCCCTCGACGACGTTCCGCTGGACGAGCGGGTCGAGGCCCGGCTCGTAGATCGGCATCTTTCCCTGGCGGAGGGAGTCGATCTTGCGGGCGTCGTTGTCGGCGCAGACGACGCGGTGGCCCCGCTCGGCGAAGCAGGCCCCGGTGACCAGGCCGACGTGGCCCGTGCCGATGATGCAGAGGCGGACCGATTCCGTGGATTCAGGCATGCCCAGGTTCTCCCAGCCCCGTGGCACCCTCACGGGTGTCACTCCCCCGCGGCCCCCCCCGGGCGCCCCCCCCGGCCCCGCGGGGGGGGGGGCCCCCCCCCC
>CAZYRM010000108.1:0-8447 GCA_964649705.1 uncultured Planctomycetia bacterium
GTCGTACGAGCCGACCTTGTCGCGGTTGTAGAGCCACCCTCGGAACGGGAAGATCCTGGCCATGCATTCACCTGGAATGGGGAGAGAGGACGGGCAGGATACCTCCCCCGGCACTGCGCTGCAAGCGTTGGGGGCGGCCCGCAGAGGTTCCCCATTGACGGCGCGGCGGAGCCGCGCCGTGCGGTGCCAGGGGTCGCGCCCGCAGGGGCACACGATTCGAGTCCCGGAACCAACCCTGTTCCTGTCCTGGGCACCACCCCGCGCCCGCGACCCGCGTCGCCGCGACCCGCTCCCGTTGCCCGTCGCCCGAACCCGACACCCGTACCCGTCGCCCGTACCGCGACCCGTGAGCCGCGGACGCGGGCTGCGGGCGGGCACGGGACGCGGGCTCGGACACGGGTAGCGGGAGCGGGCGCGAGTACGGGCACGGGGACGCGGACGGGCACGGTCACGGGCCGCAGGCACGGACGACGGGAGCGGGTCGCGGCGACGCGGGTCGCGGGCGCGGAGTGCGTGCGCCGCCACACGGTCGTTGTGGATTGCGCCGTCGGTCGATAGAGTCGGGATACTCTGGACAGGGCAGAGTCGAGCGGACGCACCAAGGACAGCGAGCGAGACAGACGGATGACCGCTGAATCTGACATGGTCCCGCTGCGGCCGGAGCACCGCACGATTCGCGGCTGCGGCGTCATCGCTTGGACGGCAGGCCTCCTATCCGATCCGGGCCGGCCGATCCTCGCCATGGAGGCCTGGAGCGCTCAGTTGCTTCAGCGAGCTCTCCACCTGGCTTGCGCGAGAACCCCCTTCCCAGCCTCAGACAGGGTCGAGCGGGTCTTGGACTGCGGAACCTTCTTCAGTGCCGACTCCGCGACCGGTCGGACGTTCGGACTGGGGTCTGTCTCGCAGGGCATCCAGCTCCTGCAAGAGGGGAAGAAACGCCTCTTCGCTATGTCATCTGACGACCTGGAAGCGCCGGTCGTGCTCGCGAGTACTGAGTTCGGGTTCTGGTCCTTTGAGGGCAGCCAACGCATCGTTCAGCCCCCGCATGAGTTCGTCAGACTACGCGACGTCGACACCGGTCTAAGCGCATGGACCGTCGAGGCGCTATTGGGTCCCCCGCTTCTGGCGCTTGTCCAGTTCTTCGAGGAAGTCCGCGACGGAGGAGGAGCTGGCATCGGCTGCAGATCGCGGGAGTGCAACCCGTCCCTACGGTGCCACACGCCCATCCTCAACCTTGCCCTCGATCCCATCGTACCCGCTCTTTCGTCCGGATCTCCGCTCGGTAGCCTTGACTTCGACTCGGCGAGGGCGCAGAGCGACGCAATGATGCACGCCGCGATCGACGCGGAAGTCCGTGTACAGGAGAGAGTCTACTCCCTCATCGGCATGACTCCGCCCATGGGGCTGTGGAGAGAGATCCTCGCTCTCGTCCTCCCCGGTGCCCTCGAGCGCCAGAGTAAGCGAGTCTTCGATCGTCTCGCGAGCGAAGAGCTCTCCCAAGGGGGCGACATCCCTGTTGAGTCGGCAACACCCGAGCAGATGACGCGCATCCTCTCCGAGGTCTGGTTGACTCGTGGCGTCAACTCCACCTTGAAGCGAATCGTCTGTCACGACCTCCTCCGGCACTGCCTGAAACAACCGTCTGAGTCGCCCTCGGAGGATAGCTGGAAGGAGTTCCTCCAACGCGAAGGCCCCCGATTCGCCGAGTGGAGACGGCTCTTCGTCGACGGATCGGGTCCCGCCACGGGCAGCTAAGTGCCCGTCACCAAGTTACACGTGATACACCCAGTCGCTCGCTGAAGTTGCGCGGGGCGCCCACGAGGCGGGACGGGGTGCGCGGGGATGACGCCCGTTCAGCGCGCCAATCCTCACCCGATGCGCGTTGGTGGAGGTCGATCAGCGATGCCGATGTCTGCGGATCGCAGCGGCGACGTCATCGACCCGCGCGCCGCGGACGATCCTGCCACGCTCCTTGGTGTAGTCCCCGCGTCCCGCCTCGACCTGCCAGAGGAACCGCACGGCGCCCGCCAGGCCCAAGCGGTCGCACAGAGCCTGAAATCCGGCCCTTTGCAGTTCCATCGCTGTCCGCATCGCAGGCGCCTCGGAGTTCACGTTCGGGCAAAGTCGACGGGGTTGATGACACGTAGGGAGACAACCGCGGCGTGACGCACCGCCAATCGTAGGAGCCTATCGTCGGTGGTCACGAACGCATCCACGCCGGCCTGGAGAGCGCAGGCGATGTGCATCGCATCGTATCCGCCAAAGCCCAGGTCCTGCAGTTCTCTCGCACGCCGCGTCGCGCTCGACGTAACACGGATGCGCGGTCGGCACCGGCCAAGCAACTCCCCTGCACGGGCGCGCCGGACGGGGTCCGGATTCAGCAGGTTCTCCTCCTCCAGCGCCTCGCTCGAAACCACCTCGAGCTCGTCGCGGTCGGCACGCTCCAGGATCAACGCCACGGCTTCCGCCTCGAGGCGGATCCGATCCTCACGCCTCTCGTCGAACAACCGCTTGAGGGCGCAAAGATCGAGGTAGACTCGCATGCCTCAGTTCTATCCGGTCTTCCTTGCCCAGGCGGTTCTGACCCCACCTCCACTGGAGGACAGGATAGGCGATCCTTCCGATGGGATCAACTCTGCATGCTCGAGCCTGTCGAGCGGGTCGACGACGAATGCGCTGGAGAAGTTCCGTCGCCCGCGGATCCCTTGCCCCAGCCTACGGCCTCGCTTGCCAGGGAATCGACGCAGGCGAGATGGAGCAAGCCAGACCGGCGGCTCGCGCTACGCCCTCTCGGGGGCCTGGAAGAAGGCGATCACCTTGCGCGCGATGGACTCGCCGACGCGGTTCTGGCCCTCAAGAGTGCTCGCGCCCAGGTGCGGCGTGAGGACCACGTTCGCGAGCCTGAGGAGCGGGTTCGACGGGTCGGGCGGCTCCTTCTCGAAGACGTCGATCGCCGCCCCCGAGAGGTGGCCGCTCGCCAGCGCCTGCGCCAGCGCCGCCTCGTCCACGATCCCGCCGCGCGCGCAGTTCACCAGCGCCGCCCCCTTCTTCATCCGGGCGATCCGCGCCGCGTCGAAGAGGTGGTGGCTCTCCTTCGAGAACGGCAGGTGAAGGCTCACCACGTCCGCGCGCGCCAGCAAATCGTCGAACGCCACCATCTCGACGCCTAGCGCCGTGATCTCCTCCGTCGTCTTCGCGCTCCGACGGCAGGCGATCACCCTCATCCCGAGCGCCACCGCGCGCCTCGCCACCTCCGTCGCGATCCGCCCCAGCCCGACCAGCCCGAGCGTCTTCCGGTACAGCTCCGTCCCCTCGAGCTTCGTCTTGTCCCACCGCCCCGCGCGCATCGAGACGTCGGCCGCCGCGATCCGCCTCGAAAGGGCGAACATGAGCGCGATGGCGTGCTCCGCGACCGCGATGGTGTTCGCCTCCGGCGTGTTCATCACCTCCACGCCCCGCCGCCGCGCGTCGTCGACCGCGATGTTGTCGACGCCCACGCCCCCGCGCACCACGAGCCTGAGCGACCCGGCGCGCTCCAGGACCTCCTTGGAGACCTTCGTCGCGCTCCGCACGATGAGCGCGTGATAGGGCCCGACGACCTCGCCAAGCTCCTTCGCCGACAGCCCCACGCGGACGTCGACGGAGAGGCCCGCCGCGCGCATCTCTTCCACCGAGGCGGGGTCGATGGAGTCGCAGACGAGCACCTTCTGGGTCATCTAGGCCTTCGCAGCGTGCCTGGAGAGGTCCAGGGGGGCGAGCCGCCCCTCCTTCACCATGGAAAGGAGCCGCCCCTTGTCCTTCTCCGTCATCCCGACGAACGCGGCGCCCACCCGATAGAATTCCCGGCCGTTCATCTTCTCCACCCACGCCACCCTTCCCCCGAGGCGGAACGGCTCCGCCTCCCCGGGGATCGAGACCGCCAGCTCCACCCGCTCGTCCCGCTTCATCTCCTTGTGCGAGAGGAACTGGATCCCCCCCTCGCTGATGTTGACCAGCGGGAACATGTCGGCCGCTGTCTTCTTCAGGAACGAGAACAGCCTCTTCGGCCGGCACTCGACGAAGCAGCTCTTCGCCGCGTAGCGCGCCTCTCCCCGGTTCTCCATCCCCGTCCCTCCCCTCAGTGCCGAAAGTGCCGGAATCCGGTCAGCACGAGCGGAATCCCCCGCCGCCGCGCCAGGTCGATCACCTCGTCGTCGCGCATCGATCCGCCGGGCTGGATCGCCGCGACCACGCCCGCGTCGAGGGCCGCCTCGAGCGCGTCGGGGAACGGAAAGAAGGCGTCGCTCGCGAGCACCGATCCCCTCGCCCGCTCCCCCGCCTTCCTCACCGCGATGTAGCTGGAGTCGAGGCGGCTCATCTGCCCCGCCCCCACGCCGACGACCGCCTCGTCCTTCGCCAGGACGATCGCATTCGACTTCACGTGCTTCGCGACGCGCCAGGCGAACAGCAGGTCGCGCATCTGGTCGTCCGTCGGCGCCGTCGTGGCCATCTGGAGCTTCCCCGGGTCGTAGAGCTGCGCGTCCTCGGTCTGGACGAGCACCCCGCCGCTGATCGAGCGGAGCTGGAACGCGCGGCGGCTCGCCTCCGCGGCCCCCGGCCTCCCCGCCCGGAGCAGGCGGAGGTTCTTCCCCCACTTCGGCTTCGTCTGGAGGACCTTCCGCGCCTCGTCGACGAGCCCCGGCACGACGAGGGCCTCCAGGAACTGGTCCGGCCGCGCCATCCTGCCCGCGGTCTCGGCGTCGAGCGGGCGGTTCACCGCGACGACGCCCCCGAAGGCGCTCACGCGGTCCCCCGCGAGGGCCTTCTCCCACGCCTCGCCGAGCGTCTCTCCGCTCCCCACGCCGCACGGGTTGTTGTGCTTCACGATGACGACCGTGGGCCGCTCGAACTCCCAGGCGCACCCCCACGCGGCGTCGAGGTCGAGGAGGTTGTTGTACGACAGCTCCTTCCCCCCCAGCACCTCGGCCCCCGCGATCCCCCCGCCTCCCGCGAGGTAGAGCGCGGCCTCCTGGTGCGGGTTCTCGCCGTAGCGCAGCTCGTGGGCCCGGTCGAGCCAGAGCGGCATCGCGACGGGGAAGTCCCCCTCGTCGTCCTGCGCCGCGAGCCACGAGGAGATCGCGGCGTCGTACCGCGCGGTGGTGCGCCAGGCGGCGAGGGCCAACTCGCGGCGGAATGCGGCTGAGAGGTCGCCGCCGTTCCGCCCCATCTCGGCGAGGACGCCCGGGTACTGGAAGGGCGAGGTGACGATCCCGACGAAGGCGTGGTTCTTCGCGGCGGCGCGGACCATCGCGGGCCCGCCGATGTCGATGTTCTCGATCGCCTCGTCGAACGTCACCGTCGGCGACGCGATGGTCTCCTCGAAGCGGTAGAGGTTCACGACGACGAGGTCGATCGGGCGGATCCCGTTCTCCTGCATCTGCCGCTGGTGTTCGGCGAGGTCGCGACGGGCCAGGATCCCCCCGTGGACCTTCGGATGGAGCGTCTTCACGCGGCCGTCGAGGATCTCGGGCGCGCCGGTGAACTCCGAGACCTCGGTGACCCGGATCCCCTTCTCGCGCAGGAGGCGCGCCGTGCCGCCGGTGGAGAGGAGCTCGACCTGGTACCGGTCGACCAGGGCGCGGGCGAACTCCTCGAGGCCGGACTTGTCCGTGACGCTGAGCAGGGCGCGGACGATGCGGGGCATGCGGGTCTCCGCGGAGGGAACCCGACAATGATAATGAGGGCCGGCCCGGGTTCCAAGCAGATCCGCCCGGGCGGGCGTCTCCGGCCCCCTTCCCATTCCCGTTCTCCTTCCCCTTCCCAGCGTGTTGGCGATCGACTCCTTGACGCCCCCGGGCCCGGACTGCTAGATCACGTGCCGCAGGAAGGAGGAGGGATGGCAGCCACCCGCGTGCGTCACCCGCTCAAGGCCGACGAGGTCCTCTCTAGAATCGCCGAGGGGCTCGGCGGCGGCCTGGAGCCCCCGGTGGCGATGTCCCAGGCCCTGGGCCTCGTCTGCTCCCTCCTCCAGTGCGACGCCGCCTCGGTCTTCCTCCTCGACGACAAGGAGCATGGGACGATCCACGGGCGCACGGCGACGGGGCCGAAGGCGCGCGACGTGGTGCGCGCCGCGCTCGCCGCCGGAGAGGGGATCGCGGGCTGGGTCGCCTCGAACGGCCGCCCGCTCCTGGTCGGCGACGTCCGTCGCGACCCCGAGTTCCAGTCGAAGGCCGCGCAGGAGCCGGACCTCGACGCCCGCTCGATCGCCTGCGCGCCGCTCCGGCTCGAGACCGAGGTCGTCGGCGCGGTGGAGGCGATCAACCCGGTCGGCGGCTCGCCCTTCACCGAGGAGGACCTCGCGACGCTCGCGCTGGTCGCTCGGCTCGTGGGCGCGCGGATCGCCGACGCGCGGGCGCACGCCGCGGTCGCCGACGAGGTGCGCCTGGCGCGCACGAAGTCGGAGCTCGCCGGGACGATCGTCGGCGTGAGCGAGCCGATCGCGAAGCTCGTCGAGGGGATCGCCCGCGCGGCGCGGACCGACGCCCCGATCCTCGTCGTCGGCGAGCAGGGCTCCGGCAAGGAGCTCGTGGCGCGCACGGTCCACGCGCGCGGCGCGCGGAAGGACGGGCCGTTCGTCGAGGTCGACTGCGCCACGCTCCCCGAGGGGCTGGCCGAGAGCGAGGTGTTCGGCCACGAGAAGGGGGCCTTTCCGGACGCGACGGCCCAGCGCAAGGGGAAAATCGAGGCGGCCGCGGGCGGGACGCTCTACCTTTCGAACGTGGAGTCGCTCCCCGAGAAGCAGCAGGGGAAGCTGCTGAAGGCGCTCGTCGAACGGACGTTCACGCGGATGGGCGGGACGGCGTCGGTCGCGGCCGAGGCGCGCGTGATCGCGGGGACGCGGAAGGACCTCCTGCACCACTACGTGCAGAAGGGGACGTTCCGCCGCGAGCTCTTCCTCCGCCTCCACGAGACGCAGTTGGCCATCCCCCCGATCCGGAAGCGCCGCGAGGACGTCCCGATCCTGATCCAGCGGTTCATCGAGGAGTTCAACGAGGAGCTGAAGAAGTCGGTCAAGAAGGTCTCCGACGTGACGATGAACTTCCTGGCCGAGTACCACTGGCCCGGAAACGTCCGCGAGCTGAGGAACGTGATCAAGCGGGCGATGATCGTCGTCGAGGGGCCCGTGCTCTTCCTCGAGCACCTCCCGGTCGAGGTGAGGTTCAAGACGGAGGTCCCAGGATCGGGCCGCGACACGGAGACCGGCCGCGTGCTGACCCTCGAGGAGATCGAGAAGCACCACATCCAGGAGGCCCTCGAGCACCACAAGTGGAACAAGACGCGGACCGCCGAGGCGCTCCAGATCAGCCGCCCCACCCTGGACAAGAAGATCCAGGTCTACGGTCTGAGGCCTCAGACGGAAAACCGATAGCGCGGGAATTCCGCCAACGACCGCTGTGGCAGGGCGTAGTTTCTCTCTTACGGGTTCAGGGGGACAGTCCATCCATGCTTAGAGGAGGGAAGATGAGGTCCGGGAAGTGGGTCGGGGTCGGACTGGTCGCCGCGGCAGCCCTCGCGTTCGCCGCCGACGACATCAGCAAGATGGCCGCGAAGGACGCCATGAAGAAGGCCGCCACGACGATGGAGGCCTTGCCCGGGTACCACGTCACGATGAACGTCGAGATCGCCGCCGTCGCCGGGGGGCTGAAGGCGGAGGGGATCTATGTGAAGCCGGACACCTATTACCTGAAGTCCGACGCCGGCTTCGAGATGTACCTCAAGGGGAAGAAGGCCGTGGCCAACAACCCCGCCAACGGGCAGTGGCAGGAGGCGAAGGACCTGGACCCCGCGGTCGGCGCGGCCCTGGCGGTCGCCCAGAACATCAACCCCGCGTCGATCATCGCCATGATGTCGAAGAGCGGCGCCTCGAAGTTCCGCGAGGACGAGAAGCTGGGCGAGATCGACTGCAAGGTCGTCGAGGTCCCCGGCTCGCCGGACGACGTGAAGAAGCTCCTCGAGGACCAGCTCAAGGACATCCCCATGCTCAAGGGGGCGAACCCGGGGCAGTTCCTCGACACGAAGAAGTCGTCGAGCACGTGGATCGCCTGGATCGGCAAGGAGGACCTCCTCATCCATAAGCTGGAGGGCAATGTCCACGCGGAGATGAAGGCGAACCCGAACCTCCCGATCCCGTCGATGGACCAGAAGATGACGATCGAGATCTCCAAGCACGGGCAGGAGCTGGAGTTGAACGCGCCCGACGAGGTGAAGAAGAAGCTCGGCTTGAAGTAGGGGCGACCCGCGGGGTCGCCCGAGGCCCGGAATCCGAACCACGCCGAAGATCCAGACCTCCAATCGCCGAAGATGAGCGGCCGGGAAGGCGCAGGGACGCCGTCCCGGCCGACGTCTATTCCAGGGGCAGGGGAAGTGTCCGTCCCGTCAGGCTGGAGGTCTGGAAGATGCGACGCTTG
>CAZYRM010000108.1:8547-22208 GCA_964649705.1 uncultured Planctomycetia bacterium
GGGCAGGGGAAGTGTCCGTCCCGTCAGGCTGGAGGTCTGGAAGATGCGACGCTTGGTTCAGGCGATCTTCGGCGGTCTCTTCCTCAGCGCGATGCTGTTCGTCGGCCAGGGGTGCAGCTACCCCTGCCACGACTACAGCGGGCACAACCTGCTCCACTCCGCCGCCGCCTCGTGTGACGAGGTGGTGACGAAGTCGTACGTGCGGGCGGCGCTGGATTGCTCGTGCAACAACAACAAGGGGAAGCCGTGCGAGTGCCACCACCGCCTCGGCGTGGACGGCAAGGACTGCACGTGCCACCGGGTCGACAAGTTCGATGGCCGCTGCCGCTGCGACTGGCGCGCGCCGTACTGCCTGAACGGATACTACCAATAGTCCGTTGGGCATGTAGGGGCGGCCCGATGGGCCGCCCCGCGCCTCGGCCGTCGATCCCCGCCTTCTACCTGCCGGGCACGGCCAATTGCACCTTCTCGTAGCCGATCGCCCGGGCCGTCGTGACGACGTCGACGATCGCCTGGAACGGGGCGGTCGGGGCCGCCTCGAGGATGAGCGGGAACGACACCGACGGGAATCGCTCCTTCAGGTGGTCGTAGCTCTTCTTCAAGGCCTTTTCCAGCTCCTCGGACGTCGGCGCCGCGTCCTTCTCGACCTGGTACCGCGTCCCCTTCGTGGCCGGGTCCAGGAAGATGGCGACGCGCACCTCCAGCGCCGTCCCCTCCCGCGGCACCGCGGGCATCACGCCCCGGTCGATCGGCAGGGTCAGCGGCAGGAGCCCCGTGCTGCACGCCACGTAGAGCCTCCAGACCCGCCCCGCCATCGCGCTCGTGATGAAGCCGTCGACGAGGAGGCGTGCCGGGGTCTGCTTGTGGGTGTAGAGGATGATCTCCGTGGTGGAGAGCCCCGGCCTCTCCGGGTCGTCGGTCTGCTTCCCCAGGGCCGCGATGTGCTTCGTGAACCCCTCCGAGAGGGGGACGTACCCCGTCGCGCCCGCGGGGGGCTCGGCGAGGGCGAACGTCTCCTCCCCCATCCGGTACGTCCAGTGGTCGGCCTTCAGGCACTTCGAGGGCGACGAGGCGTACTCGGCGCAGTCTGCGGCGCTGTGGAAGATCTCCAGCCACGAGGCGCGCTGCTGGACCTCGTCGAGCGTCTGCGCGGCAGTGCTCTCCGGGAGCGGCGGCTCTTCCGCGGCCGCGGCCGCGAAAACCAAAGCCCAGATCCCAAATCCCAGCAGGCTCCCAGCTCCCCCTCTGTGGGATTCGGGATTTCGTTGGAATCTGGGATTCTGGATTTGGATTTCGTGCTTCACCTTGGAAGCTCCTTCCCCGTGATGCGGCGGTACGCCTCCAGATACTTCTCGCTCGTCCTCTCCGCGACCTCGCGCGGCAGGCGGGGAGCCGGGGGCTTCTTGTCCCACGCCTGCGCCTCCAGCCAGTCGCGCACGAACTGCTTGTCGAACGACGGCTGCCCCCTCCCCACGGCGTACCCGTCCAGGGGCCAGAAGCGCGAGGAGTCGGGCGTCAGGACCTCGTCGACGAGGATGACCTCTCCCCCCGCCCTCCCCCACTCGAACTTCGTGTCGGCGATGATGATCCCCCTCCCGAGCGCGTGCTCCGCCGCGGCCGTGTAGACGGCGAGGCTCTTCGCGCGGAGCTGCTCGGCGGCTTCCTGGCCGACGATGGAGGCCGCCCTCCCGAAGTCGATGTTCTCGTCGTGGCCGACGGTCGCCTTCGTCGAGGGGGTGAAGAGGAGCTGGGGGAGCTTCTCGCTCTCCCGGAGACCCGCGGGCAGCTTGATCCCGCAGACCGCGCCGGTGGCCTTGTAGTCCTTCCAGCCCGACCCGGAGAGGTAGCCGCGCACGACGCACTCCACGGGGAAGACCGCGGCCTTCCGGACGAGCATGGAGCGCCCGGCGAGGACGTCGCGGTGCCTGCGGACCTCCGCGGGCATCTCCCCCACGTCCGTCGTCAGGAGGTGGTGGGGCGTGACGTTCCCGAGCAGGCGGAACCAGAACTCGGAGAGGGCCGTGAGGACCTTCCCCTTGTACGGGATGCCGTCGGGGAGGACGACGTCGAAGGCGGAGAGGCGGTCGGTCGTGACGACGAGGAGGTTCTCGCCGAGGTCGTAGATATCGCGGACCTTGCCCCGGGAGTGGAGGGAGAGGCCCTCGATCTGGGTCTGGACGAGAGGGGTCTCAGGCACGGGCGGCGGCCTCCTTCATGCGATGGCTGTGGCAGATGGCGATGGCGAGGGCGTCGGCGACGTCGTCGGGCTCCGGGGGCTCCGGGAGCCCCAGGAGGGCCTGGACCATGCGCTGGACCTGCGACTTGTGGGCCTGGCCGTTGCCGACGACGGACTTTTTCACCTCCGCGGGGGAGTACTCGGCGACGGGGACGTCGCACACGGCGGCCGCCAGGAGGATGACGCCGCGACCCTCGCCGATCTTGACGGTGGACTGGATGTTCTTGCCGTAGAAGACCTCCTCGACGGCCAGGGTATCGGGCTCGTGGAGGGCAAGGACCTCGAGGATCCCCTCGTAGAGGGCCTTGAGGCGCTTGGGGAGGTCGTGCTTTCCGGCGCGGACGACGCCGCAGTCGATGACTCGGAGGCCTCGGGGGGAGGCGTCGACGACGGCGTAGCCGGCCTTGTGCGTCCCGGGGTCGACCCCCATGATCTTCACCTGGACCCCCTCTCGCGGAAGGGCGCCAGTGTAGCGGGGTTCGGCGGGCGGGACAACGGAATCGGGGCTTGGTTCAGGCGTGGGTGACACTCCCGGCATCATCCAGGTCAGGAGCGCGTCTCGCCAACAATTCTCAAGACTCAATGACCAACTCTCACTGAAGGTCCAAGGTGAAAGGCTGAAGGACTGCCGAGTTCGAGACTTGTGACTTGGCGCATCCTTGAGAGGTGGTCATTGAGCCTGGAGCCGCTGTGAAGCGGGGCGCATCACTCGTCTCGGTCGCGTCGTGCTACCCAGAGACGAAGGAGATTGAACCACGCCGGAATCGGGGCTTGACAGGGTTCTAAGCCGGGGGGTAGAAGCGCGGGCACGCAAGACCGCCGAGGTTCAAGGGTTCTCGTTGCCCACCTCCGGTTGGGGGGGCAGGAAGGAGGAACAGGATGAGGATGATCGGCAAGGTGTGTATCGGGGTGGTGCTCTCCTTCGCGCTGATGGCCGCTGCTCCGTCGAGGGCGACGGTGGCCGAGGCGTGCGGGGGGTGCGGTCACTCCCATTACCATTCGTGCTATCACTCGTGCTGGGGTCACTCCCATCACCATAGCTGCTACTCTCATCACAGTTGCCATTCTCATCACTACTGTCACTGGCACTCCCATGGCTGCGGCTGGTAGCCGATAGGCCGGGAGTCGTAGGCGGCGGATTGCGACACGGAGAGGTTGGGCACGAGGCCGGCTCAGGGGGGCCGGCCTCGGTCGCTTAGCGGCGCTGCGGCGCCGAGATCCCAGATCCCAGATCCCAGATCCCAGATCCCAGATCCCAAATCCCACATCCCAACGAAATCCCACATCCCGAATCCCAACGACGAGCCGATGGGAGCTGGAATTTGGGATGTGGGATTTCGTTGGGATGTTGGATGTGGGATTTGGATTTCCGAAGGGCCTCAGCGCGGCGCATCCATCGCCACCCGGAAGCCGACGGTGGGACTCGCGGCCTCCTGGGAGCTCGTCAGCCGCGCGGTGCAGCGCAGCCGGCTGGGGCGAAAGTCATTCCAGCACCCTCCGCGCAGGACCGGCCTGGAGATGTCAAAGATGTGGTCCAAGGAGTGCGGCGGGTCCCGAAAGCCCGTGGGCTCGACCCTCCCCGCGCACCACTCCCAGACGTTTCCGCCCAGGTCGTAGACCCCGAACGGGTTCGGGCTCCCCTTCCCTACCGGCGCCGTGGCGATGAAGCCGTCCCGCCGTGTACCGAACACCGCTCCGACCCCGTCGCCTCCGTCCTCGCCCGCGTCGGCGTAGTTCCCGCCACCGGCAGGCGGAGGCCACTCGTTCCCCCACGGAAACCGCCTCCCATCCCCCCCGCGAGCGACGAGCTCCCACTCCTGCTCCGTGGAGAGACGGAGTCCCGCCCACTCGCAGTAGACCTGAACCTCCCGCCACGTCACGCCCACGGCCGGTTGCTCGGCGCCATCCAGGTCCTGCTCCAGCACCTTCCCGCTGGAGTGCCCAGCAAGATAGCGGCGTCCCCGGGCGAAGCGCTGGAACTGCTCGTTCGTCACCTCGGTCCTGCCGATCAGGAACGGCTTCGGGACCGTGACCCAGCCTACAGCGCCATCCTCGCCCTCGGTCTTGTACTCGCCCGCAGGGATGCGGACGAGCACGATCCCCGTCCCCTCGTGGCGGAACTCCTCCTGTCCCTGGTCGTTCTTCCCGAGGGGCTCCAGCTCAGAACTCGTCGGGGTGCCCCCGCGGACGTGGGCGCCCTCGATCAGGATAGCCTCGGCGCTGACGATGTGGACCTGGCCCGCCTGGATGAAATACCCGAGGTCGAGCATCTTCATGATCAGGTCGAAGGCCTGCTCGAATGGAAGCTCGTCCACGCGGAAGCTGACCCTCTTGCCCGCGACCGCGTCGACGCTCCCCGCCTCCACGACGAAGGGGATCCTCGCGTACACGGTCAGGAACAGGAGGACCTGCGAAAAGGTCGCGTCGGTGAAGCTCAAGGAGATCTTGGTGTCCCTCATCCTCCGCCGGATCTCCTCGTCCGCGGCGGCCGACTCCACGCCCTCGATCGGGGCGAGTTGAAAGCCGCTGGGGCAGTCGTAGTCGGCGAGGGAGCGGAGGTCGCAGGGTTGGGGAAGGAGGATGAGCAGGACCTTGTGGTCGTAGGTGTAGTCGAGATCGTACAGACGGACCAACTGGTCGAGCACCTCGTGGAGTACCCCCTCGCGCTGCTGGAAAGTGATCTTCTTCTCCGCGAGCCCTTCCTCGCGCACCTTCTGGTCGATTTCGATGTTGATCCTGGCGTACTCGCGGATGAAGCCGATGATGTCCTCGAGGGACGCGTCGGTGAAGTCGAGGTCGATCTTCGTGTTGTCCAGGACGCGGCAAATCGCCGCGACGTCCTCGTCGGACTTCGCCAGCTCCTCCCGCGCCCTGAGGGCGCGGGCGCGCTCGGCCTCGTCCGCAGCCATCTCGACGGCGAGGAGCTTCTCCTCGCTAGCCTCTTCCGCCCTTGCGGCGGCCGCGAGCGCGGCCACGAGCAGCAGCGCTGCGAGGGGAGTTGTGCGAGACGACGAAGGGGAACGTTGGCCGGGCCCGTTCCTCGACCCTTCCCCAGGTCTTGAGTCTTCGGGCTTGGGCCTTCGTTGAGAATTGCTCATTGAGAATTGGGACTTCGAACCGCCACTACCCCTTGAGATCAAGGACCTCTCCGAGCATGTCATCCTGGGCTCGGATCACCCGCAGGTTCGCGCGGAATAGCAGCGCATTGACCCTCGTCCCCACCAGCTCCCCCGCCAGGTCCACGTTCGAGCCCTCCAACGCGCCTGAGACGATCCTCCCGAACGCCCCCTGGCCCGGGTCGCCGACCTCCGCCGCGCCACTCGCGCCATTGGCCTCGAGCAAGCTGTCTCCCCGCCGCGAAAGCCCCCCCTGGTTCGGGAAGCGCGCGAGCTGGAGCTGCCCCACCTGCTGGACCGTCCCGTTCGCCAGGACCGCGTTGACCTCCCCCGTCGCCGAGAACTGGATCGCCGTCGCGTCCTGGGGGACCTGGATCTCGGGCTGAACGACCTGCCCGCTCGCCGTGACCAGGTTGCGGTTCGCGTCGATGCGGAAGGCCCCCGCGCGGGTGTACGCCGAGCCCCCCTCCGCCGTGCGGACCTGGAAGAACCCCTCGCCGTCCACCGCGAGGTCGATCGGGTTCCCGGTCGTCTCGAACGCGCCGGGATTCCGGGGCGTCGTCGTTGCAGAAACGCGAGCCCCTCCGCCCGTCAGGTCGACCTGGTCCGCCCGCTGGGCCTGGAACCCTGGCGTGACGACGTTGGCGAGGTTGTTCGCCGTAACGTCTTGCCGGAAAAGGGCGGATTGAAGCCCCGAGAGGGGGATGCCGAAGCCGTCGGCCATTGCTTTCTCCCGTGTGGACGTGCCGATCCTACCACCTTAGGACCCTCTCAGGAAAGTGGGGACTCCGGAAATCCGATGATCTGAGCAACAGAGATCCCTTGCCATGTGGGGTCCCTTGCCTATAATCACCGGGTTTTCATGGGGTCTTCAAGCCCCTTTCATGAACCGGCCGTGATCCTGAGGGTGTCGATGAGAAAGATCCGCGTCGCAATCGCGGGCGTCGGGAACTGTGCCTGCTCCCTGGTCCAGGGGGTCTACTTCTACCGCAACGGAAAGAAAAAGAACGGCAAGAACGGCAACGGTAACGGCCATGCCCACCCCGACTCCCTGATCGGCCTGATGAACGAGAGCGTCGGGGGGTACACGCCCGGCGACATCGAGTTCGTCGCCGCCTTCGACATCGATCAGCGTAAGGTCGGTCTGCCATTGGAGAAGGCGATCTTCTCCCTCCCTAACTGCACGAAGGTCTTCTGTGGGGAGGTCCCCGCCACCGGCGTGACGGTTCAGATGGGGAACGTGCTGGACGGGATCAGCGAGCACATGAAGGACTACCCGCCCGACCGCTCCTTCCTTGTCTCGGACAAGAAGGCCTGCGACGTCACAAAGGTCCTGAAGGAGACGGGCGCCAACATCCTGCTCAACTACATGCCCGTCGGCTCGGAGCAGGCGACGCGGTTCTACGCGCAGGCCGCCCTCGACTCCAACGTGGCCCTCGTCAACTGCATGCCCGCCTTCATCGTCTCCCACCCCGAGTGGGCGGAGATGTTCCAGAAGAAGGGCATCCCCTGCATCGGGGACGACGTGAAGAGCCAGCTCGGGGCGACGATCCTCCACCGGACGCTCGTCCAGCTCTGCCAGGACCGCGGCGTGAAGGTCGATCGGACCTACCAGCTCAACACGGGCGGGAACACCGACTTCCTGAATATGCTCAACCGCACGCGCCTCGCCTCCAAGAAGAGGTCGAAGACGATGGCGGTGAAGAGCCTGCTCGGCGACGACTTCCCGGACGAGAACATCCACATCGGGCCGTCCGACTACGTCCCGTGGCAGAACGACAACAAGATCAGCTATATCCGCATCGAGGGACGCCACTTCGGAGGGGTCCCGATCAACATCGAGCTGCGCCTCTCCGACGAGGACAGCCCGAACAGCGCGGGCGTCGTGATCGACGCCATCCGCCTGCTGGCGATTGCGCAGGACCGGGAGATCGGCGGACCGATCCACTCGGCGTGCTCCTACCTCATGAAGCACCCGCCGAAACAGCTTCCCGACAACCAGGCGCGGAAGCAGATCCAGGAGTTCGTCGAGGGGAAGCGCGAGCGGTAGCCCCCCCCCTTCGAGAGACTTCCGACCCCGAGGCGGCCTCGCCTCGGGGTTTTTCATTTCCCCCTCCTCACGGGCGTTCGCCCGAGGATCGGCCCCGGGGGCCGATTCCAGGCCACAATTCCGATTTTCCCTGAACGACCACCGCAAACGTCCGATATTCTTAATGGGGAGAGGGGACGAACATGACGCGCCTGAGTGAGCGGCACCATGGCGACGACGCACCCCGTCCAACATGCGACGCGGGCGTTTGCCCGCACCTTGCGAGGGAGGGGCCCCTTGTGGCTCCTGGCCTCCGCTGGGGTCGGAGTCCAGCTCTTCTACTTCGCCCTCGGCCCCTTGGGGCGGGTGTCTAGCGGCCCCCTCGACCTCCGCTACCCCGTCTCCGAGCAGGTCGGCTTCGCCGTCGGCGCACACGGGGAGACCGCCATCGCCTCCTCCTTCTACGACCACGTCCAGGTCTACGAGGAGGACGGCCGGGTCCGCGGCGCGGTCCGCGTGAAGCTCCTCCCCGACGAGTCCCCCCTCGCCTTCGACCAGGACGGGAACCTCTACGCCTGCACGCGGGCGGGCATCGAGGTCTTCGATCGCACCCTCCGCCAGACGGCGGTCTTCCCGTGGGACTCGCGCAGCCGCCCTGGGCTCTGGAAGCTCGTGGCGCCCGGGAAGGTGGAGTTCCACGCCTCGGGGTGCCCCTCCCGCGAGGCCCTCAAGGCGACACGCGGGGCGGCGCAGGTCGGCGCAGCCCTGTTCCTCGTGGCCGACAAGGCGGGCCGCACGACGGCGCGGCCTGTGGGCGACCCGGACCGCTGCGCCTCCAGGGGCGGCAGCGAGGGGAGGTGGAACCCGTGGCTGGCCCGGGTCGACTTCCACGCGACGGACGGCACGTCCTGGTCCGTCGGGACTCCCCTGGCGCTCGTGCCGTTCACGCTCGTCTGGCCGGGCTTCCTATGGTGGGGTGTGGCCCTCGGCCTCGGCTGGGCCGCCTTCGGCAGGCGCGCCCGGAGCGAGGACCCTCGCGAGGCGCGGCGCCGCCAGCTCGTCTAGCTTCGCGTCGGCCACCCGGGCCACATCGAGCTTCCTCACCTCGTTCCCGTAGCAGACGAACCCCAGCGTCGTGTAGGTGAGCTGCTCCACGCGCAGGAGGATGGCGTAGGTCAGCCCCTTCGCCTCCCACTCCGGGATGCCGAGGAGCCTGAAGGCGAAGAACCGCGAGGCCTCCTGGATCCCGATCCCCGCGGGGACCAGCCCGCTCGCCATGTCGAACCAGGTCGCCAGGAGCCAGATCCCCGCGCCGTAGAGCGGCGTCACGGGCGAGTCCACCAGCCACAGAAAATAGGCCGCCTGGAGCCACCCGCACGTGAAGCCGACGACGTGCAGCAGGATCGACCAGAGGAAGTCCCACCCGTGGCTCGCGTGGTACGCCTTCAGCCTCTCGTCCAGGTCGGAGATGTGCTTGTCGACCCAGCGGCGTCCGCGCGCCCCCGCGAAGAAGCCGCAGACGACGCGAAAGACCGAGCTCATCTTCCCGTGCCTCTGGAAGAGGAAGAAGGCGACGAGCCCCAGACCGATGAGGAAGCTGCCTCCCCACAGGAGCGAGGCGATCCACCACTCCATGTCGATCCAGAGGAGCAGGACGGACGACCCGACGGAGGCGAGCCCGAGCTGCGCCACGGTGAAGGTCAGCTTGTCGATGAGGATCGCGCTCGTCGCCTCGGGGATCGGGCAGAACGGCTTGAGGAGGGTCGCCTTGACGACCTCGCCGGCGGTCCCCGCGGGCGTGACGTAGTTCACGGCGGAGCCGGAGAGTCGGATGCTCCAAAGACGCATGAACGGGACGTGGCGGTGCTCGCGGCGGAAGGAGAACCGCATGCCAAGCGTGTGGAAGACCTCCGAGAGGGCCTCCACGAGCACGAACGGGATGATCCCCAGCCCGACGGCCCGGGCGTTGTCCCAGATCTTGTCGAGGCCGGCGTCGCTCGTGAGCCACGCGAAGACCGCGAGGCCGACCACGAGCATGACGAGGTTGAACTTCTTCACGCGCGGCTCCCCAGCCACCGCGAGCCGATGCGGACGGCGTGGAAGAGCTGCGTCAGGAACGCCCACCCGGCGACGGCGAGGTAGGCCTCCCACGGGGCCTGCAGGAGGAGGCCGAGGAGGAGCATCGCGCAGTAGATGTTCCGACGGCCTCCGATCCGGTGGAACCGGCGGTCCACGTCGCCCAGCTCGCTCGGGTGCGGCATCCCCTTCGCCCCCGCGAACGTGAACCAGAGGTTGTCGAGCGTGTCGGAGACGACGAGCACGCCCATCGCCCACCACGCGAGCGCGTGGTGCGCCGAGGCGAAGTGCGCGCCGAGGCAGACCCACCAGAAGTTCTCGCAGAAGTAGTCGACCGTGCTCTCGTTCTTCCCGAGCTCGGAGAACTGCAGGCGCAGGCGCGCCAGCTTCCCGTCGACGCCGTCGAGCCACTCCACGAGGTAGGTCGCCACGACGCCGCCCCAGAGCCACCCCTGCCAGAAGAGGACGGCGATGACCGCGGCGACGGCGGCGCAGAAGAGCGTGACGTGGTTCGGCGTGATCGGCGTGTTCACGAGCGCCCGCGTGATGGCGTTCTCGAACGGCGGATCGATGAACTCGGACGGCAGGTCGAGGACCTTCTTCTGCGTGGCGGTCAGGAGCCTCTCGGTGACGGCGTCGCACTGACCTTGCGAGACGGCCTCCTCGACGTAGACGGGGACCTCGGCGCGCTGCTCGAAGGAGTAGGTCTTGATCGTCGTCAGGTCGAGGAGGGGGAGCGCCGCGGGGTCCAGGCGGCCGTCGCGGCGCCAAGCCTCCCACGCGGCGGCGTCGAGGCAGGCGAGGCGGACCCCTTCTCCGGGCGTCGCGACGCGGCAGGGCGCGCCGTGGGCGATCATCGTCTCCAGGATGCGGGGGTCGACGATCAGCGCCCCGTCCGCGAGCAGCACGGGGGCCGAGAGGGACGCGACCTCGACCGCGTTAGGGGCGTAGGCGTCCTGTCCGAGGCGCGCCTCGCCGACGACCGCCCCGGCCCGCGCCCCGGCGATCCGCGCCGCGCGCAGGAGCCTGGTGGCCACGGGCGTGCCGCCGACGCGCAGGCCCGCACCGGGGCCGCGCGCGTCGACGACGACGGGCAGCGCCGCGGCTTCGGACCTGGCGGCCTCGTGTGGGTGGCTCTTGAGCCACGCCAGGCACGACAGGAGGGCGATGTAGAAGACGTGAACGCCGACCGCGGAGCCCCAAAGGAACCCGTCGAGCCGCCCCGCGAGCGCGAAGGCGAGCACGATGTAGGAGAAGTCCCCGTTGGCGATCCGCTCGAAGACGCGGAGCATCGGGATCTTCTCGGTGAGGCCCTTCCGCAGCACTAGGAAGTACATGATCGAGGAGTTGACGACGATCCCCTCGATCATCGCGGCGCAGGCCCAGAGCGGGTGCGTCCCCGGGTGGATGCGGGCGAGGCCGACGGCGATCCCGATGAAGACGCCGACGTAGACGACGTTGTCGAGGACGAGGTCGAGGTGGTACCCGAAGGCGGACTCGCGGAACTTGAGGCGGGCGACCTCGCCGTCGCAGCCGTCGAGGATCGTCGAGAGGACGAAGAGGGCGGCGCCGATCACGCAGGCCCAGTACCCCCCGAGGCCGAGGAGCACGGCCCCGCCGAGACCGACGAGGCTGGCGATGATCGTGATCTGGTTCGGCGAGAGGGGCGTCCGGACGAGCCCGCGGCTGATGAGGCCGCTGACCTTGCGGTCGAAGTTGCGGCTGATCGGCCCGTCGCTCGCCTTCCTCAGCGTCCGAACGAGGGCGCGCTCGGCGGCAGCGGGGTCGGCGACGGGGTGGGCGAAGAAGTCGGCCTTCTTCCGCTCGACGGGGACGCCCGCGGCCTGGGCGCGATCGGCGACCTCGGCGACGCCCCCGGCGCCCGCGAGGAGGGGGCGGAGGGCCTCGGCGCGCGACGGGGGGCAGGCGACGAGGCCGGCGTCCTCGTAGAAGACGACGGCGTCGCCGGCGGCGACGCGGGCGGGGTCGGGGAGGTCGCGGACGTGGGCGGTGTCCAGGACCAGGAGGGTCCCTTCGCCGTTGGAGGCGGGGGCGTCGACCCAGTCGACGGGGAAGCCCTGGGCCTCCGCGCCGAGGAGGGCCTCGATCGCGGCCCTTTCGCCCGTGGCGCGCACGGCGGCCCGCTCCAGACCCGCTCGACGGAGCGACAGCACGGTCCGGGCGGCCTGGGAGAGGCCCGCGACGCGCACGGAGGCGGTCGCCGGGTCGGCGATGACGAGCGCGGTGGCCATGCGGCGAGCTGAGCGGCCCTCCGGGAAAACGGGGTAGTGTACTCGTCGCAATGTGAAATGCGAAATGTGAAATGCGCGACGTGAGATTCGCCGGGGCGCTCAAGGATTGCGACTCGCAATCGGGGCAGGTAGGATGGCTTTCCCGACGACAGAGGATACTCATGACCAGACAGGCAAAGCGCATCACTGAGGCAGCGGTTCGGCTCCCCGAACGCGACCGCGTTCGATTGGTCGAGGAGGTGTTGGCTACCCTCGATGAAGGAGCTGGGTCTCAGGCGGAGATCGACCGTGCCTGGAGAGACGAAATCGAGCGACGATCGCGCGAGATTGACGAGGGCAAGGTCGAGCTCGTCCCGTGGAGCAAGGTGAGGATCCTCCTCAAGAGACGCCTGCGTGGCCGCATGTAGGGTCGTTCTTCACCCTGGGGCCATCCGCGACCTCCTCCAGGCGACGGAGTGGTACCGCAAGCGCAGCCTGACGGTGGCGGCGGGGTTCCACGCTGAGGTGGACCGAGCGCTCCGCATCATTGCCGAGGCCCCGGAGCGCTGGCCCGCGTTCGACCAGCGTCACCGCCGCGTCCTCGTGCGCCGCTACCCGTACTCCCTCGTATACCGCATCGACTCCGAGCGCGTCGTCGTTGTCGCCGTCGCACATGGCCGACGCCGCCCCCGCTACTGGCGGCGTCGTTCCACCTGATCCTCATGTCGCCGGTACACATGCCGAGTCGGTCCTGGCATCACGACGGGGATCGCCGCCCTTCTGCATCGAGGCATCCCTGGCCCTAACCGGCGACGCTGCGGTCGCAGCCGGTGTCGGCGACGGGGATCGCCTCGCCGCCGTGGTGGTGCGAGGTGTAGGCTCCTAGGGCCAGCGCGAGGCAGTGCTCCGCCTCGGCCAGGGCCCGGCCGCGACGCGCGGGGTTCTGCAGCTCGGCGATAAAGTCCTCGATCACCGGCAGGAACCAGTCGGGGTGCTGCGAGCGCGCCGAGAGCGCCTCGGGGAACGTCCGCCCCTTCACCGTTCCGCCGAGCGACAGCGTGACCTGCTGGTCGTCCACGCGGAGCACCCCCTCGCGCCCGATGACCTCCCCCTCGCTGCGACGGACCCCGGCCGCCCACGAGAGGAAGACCTGCGCGTCGGCGCGCTCGAACTCGATCCGCAGGCTGGCCGTGTCTTCGACGGGAAGCCCCTCGCGGACCGTCCGCAGGCGCGCGCTGACGCGCGAGGGCTTCTGCTTCAGCACTCCAAGCGCCATCGAGAAGGCGTGCCAGCCGTGGTCGAAGACGATGCCCCCGCCCGCGATCTCGGGGCGGGTCCGCCAGTCGGGCGAGGAGTCCTTCGTCCCCTTGTCGCTCGCGACCCGCAGCGTCCTCCAGGTGAAGAGGAGAGGCTCGCCGATGACGCCCTTCTCGACCTGCTCGCGCACCCAGGTCATCTGCGGCGAGAACTTCCAGTTGTGGATCGGGTAGACGAGGGCCTTCTGCGAGGCCTCGAGGATCGACGACATCTGCTCGCGGGTGAGCGCGAGCGGCTTCTCGCACATCACCGATACGCCCGCCCGCGCGGCCGCGCAGACGGCCTCCGCGTGGAACGACGGCGGTGTGCAGACGTCGACGAAGTCGGGGCGATCGGTCTCGAGCAGCGCCGCGACCGAGTCGTGGAGGCGGACGCCGGGAAGGAGCCGCTGGGCGGCCTCGCGGCGGGGAGGAGAGGTCTCCACGACGGAGACGATCTTCATGTCCCCGACCTGCCGCCACGCGGGCAGGTGCGTGGTCTCAGCGACGTTGCCAAAGCCGATGAATGCGCCGCGCATGGTGTCACCCAAACGATGGGGGCTCGCTCAAACCCCTACGGCTCCGTCTCCAGGTCAATCATGCTGAATTCGGCTGGACAACTCGTCTCGGTGGCGGTGGCGTGCTCGTAATCGGGCTCGAAATCGTTCTCGTGCTCGT
>CAZYRM010000109.1:0-21941 GCA_964649705.1 uncultured Planctomycetia bacterium
GGGATCGTGAAGATCTGCGACCTCGGCCTCGCGAAGAAGCTCGACCCGGCGATCAACGTGAAGGACGACAAGGAGCAGGGGTGCGTCTTCGGGACGCCGCACTACGTCGCGCCCGAGCAGGCCCTCGGGAAGCCGGCGGACCACCGTTCCGACATCTACTCCCTCGGCTCGACCTTCTACCGCCTCCTCGCGGGCCAGACGCCGTACCAGGGGGCGAGCGCGCGGGAGATCGTCATCGCGAAGGTGAAGACCGAGCCCGTGCCGCTCGTGCAGATGGACCCGACGATCCCCGCGAACCTCATCGCGATCGTCGAGAAGATGATGAAGAAGACGCCCGAGGAGCGCTACCAGAGCGCCTCCGAGGTCGTGCTGGCCCTCGAGGGGATGAAGGCGGAGCTGGAGGGCGGGCCGACGACGATGACCTCGATGCCGACGAATGGGACGGCGTTCGAGCCCCCTCCCCTCGCGCAGCGCGTCCTCGTGCCGCTCTTCATGGTGCTCGTCATGGGGGCGCTGGGGGCGGCCGGGTACTTCGGCTACCGGCACTTCGAAGACGCGGGGAACGGGAGTGGGACCGCGAACGGCAACGGCGGCAACCCGAACCCGCCGGTGGCCCCCGTCGACGACCCCGCGAAGCTCAAGGCGTTCGCGAAGCTCTACTCCGACGCGGAGAGCTTCGAGAGGGCGGGGATGAACCGGAATAACCCCGCGTCGATCAAGGAGGCGATCCAGAGGTACGAGGACGTCAAGAAGATCACCCAGGGGACGAAGTACGCCGGGCAGGCCCAGGTGGCCATCGACGGGCTGCGCAAGACGCTGACCGAGATCAGCGCCGCGGAGGCCCTCCGCGCCGTCGAGGGCGTGAAGAAGCAGATGGATGAGCTGCTCTCCTCCAAGAGGACGCGCAAGGAGATGGAGGGCGGGCTCAAGACGCTCCGCGGCGAGATCCAGCGCCAGGTCGACGCGATCACGAAGAACTACGAGGGGACCGCGGCGGAGGGCTCGGCGCGGAAGCTGCTGGAAGCGGCCGACAAGGCGGAGAAGGGGTTCACCGCGGGGGCGGCGGCGTACGACAAGGCGCTCAACGCGGCGGTCGACCTGAAGGGGGCCCGCAAGTACGGAGCGGCGATCAAGTCCCTCGAGGACTTCCGCTGGTCGCTGGAGAAGGGCTCGTGGTTCGAGAGGCAGGCCGGGGACGACGTCGCGATCCTCAAGAACGAGTCGGAGGCGGCGTGGAACCTGGCGGTCGAGCAGCCGGTCGCGGAGAAGGACGCGGCGGGCGACTTCGCCGGGGCCCGCGAGATCGTCGCGCGGGAGGCGGACCTCTTCGACATGCCGCCGTTCCGAGACAAGGCGAAGGTGATCGCGGAGAGGATCGACCTGCATGAGCGGCAGCGGAATGAGGCCGCGTACAACGCGCGGCGGGATCAGGACCTCGTCATCTTCGAGACCGCCGTGGTCCTGGGGCTCCCGCACCTGCCGCCGGAGGAGGACTACCGGTACGACCGCGCTCACAAGGTGCTCGCGGAGGCGCGTAAGGGGATCCAGACCGACGAGGTCGGGAAGCTGCTCGACGAGCGGGTCGATGTGCTGGCCCGGATCGGTGCGCTGAAGTCGGCGCTCATCGACCGGATCAACGGCCGAGACGGACGGAAGATGAAGAAGTCGACGGCGCACCTGCAGCGGCACCAGCAGACCGTGACATTCCTGGAGGGGACGGCCGACGAGACCGGCGTGAGGGTGAAGCTGCCCAACCCTCCGAGCGAGATCAAGGCGGACTGGAGAAGTTGGAGCCCGAAGAAGATGCGGGCGATCATCCTGGCGGGCTGGGACCTCTCCGCCGAGGATCGCCTGGCGCTCGGTCTGTTCATGATCGAGTCCTCGACGCGGGACACGGAGCTGTGGTCCGAGGCCGGCGACGACTTCGTGGAGGCGCGGAAGCTCGCGGACGGAGGCAAGGACCCGCTCGTGTGGGATCTGGCGGGGACGTGGCTCGGGAAGCTCGCGGACCTCGGCGCCGGGCGGGACGAGCAGGTCGCGGCGATGTGCATGCGCGTCGGGGCGAGGGCGTGCGAGGCGCAACGCTGGAGCGACGCGGTCGTTGCCCTCGAGTGGCTCGAGGAGCGCCTCGGCAAGACCAACTTCTACGGCTCCGTCCGCGAGGAGGCGAAGGAAAAGCTCGCGGATGCGAGGGCGAACGCCCCGAAATGACGGTCCGCCTCTCCCCCACCTCGGCCGGCCTCCTCCTCCCCGTGCACGTCCAGCCCCGAGCTTCGCGGGACCGCCTGGTCGGCGAGCACGGCGGCGCGCTCAAGGTGGCGGTCACGGCCCCTCCCGAGGGCGGGAGGGCGAACGACGCGGTGGCGGAGCTGATCGCGGAGGCGCTCGGCCTTGCGCGGTCGCGCGTGATGCTCTCGACCGGCCCGGCCTCGCGACAGAAGACCTTCCTTGTGACGGGGCTGGCCGCGAGCGAGGTCCTCTCCCGCCTCTCCGCGGCGGCGCCCGGCACCGCCTTCACGGTCGGGAAGTAGGCACGAGTCTCTGAGGCTTGGTCTTCCTCGCAGCGGAGTTGACCCGACGCCGCGTGGGGCGTAGGATCCACCCGCTGGAGGCAATGGCGAGAGGCAGCATGGCGTCAGGTCGCAACGGGAACGGTCGGAAGGGCAGAAACGGCGGGCGTGAGGACGTCCCCCGCTGGGTCCGTGTGCTCTTCGACCAGCATGAAGTCCACTTGGCGAACCACGAACGCATGATCGAGGAGATCCGTGAGGAAGGCGCTCGGCGTGCGGCCGAGCATGAGGCGCGCACGGCGGAGCACGAGGCGCGCATGGCCCGCCTCGAGCGCGCGGACCTCGCTATGGAGCGCGGTTTGGAGGAGGCTCGACGCCAGACCCGGGAGATCATCAAGGAGATCTCGCGTCTGGACGCCGAGCGGAAAGCCGAATCCGCCGAGCGGAAAGCCGAATCCGCCGAGCGGAAGACCGAGTCCGCCGAGCGGAAGGCCGAATCTGCCCGGAATCTCGCCGAACACCGCGCCATCATGGCGGAACTCAAGGCGATGCGCGACCGTCGTTGAGCCGAGGAGTCGGCCCGTCACGCAAAGGCGGCCTGTGCACTCCGCTCATTTCCGCGGTCGCCCCACGATCGTGGCTCCCCCGGAGCTGTAACGGGAGGATCCGATGCGCTACTTCGACTACGAGACCGTGGCTCGGGAGGCTGGGATTCCGCCAGCCGCGCTCGAAGCACTTCGCGCCCTGGTACGTCGCGACTTCCCCGACGACGACATGATGTTCGAACTGTACCTCCTTCGGTCCTGCAAGGCCATCGGCGACGGACATGTGACCCTGGAAGCGGCATTGGCCCCCCAGGAGGATGCTTCGGCGCGGCGGTGAGGCCGCCTCTCTCGGACGACGCGAGATCGATGGCGTGGCGCGACTCCGGGCGGCGAGGAGGGCCACATCGCCGTGCCCGAGCTCCGAGGCGAGCGGCCGCGGCATTGACCCGACGCCGCGTGGGGCGTAGGATTCACTCGCTGGAGCCAATGGCGAGAGGCAGCATGGCGTCAGGTCGCAACGGGAACGGTCGGAAGGGCAGCAACGGAAGGCGGGACGATGTCCCCCGCTGGGTCCGTGTGCTCTTCGATCAGCATGAAGCCCACCTGGCGAACCACGAACGCATGATCGAGGAGATCCGTGAGGAAGGCGCTCGGCGCGCGGCCGAGCATGAGGCGCACATGGCCCGCCTCGATCGCACGGACCGTGCCATGGAGCGCGGGTTGGAAGAGGCACGCCGCCAGACCCGCGAGATCATCAAGGAGATCTCGCGTCTGGACGCCGAGCGAAAGGCCGAGTCCGCCGAGCGGAAGGCAGAGTCCGCCGAGCGGAAGGCAGAGTCCGCCGAGCGGAAGGCCGAGTCCGCGCGCAACCTCGCGGAACATCGCGCCATCATGGCGGAGCTGAAGGCCATGCGCGACAGCCGTTGAGCTGGCGCCGCCCCGGTCCCGCAGAGACGTCCTGGGTGCTCCCCTCCTCCCCCCGATCCCTGCCCGATCGTGGCTCCCCCCGCGCGGTTGCTGGGCAGAGAATTCGTCGCCGAGGGGCAGGACGCGGGCCCCCGGCCCCGTCTGATCCCGTGGCGGCCCGAATGGCGTTGACTTGCGGGGGCCCGCCCCCTAGGATCCCCCCGCTTCGGAGGAGACGAACATGCCCAGCAGGTCCATCGTGTGGGCCCTCGCCCTTGGCGCGGCCCTCGTCGCGGGGTGCTCCGCGCCCGAGCCTCGCCACGTGCCCAAGCTGTACGAGTGGCACGGGCCGGAGCTCGCGAACGTCGCGGTCTATCGCTTCCAGGACCTGACCGCTTCGGCCCCCGCCGACACGGCGAAGGCGGGCGCGGGTCTGAAGCGCATCGAGCGGCTCTCCGGCGCCGGGAACGCGGCGCGTGATGCCGTGGTCGACCTCCTGAACGGCCAGGAGCGCACGAGCGACCTCGACGGCTGGGAGGAGCGCGCCTCCACCGACGTGGCCCCGCCGTTCCGATTCACGAAGAAGCCGAGCGACGGCGCGTTCGCGCTCCGCGCGCGAGGGATCGACGAGGACGCCGGCACGGACCTCAAGCCCGAGCAGGCGCGCGAGATGGCCCAGTGGACGATGGCGACACAGATCCTGGTCGGCGAGGTCAGGCGCGTGACGATCGACGTCGGCGGTTCCGAGGGGACCGCGGTCGCCGGGCAGACGCTCATCGCGCCGCCGGGCGAGGGCGTGGTCGCGTGCGAGGTGCGCTTCGTCCTGTACGACGGAAAGACGGGCTCGATCCTGCTCGATCGCACCGTCCCCGCGAGCGCGACGTTCCGCCACCGGGACCTGCCGAACGCCTACGACAAGATCGCCTACGGCGAGACCTGCGCGCGCCGCGTCCTGTTCAACGCGGCGTGGGGGTTCGTCGCGGACGTGCTCCCGCACTACAGCGTCGACGTGGTCGACATGGACGCGGACTCGGGCCGCTTCGTCCAGGAGGGCCGGGGGTACGACGACCGCGGCGACCCCTACTCGTTCCTGCATGGCCGATAGCCCGCTCAGGACGCAGATCGACGAGGCGGTCCGCGCGGTCCGCCTCGCGTCCCCGCTGGTGCCCGAGGTCGGCATCATCCTCGGCACGGGCCTGGGAGGCGTCGGCGCGGCGATCCGCGACCGTCGGGCGATCCCCTACGGCACGATCCCCCACTTCCCCCGGAGCACGGCCGAGAGCCACAAGGGGGAGCTGGTCCTCGGGACGCTCGAGGGGCGCGCGACCGTCGCTATGGAGGGGAGGCTCCACCTCTACGAGGGGTACACGCCGCAGCAGGTGGCCTTCCCGGTCCGCGTGATGCGTGCGCTCGGGGCGCGGACGCTCATCGTGTCAAACGCGGCGGGCGGGATGACGCCGCGGTTCCGCGGAGGGGACCTGGTCCTTATCGAGGACCACATCAACCTGACCGGGGCGAACCCGCTCCTGGGTCCGAACGACGACACGCTGGGGCCGCGGTTCCCCGACATGATCGAGCCCTACTCGAAGGAGCTGCTCGCACTGGCTGAGCGGGTTGCGTTGGCGGAGGGGATCAAGGTCCACCAGGGCGTCTACGCGCAGATGACGGGTCCGACGCTGGAGACGCGCGCGGAGTACCGCATGCTCCAGGCGATCGGAGCGGACCTCATCGGGATGTCGACCGTGCCCGAGGTGATCGTCGCGGTGCACGCGGGAATGAAGGTCCTGGGCGTGTCGATCGTGACGGACCTGTGCCTCCCCGACGCCCTCAAGCCGCTCACGATCGAGGAGGTGATCGCCACGGCCGTGAAGGCCGAGCCGGTCCTCACGCGCCTCCTCTGCCGCGTCGTCCGCGAGCTGCCGCGGTAGCGCCTGTCCGCCAGCGTTGCCCCTTGCTCGACGCGCGACGGGCGCTGTAGGATGTGGGCATGCGACAGAAGCCGAGAATCGTGAAGGCGCGATCCGCTACGTCGAAAGACCCCATTGATGCGGCGTGCGGCATCCTGGCCCATCTGACGGGATCCCTCGTCGAGGAGTTGATCGAAGACCACCGCAGGGAGGTTGAGCGTGAGTACGGTGTGGGTCCTGGACGCCAGCGCCGTCCTGTGCTACCTCCAGGCGGAAGAAGGGTACCAAAGGGCAAAGGACATCCTCCGCGACGCCCGGGCACATAGCCCGGCCCTCCTCTCCGCCGTGAATTGGAGCGAGGTCCTTCACAAGCTCCTGCGGCGCGTCGATCCAGGGGCACTGCAGCGCACGAAGCAGCATCTGGCGCTCCGCCGATCCACATCGAGCCCCTCACGGCGGAGGGCGCGGAGTCCCTTGCCAGGCTCCGCGCGAAGTTCCGCGTCTCGATGGGGGACGCGGCCGCGGTCTCCCTCGCCGAGGCGCATGGCGGCACGATCGTCACCTCGGATCCCGACTTCAAGGTCGTGGAGGGGCACCTCCCCGTTGAGTGGCTTCGTCATCGGTAGGTGCGCGACGCGAATGCCCCTCCGGCAGTAAGCCACACCCCCTATCGACCACCCGGAGTGGTGCGGGAGAGCGATCTGACTTCAACCGCCAAGGTCGCCAAGGTCCGCCAAGACCGGGGGAGGTCCCTTGGCGGATCTTGGCGACCTTGGCGGTGAAGAAACGTGTCGGTGATCGCAGTTCGAACCGCGCCCAGCCCTACGGCGCGGTGAATTCGACCTCGGGGAGGCCCACTCCGCGGCACACGTCGATCAGGTGCACGACGTCGGTCCACGGGACGTCGGCCGCGGCGTCGATCAGGACGGGGATGCGGGTCCGCCCCGCCTTCCTGTAGTCGTCCGCGTGCGCCTGCAGCCCCGTCTGAAGTTCCGCGTCGTCCCGCACGGGCGGCCGACCGCCGAGCTGCCGCGTCGTGCCGCCCGACTCGGTGTCGCGCCGCACCACCACGCGGATCTCCTCGAGGATGGGTTTGTCGATCCCAGGGACGCCATCCCGGTCCTTCGGCATCCACGTCTCGATCTTCCCCTCCACCTGCTTGAAGTGGAACGAGCACATGAAGAAGACGCACAGGCAGAAGATCACGTCGACCAGCGCGACGGCGTTGATGGCGACGGGATTCTCCGACTCTTCCCCGATCTCGACCGAGCCTGACATGGGAGCCTCCTTCTACCTCTCCTGCGGGGCCGCCGCGCCGCACTCGATCCGATAGAGCCCCGCGGCGGCGCACGCCGAGAGGGCCCTCTGGACCATCGAGTACGGCGCGGCGCGGTCGGCGCGGACCATGACCCGCGTCTCCGTCCCCCCAGCGCCCTGCACGGTCGACGCGAGCGCCGACGGCGTCGTGCAGTCGACGCCTCGGACGCCGATGAACCAGTGCGCCGCGTCGCGGCAGGTCGCATTCGCCTCGATCGCGGCGCACCGGGCGTCCCGCTCGGACGCATGGTAGACGTTGATCGTCAGCCTCCCCTCCCCCACGTCGAGCTTGTCGTCCTTGACCGTCCGCGCGTCGGGCAACTCAACGTCCTCGATCTCGCGCTGCCCCATGTCCGCCCCGAGCATGAAGAAGAGCAGCAGGAGGAACATGATGTCGATCATCGGGATCAGGTTCGGCCTGAGGTCCGCCGACACATCGGGCGAGCGTTTGCGCATGGAGACCTCCACGTCTCGCGGCCGCCCTCAGGCGTGCAACGCGGGCACCAGCGCGCGAGCGTCCCTCGCGGAATGACATGAAGCGCTACGGCGGCGGGAGTTCTGCGCGATCCACGCCAGGAAGTCCCCTCTCGGCCTGCTGCCCATCGTGTGGCACACGGGGCGTTCTGCCACGCGGGCCTCCCGCAACTCGACCCCGCATGGCGAGGCTGGTAGAATCCCGGCCCCTTCGGAGGGCCACATCGTGGGCAGCGCCATCGCAGCCATCCTGGTCGCACTCCTGCTCGAGGATTCTCACGTGATTCCAGGCATCGAACCGATGCAGGGGCCCGACCCGACCGTCGGCGCCCTCGCCCGCGCGATCCGCGCGGCGAACGACCCGTCGATGACCGACACGTATCTCTTCGGCGTCACCGGCGCCGCATTCCTCGCGACCGTGTGCGCCAACAACTGCAACTGCCGCGAGTGGCGCGAGCTCTCGCTCAGACTCGATCCCACCCTCAAGGCCCTCGGCGTTCCGTTCGAGAAGTACGAGGGCTCCGACGCCGCCGCCTGGGCAAGGGTCAAGGCCTCCATCGACGACGGCGTCCCCGTGGTCGGCTGGAACCCGTTCGGGGACTTCGAGGACGCTGTGATCACGGGATACGACGTCGAGAAGGACCTCCTCTACGGCTGGGGCGCGATGCCCGCGGGCAAGGAGTATGCCACGGGGAAGCTCTCCGAGTGGCGCTCGGGCGGGATGTCGGGCTACATCGTGAAGCGCTCCAAGCTCCCCGAGGTCGACCGCAAGGCCCTCGAACTCGCCTCGCTACGCGGCATCCTGGCCTTCGAGCGGCGGCCCGAGATCGAAGGCGGCTGAGGCGTGGCGCCGCGGCCCAGCCCGAACGCCTGCGGGCTGGCCGCGTACGGGCAGTTCGCCCGGAACCTCTCGGTGACCGGCATCGATCACCCCTACTGGACGTCGCGCAAGGGGAACTCGTATCGCATCGCGACGTGGTACAAGAGGCGCTCGAACGCCGGGCAGTACCTGCTCGACATCGCGCCGCGCCACGAGGGGGCCGTGAAGGAGGCGATGATCTCGGCCGCGGCTGAGTTCGAGGCGGAGTGCCAGGAGCTGTCGGTCGTGCTGGCCCTGATCCCGCCGGGATGTGACGAGCGGGTCCACTGGCTCGAGGGGAACGACACGAAGATGGCTGAGCGGCTCCTCGCCGCGGGCGAGCGCCACCGGAAGGGCGTCGAGGCGCTCGAGAAGGCCCTCGGCGCGGGCGCGGCCGCCGCGAAGGACGCAGACACCGCGGAGAAGCTCGTCGTCGACGGCAACGGGATCCTCGCGGAGCAGGCCCTCGCGGAGCTCGTCCGACTGGCCCCCAAGGACCTCGACGTCCGCCTCGCCCGCCTCTGGGCCGCGGTCCCTGATGCGAAGAAGGAGATGGCCGACGGTCCGATCCACCGCCAGATCCTCTACGCCCTCGACAAGGTGAACACGGACGTCGCGACCGAGGCGATCGGCAAGGCGATCTTCTTCGAGGGGAAGGGGGACGACGTCAACTGGGCGATCACGCGCTGGGCCGCGGAGATGTACTGGGCGCGGACGGGGAAGGACGGGCGCGCGCTGTGGGAGAAGGCGATCGCCTCTCCCCTCCCCCACGTCCGCGAGTACGCCTCGCCCTACGTCGGGCGGATTGGCGACGAGGCGCTGCTGCCGCTCGTGAAGGACCTCCCGTTCTCTGGGGCGTACTTCTCGCGGATCCTGCTGGGAGACGAGACGGGCTGGGCGCCGCTGATCGGCGAGCTGGGTGGGCAGAAGCCGACTTGGGCGTACCTGCTCCTGGTGGAGCTGGGGGCGCAAGCCGAGCCGCGACTCCTCCCCATGCTCGACGACGCGAACCCGAACATCTCCATCGGCTGCGCCGTGGTCCTCTCGCGCGTCGGGACGGAGGCGTCGCTCGCGCCGCTGGAGAAGTGCGCGAAGGCGCACGCTGAGACGCCCCGTCTCAAGCGCGCCCTTGATGACCTGAAGAAGCGCCTTGGGAAGTGAGACGTCTCACCGCGGCAGCGCGGCGGACACGGCGGTGATGAGGCCGTCGATCGTGTAGGGCTTCTCGAGGAACGGCGCGTCGCCGGGCTGCTCCGGCGTTGAGCCCGACAAGTAGAGGATGCTCAGGTCGGGTCGGATCGCCCGCGCGCGGCGGACCAGCTCGATGCCCCCCATGTCCGGCATCGCCAGGTCCGTGATGAGCAACTCGATTCGCCCCGCCTCGCGCTGCAGAACCCACATCGCCTCCAGGCCGCCCGCCGCGGTCAGGACTGAGAACCCGTGGGACTCCAGGATCTCCTTCGTCAGGTCCCGCACCATCTCCTCGTCCTCGACGAGGAGCACCGTGACCCGTTCGGTCCCCATGGGCTTCTGCAGCGCGAACCATTCGCCCTCCTCCCTAGTTGAATACGCACCCCGGATCGGTTCCTTACACGATTGCGGCTTGAAAAACTGAGTGGCGGAAACCGAGGCGGGCGAGCACAATACCGCGGCTTACGCACCAGGAATCGGGAGAATCGCCATGGGGGATGGTGAGGCCCGCGATGCGGGCTCCGGTCAGGCCCGCGAACCGGGCTCAGGTCAGGCCCGCGATGGGGGCGCCAGGCCGAAGAAGGACGACGGCGGAGCCGCCTACAAGGACTCCATCCTCCTCCCGAAGACCGAGTTCCCCATGCAGGCGAAGCTGGTCGAGCGGGAGCCCGATCTGCGCAAGAGGTGGTTCGAGGGAGGGATGTACGAGAAGATCCGCGCAGCCCGGAAGGGCCGCCCGAAGTACATCCTCCATGACGGCCCGCCGTACGCGAACGGAGACGTCCACGTCGGCACCGGCCTCAACAAGATCCTCAAGGACATCGTCGTCAAGTTCAAGACCATGCAGGGGTTCGACGCGCCCTACGTCCCCGGCTGGGACTGCCACGGCCTCCCGATCGAGCAGAAGATCGCCACGCAGCTCGGCGAGAAGCTCAAGACGACGAGCGCCGCCGAGGTCCGTCGTATGTGCAAGCAGTACGCCGAGAACTACATCGACGTGCAACGGCGCCAGTTCCAGACGCTCGGGATCCTCGGAGACTGGTACAAGCCCTACCTCACGATGTCGCCCCAGTACGAGGGCGCGATCATCGACCTCTTCCGCGAGCTCGTCGCCAAGGGCCACGTCCAGCGGAAGCTCAAGCCGATCCACTGGTGCATGACTGATCGCACCGCGCTCGCCGAGGCCGAGCTGGTCTACGAGGACGTCGAGGGGCCCTCCCTCTACGTGAAGTTCCCGCTCGCCACCGATGTGCGGACCCCGTTCGGCGCGGGGGACCTCGCCGGCGCGCCTGCGTTCGTCCTCGTGTGGACGACCACCCCGTGGACGCTTCCGGCGAACGTCGCCGTCGCCGTCCATCCGGGCCGCGAGTACGCCCTCCTGCGCTACCAGGACCCCCGATCGGGCCGCGTCGAGGTCGGCGTGCTCGGCGCGAGCCTCGTCGAGACGGTGGTGAAGAAGTGCGGCCTCGTCGAGGCGCAGGTCCTCGGCACGTGCACGGGCGCCGCGCTCAAGGCGCTCACCTACCGCCACCCGTTCGTCGACCGCACCTGCCCGATCGTCACGGCGCTCTACGTCAGCGAGTCCGACGGGACCGGCTGCGTCCACACCGCCCCCGGCCACGGGCAGGAGGACTTCGTCACGGGACAGGAGTTCAAGCTGCCGGTCCTCTCCCCCGTCGACGAGGGAGGCTGCTTCACCGAGGACGTCCCGCTCTGGAAGGGCGTCAACGTCCACCAGGCCGACCCGCTGATCATCCAGCACCTGCGGGACACGGGGTTCCTCCTCCACGACGAGAAGACCTCGCACTCGTACCCGCACTGCTGGCGCTGCAAGCACCCAGTGATCTTCCGCGCGACGAAGCAGTGGTTCATCGGCGTCGACGTGAACGAGGGCCGCGCGAGGGCCCTGGAGGCCGTCCGCGGCGTCCGCTGGGTCCCCGGCTGGGGAGAGACGCGCATCTCCAGCATGCTCCGCGACCGCCCGGACTGGTGCATCAGCCGCCAGCGGGCCTGGGGCGTGCCGATCCCGGCGCTCTACTGCGCCGCGTGCGACGAGCCGCTCCTCTCCGATGCCGTGCTGGCGAACGTCGCGCGCGTCTTCCGCGCCGAGGGGGCCGACGCCTGGTTCACGCGCGAGGCCGCGCACTTCGTCCCCGCGGGGTTCGCCTGTCCGAAGTGCAAGGCGACCTCGTTCCGCATGGAGAACGACATCTTCGACGTGTGGTTCGAGTCGGGAGCAAGCCACCGCGCGGTCTGCATCGAGCACCCCGAGCTCGCCTTCCCCGCCGACCTCTACCTCGAGGGGACCGACCAGCACCGGGGCTGGTTCCAGCTCTCGCTCCTGCCGAGCGTCTTCTCGAACGGGAAGGCGCCGTTCAAGGCCGTCGTGACCCACGGGTTCGTCGTCCTGGAGTCGGACGCGAAGGGCGGGAAGCAGAAGGTCTCCAAGTCGGAGCTGGAGAAGCGGAAGATCGAGCTCCAGCACAAGGTGGAGGAGCTGAAGTCGAAGACCGGCGGCGACCCCGCGAAGCTGGCGCGCGAGAAGGCGAAGCTCCAGCAGGAAATCGACTCGATGGAGAAGAAGCTGCAGGAGATGTGGCAGCTCCTCCTCGCCGAGAGCGTGGCGAAGAAGTACGGCGCCGACATCATGCGGCTCTGGATCTCCTCGCTCAACTACACGGACGACATCCCCGTCGCTCCCGAGGAGATCGAGGCTCGCCGCGACCCGTACCTCAAGATCCGCAACACGCTGAGGTTCCTCCTCGGGAACCTCTTCGACTTCGACCCGGCGAAGAACGCCGTCACCCGGGGCGCCTTCCGCGAGGTCGACCTCTGGGCACTGTCGCGCCTCCAGGGGCTGATCGCCGACGTGACCCAGGCCTACGAGGACTACGAGTTCTACCGGGTCTACCACCTCCTCCACGACTTCTGCGCCGTGGAGGTGAGCTCGTTCTACGCCGACGTCCTGAAGGACCGGTTGTACACGCTCGCGGCCGACGACAAGTCCCGTCGGGCGGCGCAGACGGTCCTCCATCGGATCCTCGTCGACCTCACCAAGATGATCGCGCCGATCCTGTGCCACACGGCCGAGGAGGTCTGGGGATACCTCCCCGGCGCGAAGGAGGCGGAGACCGTGATGCTCGGGTCGTGGCCGGTCCCGAAGGAGTCCGAGCGCGACCTCGAGCTCGAGAAGCGCTGGACGCGCCTCTTCGCGGTCCGCGCGGACGCGGCGCGGGAGGTCGAGAAGCTGCGCAACGCGAAGGCCCTCGGGAAGAGCCAGGAGGCCCGCATCGACCTCGCGACCGAGGACGAGGAGCTGTTCGGGTTCCTGATGTCGTACGAGGCCGACCTGCCGTCCATCCTCCTCGTCTCGGAGGTGAAGCTCGTCAAGGGGGCCCTCGCGGGTGCGGGCCCGGGGATCGACACGCCGAGGCTGTACGTGAAGGGCTCGCGGACCCCGCACGCGCGGTGCGTGCGGTGCTGGAGCCACCGCGAGAGCGTCGGCCGATCGTCGCAGCACCCGCTCCTCTGCGAACGGTGCGTCTCGGTGATCTCCACCGGGAAGCCGTCGCAGTCGTCGTAGGCTGATGGGCATTCACGTTCGCCTGGTCCCGTTCCTGGTGCTCGCCTTCGCCCTCCCGGCGTCCGCGTCGGGCGCGTCCGGGCTCGGGAGCACGCTGCCGGTCTGGACCGTGGCGCCGTTCGTCGCGCTTCTGTTCGCGATCGCCTTCCTGCCGCTCATCGCGCACCACTGGTGGGAGAAGAACTCGAACAAGGCGGTGATCGCCCTCCTGCTCGGCGCCGCGGCGGTCGGCATCCTCATCGACCGCGGGGCCCCCGGCATCTCGGCCCTCGCCCACTCGGGCAAGGAGTACCTCGCCTTCATCATGCTCCTGGCGGCCCTCTACATCATCTCAGGTGGAATCTACGTCGGCGGGTCCCTCTCCGGCACGCCGCTCATGAACACGGGGGTCCTGGCCATCGGCGCGGTCCTTGCCTCGTTCCTCGGCACGACCGGCGCGTCCGTGCTGCTGATCCGCCCCCTGCTCAGGGCGAACGCGAAGCGACTGAAGAAGGCGCACATCGTCGTCTTCTTCATCTTCATCGTGTCGAATGCGGGCGGCCTGCTCACGCCGCTCGGCGACCCGCCGCTCTACCTCGGCTTCCTCCGCGGCGTCCGGTTCACCTGGACCCTCGGACTCGTCTGGGAGTGGGTCTTCGTGGTCGGGGCGCTCCTCATCGTCTTTCACCTCTGGGACGAGGCGGTCTTCAACAAGGAGGAGCGGGAGCGGCCCGGCTCGCAGCTCGAGGAGGTCCAGCAGCACGAGCCGATGGCCATCCAGGGGTACGTGAACGTGCTCTTCCTGGCCGGCGTGGTCGCCGCGGCGTTCTGCGGGGGGTACTACGGGCCGAAGCTCGGGTGGACCGAGGACCAGCAGAAGTACGGCCAGGTCGGCGCGATGGGCGGCCTCGCGATCCTCTCGCTCGTGATGACGCCGGCGGGGCTGCGGGCGAAGAACCGATTCACGGCGGGCCCGATCGTCGAGGTGGCCGTCCTGTTCGCGGGGATCTTCGCCACGATGGTCCCTGCCCTGCTCATCCTCGAGGCGAGGGGGAGCGCGCTCCACGTCACGGAGCCATGGCAGTTCTTCTGGGCGACGGGGACGCTTTCGAGCTTCCTGGACAATGCCCCGACGTATCTCACGTTCACCTCCGCGGCGAGCGGCCTCCTGCACACGAACGGAAGCCACCTCAACGAGCTGTTGGGCGTCGCCGGCGGCGAGGCGATCCTCAGGGCGATCTCGTGCGGCGCGGTGTTCATGGGCGCGAACACGTACATCGGGAACGGGCCGAACTTCATGGTGAAGGCGATCGCCGAGGAGGCGGGCGTGAAGATGCCCTCGTTCGTCGGCTTCATGGCCTACTCGGCGTTGGTCCTGATCCCGATCTTCATCGGCGTGACGTTGGTGTTCTTCCGTTGAACGCGCTCCCCATCGCGGTGCTCCTGTCGGGCTCGGGGCGGACGCTCCAGAATCTGCTGGATCGCGTCCGCGACGGGACGCTCCCTGTGCGGGTCGCGGTGGTCGTCTCGAGCAAGGAGGACGCCTACGGCCTGACGCGGGCGCGCGAGGCGGGCGTTCCGGCGGCGGTCGTTCCGCGCAAGCGGTACGTGGACGACGACTCCTTCAGCCGCGCGGTCCTCGCGGAGGTCACGCCGCACGCCCCGGGCCTGGTCGCGATGGCGGGCCTGATCCACCGCGTGCTGATGCCTCGGGAGTTCGACGGCCGCGTGATGAACATCCACCCGGCGCTGCTGCCCTCGTTCGGCGGCAAGGGGTTCTACGGCGAGAGGGTGCACCGGGCGGTGATCGAGAGCGGAGCGAAAGTCAGCGGCTGCACGGTGCACTTCGTGGACGCGCAGTACGACCACGGGCCGATCATCCTGCAGAGGACGGTGCCGGTGATGGACGACGACACGCCGCACGCGCTGGCGGACAGGGTGTTTGCCGAGGAGTGCGTGGCGTATCCGGAGGCGATCCGGCTGTTCGCGGGGGGGAGGCTCCGGATCGAGCGCAGGCGGGTCAGGATCATCGATGCGGAGAAGGCGTAGGATGGCGGGGAGACGATATCTGATATCTGACATCTGATATCTGATATCTGATATCAGATATGCTCCGGGCGCGCGGCGGGTCTCCGGAACATATCTGATATCAGCTCTCAGATATCAGATATCTGATATCGAAACCCGGGCGAAGGCATGGGCATTCTTCAAGGCGATCTCTCGGTTCTCGGACTGACGGTCCTCCTCCCCAACCTCATGGAGGCCCACAGGCAGGGCGCCCTCACTGTCTCCGCCGACGGCGAGGACCGCGCCTTCTACCTCCGCCCCCCCACGATCCACGTCCTCGCCGTCGGCCGCCGCCGCCCCGTCCCGCTGGACATCCTCCTGTCGCGCCGAGAGCTCCTCGCGGACGGCCAGCGCCAGAAGGCCCTCCTCGAGCGCCGCAAGTCCGGCCGACCGCTCCACGAGGTCCTCCTCGATATGCAGATCGTCCTGGAGGCCGACATCCAGCAGACGCTCCGCGAGTACGCCCAGGAAGAGCTGTTCGAGGTCCTCTCCTCGGCGGAGGGGACCTTCCGCTTTATCGAGGGGCCGCCTCCCGTCGGGTTGGGCGACCCGGACCACCTCGCCGTGGAGGCCTCGATCGAGCTGCCCTACGTCCTCCTCGAAACCGCGCGCCGCGCCGACGAGTGGGAGATGATCCGCAAGGCCATCCCGAGCGGCGATCAGAGCTTCCGCCTCACCCCGCTCGGCTCCGACCTCCTCGCTCAGAAGGGGCAGGACAAGGCGCTCATCGCCATCCTCTCGCTCGTCGAGAAGGGAGAGTCGATCACGGGCGTCGTCGACCAGACCGGACTTCGCGCCTTCCCCGTCTGGAGCGCGATGTTCACGCTGCTCAACCAGGCGCTCGTTGAGCCCCAGACGATGAGGCTCGAGCCGGTCGTCCTGACCGCCGACGACGTGTTCTCCACGGAGGCGCAGGTTCCGCCTCCTGTCCCGCCGAAGGAAACGCGCAAGACGGAGAGCGGGAAGAAGGTCGTCCTGATCGGCGACGCCCAGGCTCAGAGCCGCAAGATCGTCCGGTTCCTGCTGGAGCGCGAGGGCTTCCACGTGATGGAGGCGGCCACCGGCCAGGAGGTCCTGGACCTTCTGGAGAAGATCCAGGTCCACGCCGTCCTCCTCGAGATGGTCCTCCCGGGATCGGACGGGCCGGACTTGTGCCTCAAGATCAAGGCGCGGGAGGCCTCGCGCGACACGCCGGTCCTCTTCCTGTCGGCGACCAGCCGTCGCGAGGACGTGCTGCGGGCGATGCAGGCGGGGGCGAAGGACTACATCGTCAAGCCGTTCCAGAAGGACGTGCTGATCGAGAAGATCCGCAAGCCCTTCACGGCGAGGAAGTGACCTAACGGCGCGGGCCGGGGACCTCGATCTCCTCGGCGCGCTGGCGGATGTACTCGAGGTTCTTCCGCACCTTGGCCGCCTCGGGGGAGTCGGGGAACTTCTGCAGCAGCTCCTGGGCCTTCTGATAGGCGAGGGGCCACATCTCGAGGTCGACGTAGGTCTTCACGCTCTCGAAGCACTTCCCCGCCTCGGCGGTCGGGGCGGCCTTCGGAGGCGGGGGCGCGCACTCCACGACGGGCGCGGGGCGCGGGACCGAGATCATGAACTTCTCGTCGTCCTCGCCGTTCGACGAGGGCGCGACGGCCTGCGTGCGCTCGCGCGCCTCCATCTCTTTGACCCGGCTCTCGAAGCGGGGCGACTCCGACTCCTCCCCCTCCGACTGGCTTGCCGCCTTCGCCAGCGACGCCGTGTCCTCCACGACGAAGGAGAGGCCGAAGAGCGCGGTCCCGGCGAAGAGGCCGAAGAGGAAGATCCCGGAGGCGAAGACCATCGCCTCGACGCTCGGGTGGTCCGAGCCCGGCAGGAAGAAGGCGATCATCACCGTGAAGAGCAGCCCCAAGAGGGGGAACACGACGCTCATCACGTGGAGGATCCCGACGACCGTGTCCCTTCGCATGCCGCTGAAGATGTTGAACATCAGGCCGTTCCTCTCGGTGTCCCGGTGCCGCCCCCTCGCGGGCGCGACTCCGGTCGACGGCCGGATATCCTACTCACGCGCCTCCCCGGGCGCAAGGCTGGATCCGGCCTCCGGGGCGTACGGGGACAGCGTCCGGTCGCGGAAGGCGGCCCAGGTGCCCTCCCGGAGGGCCTCCCGGGCCCCCCGCATCAGGGTCTGATAATACGTCACGTTGTGGAGCGAGACGAGCGACGGGCCCAGGACCTCGTCCGCCTGGAACAGGTGCCGGAGGTACGCGCGCGAGAAGCGTCGGCACGCGACGCACGGGCACTCGGGGTCGAGCGGCCCCGGGTCCTCCCGGTGGACCGCGTTCCTGAGCCTCACGATCCCCCCGCTCGTGAAGGCCTGGCCCGTCCGCCCGTTGCGCGTCGGCAGGACGCAGTCGAACAGGTCGATCCCGCGCTCGATCGCCGCGAGGAGGTCCTCCGGCGGACCCGCCCCCATCAGGTACCTCGGGCGGTCCTCGGGGAGGTGCGGCGTCGTCGCGTCGAGCGTCTCCGCCATCCGCGACGCCCCCTCCCCCAGGCAGAGGCCCCCGACCGCGTAGCCGGGGAAGTCGATCTCGACGAGCCGCTTCGCACAGAACTCCCGCTGGTCCGGGTAGACGCTCCCCTGGACGATCCCGAAGACGGACTGGTCGGACCTCGTGTGGGCCCTCTTCGACCTCGCGGCCCAGTCGAGCGTCCGTCGGACCGACTCGCGAGAGAGCTCCTCTGTGGTCGGCCAGCCGGCGGGCTGATCGAGCGGCATCGCCACGTCGGGCCCGAGGGCCTCCTCGATCGCCATCACGCGCTCGGGCGTGAACGAGACGCGCGCGCCGTCGACGGGACTCTGGAACTCGACGCCGTCGTCGTCGATGCGGCAGATCTTCGCGAGCGAGAAGACCTGGTACCCCCCGCTGTCGGTCAGGATCGGCCCGTCCCACCCCATGAAGCGGTGGAGGCCGCCGATCGAGCGGACCAGCCCCTCGCCGGGGCGGAGCGACAGGTGGTAGGCGTTCGCCAGGAGCATCTGGACGCCCGCCTCGCGGAGCTGGGACGGGAGGAGGCACTTCACGGTGGCGTGAGTGCCGACGGGCATGAAGGCCGGCGTGTCGACCTCGCCGTGCGGCGTGGAGAGGCGGCCCATCCGCGCCCGACCCATCCGGGCGAGGACCTCGAGGCGGACGGCCGGACCGCTCACAGGATGTACCGCGAGAGGTCCTCGTCCTCGAGCACCCCCTTCAGGCGCTCACGGACGTACGCCCGGTCGACGACGACCGTCGGGCGACGGAGCTCGGGGGCGGAGAAGGAGACCTCCTCGAGGACCTTCTCCATGATCGTCGCGAGCCTTCGCGCGCCGATGTTCTGCATGCTCCCGTTCACCTGGGCGGCGATCGTCGCGATCTCGTCGATCGCGTCGGGCTGGATGTCGAGCGTGACGCCCTCCGTGTCGAGGAGCGCCTGGTACTGCTTCACGAGCGCGTTCTTCGGCTCCGTGAGGATCCGCAGGAACTCGTCCTTCCCGAGGCTCGCCAGCTCCACGCGGATCGGGAACCGGCCCTGGAGCTCGGGGATCAGGTCGCTCGGCTTCGACATGTGAAAGGCGCCCGCGGCGATGAAGAGGACGTGCGTCGTGTTCACGGGGCCGTGCCGCGTCATGATCGTGGCCCCCTCCACGAGAGGCAGCAGGTCGCGCTGCACCCCCTCGCGTGAGACGTCGGGGCCGTGGGACGGGTGGCTGCTCGCCACCTTGTCGATCTCGTCGATGAAGATGATCCCCGAGTTCTCCGCTCGCTCCACGCCGTCGCGCGTGCACTTGTCGCGGTCGATGAGCTTCTCGGCCTCCTGCTCCGTGAGGAACTTCATCGCATCGCCGACCGTGGCCTTCTTCTTCCGCTGCTTCGACGGGCCCAGGCCCCCCATCATGTTCTGGAGGTCGAACCCGATATCCTCGATGCCGGCGTTGGAGAAGACCTGCATGAGCGGGGTACTCCGCTCCTCGACGGTGATCTCGACGGTCTTCGAGTCGAGTGCGCCGCTCCTGAGCTTCTTGAGGTTCTCCTCGCGATGCCCGCCGTCGCTCGCGCCCTCGGCGACGTCGCGCTTCCTGGGGGGCTCGAGGAGGTCGAGCATCCGGTCCTCGGCGTGCTCGCGGGCCTTTCCGCGGACGCCCTCCATCGCCTCGGACTTCACGAGGCCGATGGAGATCTCGACGAGGTCGCGGACCATCGTGTCGACGTCGCGGCCGTGGTAGCCGACCTCGGTGTACTTGGTCGCCTCCACCTTGAGGAACGGGGCGCGGACGAGCTGGGCGAGGCGGCGGGCGATCTCGGTCTTCCCGACCCCCGTGGGGCCCATCATGATGATGTTCTTGGGCGCCACGTCGTCGCGCAGCTCCGGGGCGAGCCGCTGCCTGCGCCAGCGGTTCCGGATGGCGATGGCCACGCAGCGCTTCGCCTCGTGCTGGCCGACGATGTACTTGTCGAGCTCCTCGACGATGCGCCTGGGCGTCAGATCGCTGTCAGAGCCAGCTCGCTGGTCGGTCCCCTTCATGCGACCTCCTCGACGTGGATCTGGTCGTTCGAGAAGATGCAGATTCGGCTCGCGATCTGGAGGGCCTCGACGACGATCGCCTTCGCGTCCAGCGTGGAGTGCTTCGTAAGGGCCCTCGCCGCGGCGAGGGCGTACGGACCGCCGCTCCCGATGGCGAGCACGCCGTCGTCCGGCTCGATGACGTCTCCGACTCCCGAGATGAGGAGCGAGACGTCCTTGTCGACGGCGATCATCTGAGACTCGAGCCGGCGGAGGACCCGGTCCGTCCGCCACTCCTTGGCCAGCTCGATGGCGGCCTTTCTCGTGGAGCCCTGGTAGGCCTTGAGCGTCTTCTCGAAGCGCTCGATGAGGGCGAAGGCGTCGGCCGTGGCGCCGGCGAAGCCGACGAAGACCTTGCCGTCGTTCAGGCGGCGGACCTTGATGGCCTGGTGCTTGACGACGGTCTCGCCGAGCGTCACCTGCCCGTCGCCGCCGATCGCGGCCTTGCCATTGTGGCGCACGCTCAGGATGGTGGTCATGGAGGACTCCTCGGCGGAGGCAGAATCGTACCCGCGCTCGCGCGGGAATGGAATCCGCGCGACCGCCCTACCGGACCGTCCAGACGAGGTCCGTTCCCGGTTTCGGGTCCTCCGCCTCGGGGTACGCCTTCCCTCCGTCGTCCTGGAGGTCGTTGGAGACGACCCAGAAGATGCACTCCACATCCCCTCGCGCGTACCGGAACGGCTTCCCGTCGTACGGGTCGTCGGGGACGGCGGGGAGGTGCGCCGGCGCCAGCGCGTCCAGCGACTCCGGGAAGGCGCCCTTCTCCGCGCGGAAGGCGAGCAGCGCGGCGCGGATCGACATCGCCGAGAGCTCAGCGTCCGCACAGGCGAGGCTGAACACGGTCGCGCCCAATTGCGGGCAGAGGAAGGCCAGGAACCGATGCGGCAGGCTCTCGGCCGGCGCTCCGAAGCCCTCCGTGCGCACGTCGATCTCCGCGAGGCCGCCCAGGCGTCCCGGTCGGCTCCCCTCCTGCATCGCCGCGAAGAGCCCGGTCGCTTCCTTCCGCGCCTCCCCGTGCAGGCTCCGACGGGTCTCCATATCGAGCTGCCCCATCTCCTCGACGAGCGGCGCAAGCTCCGGGGAGAGCTCCTCCTTCGACAGGCTGGCCAGGTCCCCGAGGAAGAACCGGTCCAGCATGTCGAGCGTCGTAGCCTCCTCCGCGCGGAAGGCGTCCGCCGCCTCCCGACGCGTCTCGCGCAGGGCCATGACGCGGTCGAGCACGCGCGCGAGCATCTTCGGGTCCGCAGGCGCCGCGGCGAGGGCGTCACGCAGGCAGCGGCACGTCAGGCGCGTGATCGACGTCTCGACCAGCCGGGAGATCAGGACTCGGTCGTTCGCGCACCCCTGCGCGAGCGCGAGGAGCTTGAGGCACGCCCCCACGGCGTCCGTCGGCCTCCCCTGGGCGATGTCGCGACGGGCGCGCAGGGCGACGAGCCTGGCGAGCTTTCGCGCCTGGGCGAGGTGCGAGAGGTCCGTCCAGGGGGCCATGTGGACCCCCTCGGTGAAGTGGCAGCGCCCGAGATCGGGGAGCGCGTCGAACTTGGAGAGCGCCGCCCCATTGCTCTCGAGGGCCTCCTCAAGGACTTTCGCATCGGAGGGCCACGGATCGGTGGCCGCCTTTCCGACCACCGCGTCGGCCTCCTTCTGGGCGGCGGCCATCGCGCCGAAGACGTCGCGGTACCCGTCGCTGAGGTTGGCCTCCTCCGCGGCGAGCGGCGCGGCGAGCGCGGCGAGGAGGGAGAATCGGAGCAGCCCCTGTCCCATCGTCGGACCTCCACCCTGCGGGGATCAGAGTCTCTCTCGAACGGGCGCCCCTGCCAAGGGATTCCCCAGTGTCGCGGCAAGCGCCATCCTGGCGGTACGAGGGATGCCCGCGCTCGAAATCCAGATCCCAAATCCCAGATCCCAACGAAATTCCAAATCCCAACACGATGTCTGCACACCTGTTGGGATTTCGTTGCATCCCTATCGCTCAACAGCTGCGCGGCGCGCGCAGTTGTTTCGGCGTGGACGAAC
>CAZYRM010000110.1:0-21703 GCA_964649705.1 uncultured Planctomycetia bacterium
AGACCGGCAGCATCCAGCCGCGCGAGCAGCTCATCCTCAAGAACGAGGTCGAGGGACAGACCACGCTCCTCTACCTCATCCCCGAGGGGACCGCCGTCAAGGCGGGGGACCTCCTCGCGCAGCTCGACGGGAGCAAGCTCACGGACCAGCGGCTGGAGCAGCAGATCACCGTCCAGAACGCCGAGGCCGGCTTCGTGCGCGCACGCGAGACGCTCGAGGTGGAGAAGAGCGTCGCCGAGAGCAACGTCTCCAAGGAGGCCCTCGCCCTCAAGTTCGCCGGCGACGACCTGAAGAAGTACCTCGAGGGCGACTACCCGAACCAGGTCAAGGAGGCGGAGGCGAGGATCACGCTGGCCGAGGGGGAGCTGAAGCGGGCCACGGAGAAGCTGGAGTGGTCGCGGGTCCTGAGCAAGGAGAAGTACGTCTCCGGGACGGAGCTGGAGGGGGACGAGCTGGCCGAGCGCAAGGCGCGGCTCGACGTGGAGCTCGCGAAGAGCGCGCTCGATCTGCTGCGCGGCTTCACGTACGAGCGGACGAAGACGAAGCTCGAGAGCGACCTGGAGCAGGCGAAGCTCTCGCTGGAGCGGACGAAGCGAAAGTCCAACGCCGACCTGATCCAGGCCGAGGCGGACCTCAAGGCGAAGGAGAGCGAGCACCAGCGGCAGCAGGCGAAGCTCAAGAAGATGGAGGAGCAGCTCGGCAAGACGAAGATCGTCGCGCCGCGCGACGGCCTCGTCGTCTACGCCACGTCGACGCAGGGGGGAGGGGGGCGCGGCGGGGGCTCCGAGCCGCTGGCGGAGGGGCAGGCGATCCGCGAGCGCCAGGAGCTGATCAAGCTGCCGACCGCCGAGGACATGATGGCGGTGGTGAAGGTCCACGAGTCGCGCCTGGACAAGGTCCGCCCCGGGCTGACCGTGCGGCTGACGATCGACGCGCTGCCGGGGAGGCAGTTCACGGGAAAGGTCGTCCGCATCGCGCCGCTCCCCGACGCGACGAACATGTGGATGAACCCCGACCTGAAGGTCTACACGACGGAGATCTACATCGACCGGAACTCGGAGGGCCTCCGCACGGGGATGTCGTGCCAGGCCCAGGTCCTGGTGGCGGAGTACGACGACGCGGTCTCGGTGCCGATCCAGGCCGTGGTGAGGCAGGGCGCCCGCGCGCTGGTGTGGGTCGTGCGCGGAGGGCGCACGGAGGAGCGGGCCGTCGAGGTGGGCCTCGACAACAACAGGATGATCCACGTCGTCTCGGGGCTGGCGGAGGGGGAGGAGGTCCTCCTTGCGCCGCCGCTCGACGCGGGGGACCGCACGCCGGCGACTCCTGCGGGCGGCGCCGCGTTGTCGCCCTCCAGCCAGAAGATCGGGACGGGGGGCGCGGCAACGGAGGCGCCCGCACCCGCGGCGGAGCCGGCCGCCGAGAAGCCGCCCGAGGGCCGGGGCGGGCGGGGGGGCAGGACGCCCGAGGAGCGCGAGGCCTGGAAGAAGAAGATGGAGTCGATGACGCCGGAGGAGCAGGAGAAGATGCGCGAGCAGATGCGGAACCGGAAGCCGCCCGAGGAAGGGGAGGGCGGACCGAAGTGACCTCGGCGCCTGCGACCGTCGCCGACGGGGGGGCCGCGGCGACGCCTCCCGTCGTCGAGCTCCTCGACGTCCGGAAGACCTACCGCATGGGGGCCTCGGAGGTCCACGCGCTCGCGGGCGTCAGCGCCCGCTTCGAGCAGGGGAGCTACTGGGCGATCATGGGGCCCAGCGGGTCGGGCAAGAGCAGCATGCTGAACCTGCTCGGGTGCCTCGACCGCCCGACGAGCGGGACCTACCTGCTGCGGGGCCAGGACGTCAGCCGCCTGCCCGACAACGAGCTCAGCGAGCTGCGCCTCAGGCACCTGGGGTTCATCTTCCAGAGCTTCCACCTCATCCAGCAGCTCACGGTGAGGGAGAACATCGAGCTGCCGCTCTACTACCTGGGCTGGGAGCCTCACGTCGCGGCGGAGCGCGCCACGCGGCTGGCGGAGCAGGTGGGGCTGGGGGACAGGCTGGAGCACCGCCCGAACGAGCTGTCGGGCGGGCAGCAGCAGCGCGTCGCGATCGCGAGGGCGCTGGCGAACGACCCGCCGATCCTGATGGCGGACGAGCCGACGGGGAACCTCGACTCCGCGACCGGCGAGCAGATCATGGCGCTGATCGCCCGCCTGAATAATGAGGGGAAGACGGTCATCATGGTGACGCACGAGCCGGACATCGCGGCGCACGCCTCGTACCGGATGCACATGCGGGACGGCCGCGTGGAGAGCATCGAGGAGGGGAGGCGATGACCGCCTGCCGGGGAGTCTGCCACACGATTGAGGTCCGGAGGTTGCGCGACAGCCTGGAGTCTGGGACAATTCGCATCCGATTCTGGGTCCGAGGCGGTCGAGAGGCCGCCGGCCCTCGCCCGGTCGGATATCGCGGACTCCGCCATGGTTCGAGTCGTCGTTGCCGGGCTGCCCGACATCGCGGTGTGGCTTGCCCGCCGCTTTCCCGGCGCGACGATGCTCGCTACGTCGACGGTCGAGGAGACACGCTCCGCACTCGCTGAGGGCGAGTGGACGGCGCTCCTCATCGACGACCGTCTCGACGGCCAGCCGGGCAAGAGCCTGGTCGAGCGACTTCGCGCGCACCCATGCTACGCCCGTCTCCCCATCCTCTACTGTCTCGCCCAGCGGCCAGCGGGGGAGCAGGCGAAGCGGCTGGTCGCGGACCTGGGCGTCCACCGGCTCCTCGTTCAGCCCGTGGACCGGGAGGACATCGCGCGCCACATCGCCTCCCTCGCCAGGGTCCCCCTTCCCCCCACTCTCGAAGCGAGCGAGGTGGACCCGGAAGAGCGCGCCGAGTTGATCGAGATTTGGGAGAAGTACCGCGACCAGCGCAGGGAGCGTATCGCGACGCTGGAGCTGGCGACCCTGGCGATCCGCTCGCGCACGCTCGACGCGTCGCTCGCCATGCGTGCGGAGGCCGCAGCGCACTGGCTCGCGGGCTCGGTCGGCACGTTCGGATATCTGGACGGCACACGCATCGCGCGTTCCCTCGAGCGCGTTTTCAAGGTGCTCGCCCCTTCGGGGTCGGCCGACGCGGAGCAGGTGGCCGAGCTCCTGGGGGCCCTGCAGGCGGAGCTTTCCCGTCCGCCGCTCGCCGCCACCCCGTCCGCGGCTCCCGCCGGATCGATGACGGAGGGGGAGGATGCGCCGTACCTGCTGATCGCCGACGACGACCCGGCCGTGGGAGAGGCGCTGGCGAGGGAGGCGGGTGGGCGGGGCATGCGAACGACCGTGGCGACCGACATCGCCTCCGCGCGCGAGGCGGCGCGACGGGAACGGCCCTCGGCTGTCGTGCTCGACCTCGCCTTCCCGGGAAACACCGAGGGCGGCCTGGCCCTTCTGGCGGAGATGGGGTCGATTCAGCCGCCCATCCCGGTCCTGATCCACACTTCGTCGGACGAATTCTCGCACCGGGTCGAGACGGCGAGGCTCGGCGCGGGAGGGTTCCTGCACAAGCCGCTCTCCCCCGCGGCGGTCCTGACCGAGGTCCAGGGCCTGCTCCAGCGCGTGCGCTCGGCGCAACCGCACGTCCTCGCCGTGGACGACGACAGCGGCCTGCTGGCCGCCCTTCGCGCCCGCATCCAGGCGCAAGGCGTCCGCGTGACCACGCTCGACGACCCGCTCCGGTTCTGGGACGTGCTGGAACACGCCTCCCCCGACCTCCTCGTGCTGGACGTGGAGATGCCGCACGTCGGGGGCATCGAGCTCTGCCGCGTCGTGCGGAACGACGCCCGATGGTCGAGGCTGCCGGTCCTTTTCCTGACGACCCACGTCGAGCCCGACGTCGTCGAGCGGCTCTTCGCCGCGGGCGCGGACGACTACGTGACGAAGCCGATCATTGGAGCGGAGCTGATCACGCGGATTCGCAACCGCCTCGACCGCGTCCGCCTGCACCGACGGCTCGCCGAGACCGACTTCCTCACCGGCGTCTCGAACCGCCAGCGCTCGGGCGAGACCCTCGAGAAGCTCCTGCGACTCGCCGAGCGGCAACGGGCGCCGTTGAGCGTGGGCCTCCTCGACCTGGACCGCTTCAAGGACGTGAACGACACGCACGGCCACGCGGCGGGGGACGCCGTCCTCGCCCGTCTCGGGAGGCTGCTGCTGCGCACCTTCCGCGGAGAGGACGTCGTCGCGCGGTGGGGCGGGGAGGAGTTCGTCGTCGGCATGTACGGGATGACGAGGAACGACGGCGTGGAGCGGCTCGCGCAGGCGCTCGAGGCCTGGCGCACGGAGGAATTCGCGGGGAAGGAAGATGCGAAGTTCCACTGCAGTTTCAGCGCGGGGATCTCCCAGTACCCGTGCGACGGGGGGAGCCTTGATGCGCTGTACCGGGTCGCGGACGAGGCGCTCTACCGGGCGAAGCACGAGGGACGCGACCGGATCGTACCGGCCGGACCAGGAACGGAAGCGGCGGGCGACGACGGGGCCATCGCCGTCGCCGTCGCGGACGATGCGACGGCCGCGATGGTCCGGCGTGCGCTCGTCACGCGGGGGTACCGCGTGTGGGCCGCGCGCGACCAGGAGGCGATGCCCCGCGGGAACGGAGCGCGCGTCGCCGTGATCGGCGGCGAGGGGCCGCCCGACGGGCTCGATGCGGCCGCGATCCTGCGGATCGAGAGTCCCGTGCTCCTGGCCGATGTCGTCAGGCGCGTGAGATTCGCCATGGAGGGGGACCTCCGCCGCGCGATGGCGGAGGCCCCGTAGTCGCGCTCTCGAGGCGCACACGTCGGCCGCCCCGCGGAAGGGCGGGGGGCCGCACACCGTGGAGGGATGGCCGAGATGCCGAAGATCCTGCTTGTCGAAGACAACGAAATGAACCGCGACATGCTGTCGCGCCGACTCGAACGGCGCGGCTTCCAGGTCTCGATCGCCGTCGACGGCAAGGCGGCCCTCGATCTCGTCCGGACCGAGCTTCCCGACCTGGTCCTCATGGACATGAACCTCCCCGAGATCGACGGCTGGGAGGCCACCCGACGGCTCAAGGCGGACGAGGCCACGCGCCCGATCCCCGTTCTCGCGCTCACCGCGCACGCCATGGCGGGCGACCGGGACAAGGCGCTCGCGGCGGGGGCCGACGACTACGACATCAAGCCGGTCGAGTTCGCGCGCCTCGTGGGGAAGATCGAGGCTCTCCTGAAGAGGACGCCGCCGAAGGCGTGATGCGCGCCGCCCCATTCGAATCCGCAGAGAGACCCGCATGTTGAACGCCCTTCGCCGCGCCCTGGTCCGCCGACCGATCGTCGCCATCAGCGCGCTCGTCCTCATCGCCGGCGTCGCCATCGTCTTCCTCATGAACCGCCTGGCGACCAACCTCCTGGAGTTCAAGGCCGCCCGCGACGCGTCCCTCTACTCGACGGCGCTCGCCGAGTTCCGCACGCTCTACACGTCCGAGGTCGTCGCCACCGCCACGGCGAACGGGATCGAGGTCACCCACGACTACAAGAAGAAGAAGGGGGCCATCCCGCTGCCGGCGACGCTCAGCATGCTGCTGGGCGAAAGGATCGGGGTGCACGAGTCGGGGGCCGAGAGCCATCTCTATTCCCCGTATCCCTTCCCGTGGCGCGCCGCGGAGGGGGGCTTCGCGACGGGTTCCGCAAGGCGGCCTGGGACCATCTCAACGCGGAGCCCGAGGGCGCCTACTACCGGTTCGAGACGGTCGGCGGCAGCCCCGTGCTCCGGTACGCCACGGCTGACCGCATGCGGCAGGCGTGCGTGAACTGCCACAACTCGCACCCCGACAGCCCGAAGACCGACTGGAAGGAGGGAGACGTCCGCGGCATCCTGGAGGTCGACCTCCCCATGGTGGCGGCGCAGACGGAGACGCGGAGGGAACTGCTCGGGACGACGGCCCTCCTGGCCGGGATGGCCGCGGTCGGGCTCGGCCTGCTCGCGCTCCTCATCGGCGGGCTGCGGAGGACGTCGAGCGACCTGGAGACGAACGTTCAGAAGCTCCGCGAAGCGCACGAGCAGCTCAGGGTCAGCTACAACACCGTCGAGGAAACGGTGCGGACGCGGACTTCCGAGCTTCAGACGAGCATGAACGACCTCGCGCGCGCGAACCAGGCGCTGGACGAGGCGCGGGAGCTTGCCGAGCAGGCGAACCGCACGAAGAGCGCCTTCCTCGCGAACATGAGCCACGAGCTGCGTACGCCCCTCAACGCGATCATCGGGTACAGCGAGATGCTTCAGGAGGAGATGTCGGGGGAGGGGCGCGACGCGCACGTCGCCGATGCGGAGAAGATCCGCGCCGCGGGACTCCACCTGCTGCGCCTGATCAACGAGGTGCTCGATCTGTCGAAGATCGAGGCGGGGAAGATGGTGCTCGCGCCGGAGACGTTTGACGTGGCGCGACTCGTCGATGACGTCGTCAGCACGGTCCGCCCCCTCGCGGAGCAGAACTCGAACCGTCTGATGGTCGAGGTCGCCCCCGACGCTGGCGACCTCTACGCAGATTTGACGCGGGTACGCCAGACGCTGTTCAACCTCCTCAGCAACGCGTGCAAGTTCACGCGGAACGGCGTGGTGACGGTGAAGGTCCGCCGGGAGAGCGCCGCGGATGGCGGCTGGATTTCGATGGCGGTCACGGACACCGGCATCGGGATGAGCCCGGAACAGGTCTCGAAGCTCTTCCAGGAGTTCCAGCAGGCGTCCTCCTCCACCGCGCGCGAATACGGCGGCACGGGATTGGGGCTCGCGATCACGCGCAGGCTCTGCACCCTGATGGGCGGGGAGGTGACCGTGACGAGCGAGCCGGGGAAGGGCTCCACGTTCACGGTGCGGCTCCCCGTCGCGCGGGAGGCCTCGCCTGCGCGAGAGGAGCCGATCGTCGGCGCCTCACCCGCCCTTCGGCACGAAGCCGCTTCCGGACGCAACCTCGTCCTCTCGATCGACGACGAGCCATCGACCCTCGAGCTGCTCTCCCGCTTCCTGGGCAAGGAGGGCTTCACGATCGTCACGACGACCAGCGGGGTCGAGGGGGTGAACCTCGCACGGAAGCTGTCGCCGATCGCCATCACGCTCGATGTGATGATGCCCGGGACCGACGGCTGGGAGGTGCTGACGATGCTCAAGAGCGACCCGGCCACCAGGGACATCCCCGTCCTCGTGTTGAGCATTCTCGATCAGCAGCAGACGGGCTTCGCGCTCGGGGCGTCGCACTACCTCATGAAGCCGATCGACCGCGACGCGCTCGTAGGAGTGCTCGCCCCCTACCGCCGCGTCGACGGCGCCGCAAAGGTCCTGGTCGTCGAGGACGACCCCGACAGCCGCGACCTCGCCCGGAGGATCGCGGAGCGGCAAGGCTGGAGCGTCACGGAAGCCGTGAACGGGCGCGAGGGACTGGAGCGCATGGTCGAGGTGTCCCCCGACGTCGTCATCCTTGACCTCATGATGCCCGAGCTGGACGGGTTTGAGTTCCTGAAGGAGATGAGGCGCGAACCGAAGTGGCGCACCGTGCCGGTGATCGTCGTCACCTCGAAGGACCTGACGACGGAGGACCACATGCGCCTGAACAACGGCGTGCTGAAGATCCTCCAGAAGAGCAAGATCACGAAGGACGACCTGCTGAGCGAGATCCGCGACGCGCTGCATGGACGGATCGCGACCTCCATCCGCCCGCAGGTCTCGTGACGACCGTCGGTCCCGGGCCTCGCCGCCCCGCGCCCAGCGCGACGTGGATCGCCCTGGTCGCTGCGGCCTACGTTGTCACCGGCCGGCTAGGGATCGCGGCAGCGCTCCAGCAGGTCACTTCTGTCTGGCCCCCGTCGGGTCTTGCCCTCGCCGCGGTCCTCCTCCTCGGTCCGCGCGCGGCGGCCGGGGTGGCCCTCGGCTCCTTCCTCCTCAATTTCGGCCTCACCTTCGACCGCGCCCGCCCGGTCGCGTCGGTCGCCGTCGTCGCGGCAATGGCGGTCGGGTCGACGATCGAGTGCCTGGTCGGGCGCGCGCTGCTCCTGCGCTTCGCCCGCGGCGCAGCCTGCCTCGACCGGGCCGCCGACGTCTTCCGCTTCGTGGCGCTGGCAGGGCTACTCAGCCCGACGCTCGCAGCGACGATCGGCGCCGCTGCCCTGACCCTGGGAGGCCCGCCCTCGCACCGCGGATTTGGCCCCATCTGGTCCACCTGGTGGATCGGGGACGCGGTCGGCGTCTTCGTCGTCGCGCCACTGCTGCTCGCCTGGGCGCGAGAGCCGCGCCTTGCGCGCGACCCCTGGCGCTGGGCGGAGGCCCTGCTCCTCGGCGGGGCGGTCCTCGCGGTCGCGCTGACTGCGTTCCGCGCCGGCTACCCCGTCGAAACGCTCGCGATCCCGTGTCTGGTCTGGGCCGCCTTCAGCTTCGGCGCTCGCGGCGCGACTCTGCTCACCGTCGTCCTCGCGGGGATCGCGGTCTGGGGAACCGTCCACGGGCACGGCACCTTCGCCCGGACGACGCTCGGCGAGTCGCTCGCCTTCCTCCAGACGTTTGTCGGCGTCGTCGCGGTCTCCTCCCTTGCCCTCTGCGCCGTGCTCGCCGAACGCGCGGCCCGGTCCGTCGACCTCCTCCGCGCCATGGAGGAGTCGACCGCCGCCCGCGTCGCGGCGGAATCGGCCAACCGCGCGAAGACCCTGTTCCTCGCCAATATGAGCCACGAGCTCCGCACGCCTCTCAACCACATCATCGGGTACGCCGAAATGCTCCAGGAGGACGCGGAGCGGGAAGGGCGCGCGGAGGCCGTGTCAGACCTGAAGAAGGTCGTCACGTCCGCGCGCTCGCTCCTGGGGGTCCTTCATTCGATCCTCGATGCCGCCCGGCTGGAGGCGGGCACGATCGACCTGACCATCGGCGAGTTCGACCTCTCCTCGGTGGTCTACGAGGTGAGGGGCCTGACCCTCCCCCTGGCGGAGGCGAACGGCAACACGCTGGAGGTCCGGGTCGCCAACGGGATTGGCCCTGTTCGAGGTGACCGGGAGAAGGTGCGCCAGGCCCTCCTCCATGTCGTCGACAACGCGTGCAAATTCACCAGGAACGGCGCAATCTCCGTGGCGGCGTCGCGGGAGACCTGGGGAGGACGTCCCTGCCTTGCCATCGTCGTGTCGGACACGGGAATCGGGCTGGGTAAGGAGGAGATCGACGGGATCTTCCGTCCGTTCGTCCAGGTCGACGCCTCCCCCACGCGGCGCTACGGAGGCCTCGGTCTGGGCCTCTCGATCGCACGTCAGTTCCTTCAGATGCTCGACGGGGATCTATCGGTGACAAGCGTGCCGGGCCAGGGATCGACGTTCACGCTGCGGCTGCCCGACGGCGTCCTGCCCAGCGGAACCTGACGTCGTCGTGACCGCGCGAGCGGCTGCTTCGGACTCACCAGGATCCCCGCGCCCCGCGCGTCCGCTTCGGATGCGCTGCGGGGCGGGTGCGCGGATGCGGCGCTCGCAGCTTCGCGCTTGCCACGGCCGAGCGCCGCATGCTTCCATGTCGGACAGTCCGAGAGGGCGGGGACATGGCTCCTCGCGCCGCGTGGAGAGCGTCGAGGAGGGGAGGCGATGACGTTGCGGAGGTGGCTCAGGGACGTCCGGCTCGGCGTGAAGACGCTGCTCCTGCACAAGCTGCGCTCCTTGCTGACGATGCTCGGCGTGGTGTTCGGCGTGGGGAGCGTGGTGGCGATGCTGGCGGTGGGGGAGGGGGCGAGCCGCGAGGCGCTGGAGCAGATCCGGAAGCTGGGGAGCCACAACGTCATCGTCACGGCAATGAAGCCGACCGAGGAGTCGACCTCGAGCACTCAGCGCATGCGGATGCTGATCTACGGGCTGACGTACGAGGACGAGGTGAGGGTCAGGGAGGGGTTCGCGTCGGCGACGCGGGTCGTTCCGGCGAAGATCATCCGCAAGGAGGCGAGGCTCGGGGAGCGGACGCTGGAGCTCAGGGTGGTGGGGACGACGCCGGAGTGGTTCGAGCTGGTGCCTCGGCCGCTGCTGGCGGGGCGGATGCTCCTCGCGTCGGACCGCGAGCAGCGGACGAACGTGGCGGTGCTGACGGAGTACGGCGCGCGGAGGCTGCTGGCGGCCTCGAACACGCTGGGGCAGGTCCTCAGGGTGGGGACGCACGCCTTCGAGGTGGTGGGGATCGTGCGGAGCGAGGGGGGGCAGGGGAGCAGCGTGCAGACGCCGGACCAGGAGGTGGACGCCTACATCACGATCGACGTGGCGCGGGCGCGGTTCGGCGACGTGTTCACGAGGATGAGCTCGGGGTCGATGGAGCGGGAGCAGGTGGAGCTGCACCAGCTCATCGTGGAGGCGCGGTCGCTGGACGAGGTGGAGCCGATGGCCGCGGCGCTGCAGGCGATGTTCGACCGGTTCCACCCGAAGAAGGACGTGCGGATCAGCGTGCCTCTGGCGCTGCTGCGCCAGGCAGAGGCGACGAAGCGGACGTTCAACATCGTGCTGGGCTCCATCGCGGGGATCAGCCTGCTGGTGGGCGGGATCGGGATCATGAACATCATGCTGGCGAGCGTGACGGAGCGGACCAAGGAGATCGGGATCCGAAGGGCGATCGGGGCGAAGCGCAGGCAGATCGTGGGTCAGTTCCTGATCGAGACGGTGGTGCTCTCGTCGATCGGCGGTGTGATGGGGGTGGCGCTCGGGATGGCGATCCCGCGGGTGATCACATACGCGGCGGGGATGCCGACGGTGGTGACGCCGTGGAGCGTGGCGCTCGCGTTCGGCATCTCGGGGGCGGTGGGAGTCGTCTTCGGCCTGTACCCCGCGGTGCGCGCCGCGCGCCTGGACCCGATCGAGGCCCTGCGCCACGAGTAGGGAGGCCTCTCGGGGCCCGCGTCGCAAGGCGGGGGCCCTCGCTCTTAATGGCTCGCACGGGCGCCTGCGCTACTTCTTCCCGAGATCGCCGGCGAGGAGCGGGAGCTTCCCCTTCGGGAGCTGCAGGATGAGGACGTAGCTCGCCGTGGTCCAGACCGGCCCCATCTCGCGGTCCAGGTTCCTGACGGATCCGAGCCCCGCCGCCGTGGGGTGCGCGCGGAACGCCCCGTCCAGGCATCGCGACGAGAGCATCTCCAGGCGGAACACCTCGTTGAACGGCTTCCAGGATGCGCTGCCCAGGTGCGTGCACGCGAGGGCCGACGTCGTGAAGTGCATCACGGGGGAGATGTGGCTGGTCGGGATCTTGTCGAGCGACCCCTTGAAGAACGAGGACATCTTCGGGAAGAACGGGTGCTTCTGGAGGCCCAGGAGCGAGAACCCCCACAGGCACCCCGACGTCCGTCCAGGCTCGCCGTTCCTCTGGCCCGCGCGGTAGCCGATCCCCCCGTCCCCTGGGCTCGCCGAGACCGCGTACGCGACCCCGCGATCGACCGTCTTCTGCGGGACCTTGAACCCCGCCTTCTTCAACGCCCCGAGCGCGCAGAGGCACCAGTTCCCCGCGATCTGCAGCTCGACGTACTTGAGCGCGTTCGGCCCGCCCGGCCCGTGCGCCCACCCGCCGCTCGCCTCCTGGCCCCGCTCGATCGCCGCCATGGTCTCCTCGAGCTTCGCCTTCAGCCCGTCGCTCGGCGCGATCTGGTAGACCTGGCAGAGGAAGATCGCGGTGTAGGCGTACCCCCAGTTCGTCTGGTTCCAGTTCCCCGGCGGGAATCCCGCCAGCTCCTCGGCCGTCGCCGCCTTGCCGCAGTTCTTCGAGACGAAGTCGACTCCCTTGCGGAGGTTCTCGGCGTACGGCCCCTCCGTCTGCGTGCTCCCTGAGGCGAGGAGCGCGAGGCAGACGAGGCTGGTCATCACGACTTCGCCGTTCGTGGCGCTGTACCTCGCGTCGTAGCCGCCGTCGCCCCGCTGCTTCGAGGCGATGTACTTCAGCGACTCCTCGATCACCTTCTCGCAGCGCGCGCACCCGGTCGGACAGGTCGCGGCATGCGGACCCGGGGAGGGGAGCTCGATCGGGAGGTTCTGCTTCTTCCCGCCGCGCATGACGAGGAGCGAGAGCTTGGGGTCCTTCTTCGACTGGGCCTTCTCAAGGAGGTCGACGAGCTGGTAGACGAGCAGCGACTTCGGGTTCGTGAAGGCCTGGGTACCGACGCCCGCGATCACGTCCCCGGGCGCAAGGCCCGCGGCCTTTGCGGGCGCACCCTCCGCGACGGAGGTGACGCGGAGGCCCCAAGCCCCCCCGGCCAGCCCGTCGCCTCCCTTCTGCGGGAGGCCCTCCGCGCCAAGCGGGCCCAGGTTGAAGGACGGCTCCTCGGCGGCGACGGCGAGGCAGGAGCAGAGGAGGAGCACGGAGCGCAGGGTTGCCATCGTTTCCTCCGACGATCAGGGTGTCTGGGGAGGACCCGAGGCTACCATGCGTCCCTCCGCGCCGACCAGCTCCCTCAGGTAGTGCGTGAGGGCGAAGTCCAGCCAGCGCATCCGAGGGACTCCCTTCCCGACGTACCCCATGTGGCCGCCGAAGTCCTCGAGGTGGAGGTGCACCAGGTCCGACTTCTCCGCCGCCACGTGGTCGCGCCAGTCGATGAAGGGGTCGTCCCTGGCCGCCAGGACCACCGTGGGCCGGTCGATCTTCGCGAGGTGAGGCATGGCACTGCAACGGGCGTAGTAGTCCTCCCTGTCGCGGAATCCGCCGATCGGGGCGGTGACGAGGTCGTCGAAGCCGCGGAGCGTCGTCCAGCTCGGGATCCGGTAGCGATCCGGAATCAGCCCCGCCGCCACGCGCTCCCGCACCGCGCGGCGGCAGCGCAGGACGAATCGGAGGTCGTAGACGCGGTTGAGGCCGCGCTCGAGCAGGCGCGCCCCTTTCTCGAGGTCGATCGGAGGATTCACCGCGATGGCGAGGTCGGGCTTTTCGAACCGTCCGATCCCCTCCCCCAGGTTCAGGAGGAGCGCGTTCCCGCTCAGGGAGAATCCCACGGCGACCAAGCGCTTGCCCGGATGGACCGCCCTCGCGTGCGCGAACACGGCGCCGAGGTCGTCGGCACGCCCGCTGTGGTAGATGCCCGCGGCGAGGCCCGCCCCGTCGCCGCAGCCGCGGTGGTTGAAGCTCCACGCCCCGTGGCCGAGCTCCTGCGCCACGGCGACGCCGCGGCGCATGTAGTCCGCGTCGTTGTCGCCTCCCAGGCCGTGGAAGAGGCAGACCAGCGTGTCGCCGCCTCCAGGGTACTCGCGGCCCGCGAGGCGGTCCCCGTCCGGCAGGGTCAGCTCGATCCGTCGGAAGGCAGGGTTCGGCGGGGGCCCCGGGAGGGAGTTCCCGATCAGCGTCTGGAGATGGCCTCCCCGCGCCCACCACGGGGGCGTGCACGGAAGAGGGGGCGGAGCCGGGCAGAAGGCACCGCTCAGCACGCCCGTCCGTCCGAGGCGGTCCGCGGCCGATCCGGTCGTCCCAGGGGGAGATGCCACTCGTGCCTGAACAACGCCGTGTGACTCCACTGCTCGACTTCCCGTCCCAAAGGTTGGGTCGATCCTATCGGCAGGAGCCACCCACCGCAACGGCGGGGCGCGTCCCTTCGTTCTTGATCGCCCGCACGTGGGAGCCTATGCTCCGCAACGCTTGCCGCGAGGACCGAGTCTCCACTGGCTGCCGCGAGTCGACGATGACCGGGAATCAGGTGAAGGGCCTCCGCATCCGCGCGGCGCGTCCCTCCGACGGGAAGCCGTTCCTGGCGCTCGTCCTGGCCCTCGCGGAGTTCGAGAAGCTCCGCCCGCCGGACGCTGCCGCCCGGCGGAGGCTGCTCGCGGATGCGTTCGGGAGGCGGCCGCGATTCAGGCTCTGGGTCGCCGAGCTCGACCGTCGCGTGGTCGGCTACGCCGTCTTCTACTTCACCTACTCCAGCTTCCTCGCCCGGCCGACGCTCTACCTGGAGGACCTCTTCGTCCATCCCGATGCCCGAGGGCGCGGGGTCGCGACTGCGGTGATGCAGGCCCTCGCTCGGGAGGCCGTGAAGCAGGGCTGCGGTCGGTTCGAGTGGACCGTGCTCGATTGGAACGAGCGAGCCATCCGGCTCTACCGCGGGCTCGGGGCGACGCAGATGAAGGAGTGGATCCTGTGTCGGGCCGCCGGCCACGCGTTGAGGCGGATGGCGGCGCGAGGTGATCGAGCGGTCCCACGGCCTCGCTGAGGAGGCGTGAAGCCGGGAAGAGCGAGATCGCTTTGCTCGCTGTCCGCTGGGAGGGGCTGCAGGGGTCACGGCCCCTCCCAGGTCGCGCGCGCGTGGATGACCTTGGCGGCTCGCGGCCGCGGCTGTAAGATGCAGGCAAAGGAGGAGCCCATGAATCCCTGGATCATAGAAGAACGCCGCCTCCTGGTGTGTCCGCCCAGCCAGAGGATTACAGTACGGATCGCGCCTGCCACCCCGACGCCGGAGTCGCGCCATCCCCTTTGTGGCGCCTGGGCGGATGAGCGCCCCGTAGAGGAGATCATCGAGTCGCTCAGGTCGCTGCGACGCCGCCTCTCGGGAGCTCGGTGAACGCCCTTGAAGTACCTCTGGGACACGAACACCCTAATCTACTGGCTGAACGGCGACACCCGCGTCGAGGCCCTCCGCCTGCAACGTGGGTCCGACAACATCGGCCTGTGCTGGCCGGTTGTCCTGGAATTGGTCCTGTGCACCAGCCAGTCCACGAACGTCGAGCGCAATATCCGGAACGCTGTGGAGGTCATCGCTGCGTTCCAGCCTATCCTCGAGTCTGACGGCGCCGTGATGGACCGTTTCTGCGCCTTGCGCGCTCAATTCAAGGCGAAGGCGACCCCGAAGCCCGAGATGGACGTGCTAATCGCCGCCCACGCCCTCGTTCACGACCTGACGCTCGTCACCTCCAACGGCGCGGACTTCGAAGGCACCCCAGACCTCCGGATCGAGGATTGGAGGTCTAGTTCCCGATGACAACGACTTCGCGCGAATACGAGCTCTTCACGCAGATCGTCTACCAGGCGCTGGTGCGCGAGGTCCCCGACACCCGGGTGGAGCACGACGTCCAACTCTCCGATCCCTCCGGGGTCGAGCACCAGGTGGATGTCTATCTTGAGTTCAAGATCGCCGGACACGTCTACCGGACGATCATCGAATGCAAGCAGTGGACGCGCATGGTAGACGTGGGACCTGTCACCGACTTCTACGGCCTGATCCAGTCCCTGGGCGTCGAGAAGGGGATCATGGTCTCCAAGCTGGGCTTCAGCGATCCGGCGAGGGAATTCGCGCACGCCAGGGGGATCGACCTCGTCCAACTTCGGAAGCCTAGCGAGGAGGACTTGGAGAGACGCATCAAGAGGATGGTCGTCCGTGTCAGCTTCTACATCCCCGAAATCGCCGACGTTGCCCTCGAACCGGCGACGGCTGCAGTGTCGTCTCGGGATCTAGCCGTGAACACGGGCGAGGCCAGGATTGTGGATGCGGGGTCGGGGCGGGAGGAGACCTTGCAGTCCGTCCTGCAACGAACCCTGCCCAAGGGTTGGCCAGAGGACTGGCAGACTGTGACGATTCCTCTCGGCGCTGGAACTGTTCTGGCGGTGGGTGGCGAGCGCATACCCGTCTCCGAGCTGCGGTTCCGTGCGAGGTTTCACCGGGCCGATGAACAGGTACTCCTCGACGGGGAGGCCATCGTCCGCGCGATCCTGCGCGATGTCTTTACCGGCGAGATCCGCACGGTGCGCCGCGTCGGCGCCTGAGATTCGCCGAGGGGGGGGACAGGTCGCAGAAGCGGCGGGAAGAGCAGGCCCAACGGGCTCCGCAGGCGAAGCGGGTCTCCGCTGTCGCGTCAGGGCCGTTCAGTTGGTCGGGGGCCCGGCGGGAAGGGTCCCGGGAAGGACGGTCGCCGCGTCACTTCCAGCTCAGGATCATGTCGACGAGCTTCCCCAGGACCGGCACGTCCTTCACCGCGCCGAGGATGATGTTCTTCCTGGCCGCCTCGTTGAACGGCCCGCCGCCGACGTGCCCCTCGACGTCCTTCACGGCCGCGTCCAGCCGCTCCTGGGCACCCTGCTTCCCCTCGATCAGGTCCCCCAGCGCCTCCAGCGCGTTCGCCTCCTTGCGGAACCCCTTGTCGACGTAGTCGATCTCGGCCTGCAGCATCGCCTGGTGCAGCTTCGACATCCCGGGCGCGCTGCCGGCGATGCTGATCATCCCCTGGATCGCGTCTCCATTGTCCGCGTCCCCGCCCTTCACCCGGTCCCGCGCGTACCGCATGAGCTGGAGCACGCCGTCCAACCGGTTCAGCGACTCCGAGACCTTCTTCAGCGCGTCGGGCGTCTCGCTCTCTACGCCCGTCAGGATGCCCGAGAGCTCGCCATACTCGCCCGCCGAGCCCGCCGCGTTCGCCGTCGCCTGGACTCGGTTGCGCCACCAGGTGATCGTGTCCTTCGTCACCGGGACGCCCGAGTCGAGCACCGCCGTCCGCGCGCCGACCAGCTCCGCGTGGATCGCCTTGAGCCTCTCCTGGTTCGCCGCGGGGTCCTTCGCGAGTTCCTCGACCTGTCGAAGCGCCTCGTCCACGCGCAGCCGGTGGACCTGCATCTCGACGGCCGCCTCCACGTGGCGGCAGGCGACCTCGGTCGCGGGGGTAGAGACGTGCGCCCCCTTGAGCAGCGTGCGCATGACGCCGATCTGCACGCGCGCGTCGAGGTCCGTCGTCGCGGCGCGCACCTGCTCGAGGATCGCCGCCAGCTTCCCGAGGAGCTCGTCCTCGCCCGCCTTCTTCCCCTCCTCGTCAGGGACGTAGAGCGGGACGTCGATCTCGCAGACGTTGTTCCCCTCGTCCATCTCCTCCAGCTTCCCGTCGGCGTCGATCCTGGCCGAGAGCCGCGTGTCGCCCATCTCCAGCGTCCACGACATCGCGTACTTGTTCATGTACCAGTCCTGCACGACCTTCGGCCTCGCCTCGAACGTCTTCCACTCGCCGGGGCGCCATCCGTCGGCGCCGAAGAGCCTCACGTCGATGGTCCGCTTCCCCTCGCCGCTCTGCGGGTTCAAGACCGAGAAGCGGACGGAGAGCACGCCGCCCTTCTCCACGGCCTTCCCGACGTTCCGGGCGCGGAGCGTCAGCGTCGTCTCCTCGCCCGGTCTCGGCACGGAGGGCTCCACGACGAGCTCCGCGGCGACGAGGTCGGGCTTGTCCTTCTTCGGGGGCACGAGGAACGCCAGCGGGAAGGTCATCGACGCGCGGGCCTTGTCCACCCGCAGCCGGAGCGTCACCGTTCCCTCGGCGATCTTCTCCAATGGGATCAGCTTCCCCGTCGCGAGCCCCTCGCCCTCCCCCTCGACCGGCAGGGGCGCGCTGACGACGACCCCGTCCTCGTCGAGCATCCCGACCTCCCCGGCGATCGGCGCGAAGCCGGGAATTCGGACCTCGGCCTCGGGGAAGAGGGTGGAGAGGGTGATCGAGATGGCCACGCCGCCGATGGCGCCCGCGAGGCTGCCGTCGGTGCCCTGGCTCGTGCGGTACTTCACCTGGAAAGGGAGCCTCAGGGCGTTGTCGACGATCTCTCCCTCCTTGGGGACAACCGTGCATCGGAGCGTCGCCCAGGCGGAGCGGTCGCCGATGGTCAGCACGCGCGTCTGCGCCCCCGCGATCGCGCCGAAGCGGCGGAACTCGAGGTCCTCGAGCGCGAAATCGGCGATCGGGTTTCCCGCGCGCTTCCTCAGCTTCCCCTCGCCGTCGTGGAAGTCGAGTCCCAGGCCTTCGGTGACCCAGGTCAGCGTGTCGCCGGAGGCGTCGTTCCAGAGCTCATCGGCGATGCGCGTGATCCACGCCGTGCCGCAGATCCGGCCCTCCTCGGGGGTCCGCGGGAGGCGGAAGATCAGCGACCAGATGTTGTCCTCCTCGTCCAACCCGAGGACGCGGTCACGGACGCCGCGTGCCTGGTTGGCGCGGGCCGCCATCCACGGCGGTGCGTCCTCGCCGGCGGCCTCCATCACGATGTGCGGGCCCCACTCGGACGGCGCGCGGGCCAGGATGCGGAGGCGCGTGATCGCGGAGGAGGGGGCGCGATCGGCGCCCAGGCCGAGGAGGGGAGAGGCGAACCCGAGGCGGCCGAGGATGACGGAGGCGTGCCAGCGCGTCTCCGCGTCGTCGGAGGCGAGGGCGTCACGGAGCGCCTGGAGTGCACTTGCGTCGCCCCTCCGCGCGAGCACCCCGAGCAGGTAGAGGACCACGCCGGGTCCAGGTTTCCTTTCAAGGGCGGCCATCAAGGGGTCGGGCGTGCCCTCAATTAGCAACCTGGGCCTGGCCAGGGCCCCCTCGGTCGCCAGGCGGAAGATCGCGGCGGCCGCGGCCGAAGCGACCTCTTTGTCCTCCGAGGCCGTCAATCCGAAGAGCTTGGGAAGGTCCTCTCGCGTCGCGAGGGACTCCAGCGCCCCGAGCGCGACGTCGGGCCGCTCCGAGCGGGGGGCTTCCTCCGCGAGGACTGGCCAGGCGTCGTGCGCGCGCACGGTCTCAAGACCGGCGTACGCACCGAAGCACGAGTCGCCCCGAAGGAGTGCCACGAGGTGTTCGCGCATCGTCCCGGGGAGCGCCCGTCGGGGGGGCGGGCCGCCGAATCCAAGGGCCGAGAGCAGGCGGTGGACCTCTTCGTCGTCGTCGGGGCGGCCGGTGATCTCGGCGCGCAGCTCCTCCGCGGCCCCGACGGCGCCCTCGCTGTCGGCGATGGCGCGCTCGGCGCGCTCGAGAACTGCGCGGCGGCGGCGCTCCTCCGCCTGGCCGGCGGCGGCGAGGAGCGGGTCGCGCACGGAGGCCTCGGCGTCCCGCGCCAGCGCCTGCAGAATCCGCGCCTCGAGGCCCGGGTCGCCCGCCTCGCGGGCGTCGAGGAGGGCCTGGGGCAGGACGCCGGGCGTACCGCCTGCCTGCGAGAGCAGGAGGCGCGCCTCGGAGCGTCCCGAGGCGCAGCCGCGTCCGTCGAAGAAGGCGAGCGCCTTTTCCAGCGAGGCGCGGATGGCGGTCGTGTCGGCCGCGTGCGCGTCGAGGCGGAGGCGCGCCGAGCGGAGGCGCAGCGTAGCGGGCGTCAGGGAGAGCCCGGCCTTCTCGGCCGCCTCGATGGCGGAGTCGAGCGTGTCGGCCGCGGCGACGAGGTCGAGCCCGCCCTCCTGCAGCGAGGCGGCGGCGATGGCGTCCAGCAGATCGAAGGCGATTTGGACGTCCCGCTCGAAGAAGAGCTGATCGCCGAGCCACTGGAAGTCCCGCGCCAGGACGGCCGCGTCGAGCACGTCGACGCCGTCGGGCGCGTTCCCCATCACCTCGAGCTGGACGAGGCACGCGGCCTCCAGGCCCACGTCGCCGGCCGCGGCGGCCTCCCTGGCGGCCTCGGCCATGAGGCGGCCCGCGAGCATCGGCACGTCCTTCCCCTCGGCGGCCCCCGCGGCCTCGGCCTCGTATCGGATTTCGGCGAGGTCGCTCAGGCAGCGCGCGGCCTCGGCGTGGAGCCGGTCACGACGCGCGGCCGCGACGCACAGGCGAAGCGTCTCGGTCGCCTCCGCGACCTGATGGGCGTCTCTCTGATCGGCGGCGAGTCGTCGCTGATCGCGGATCCACGAGGCGGTGTCGGCGGAGGCGACGACGGTAGCGATGAGGAGGACGAGGGCGGTGCGCATGGCGGGGCTCCTGTTGAGGTCGAGGTGCACGGTCTACCGTGCGCGGGCGCGGAGGTCAACGCGAATCAGGCATCGCGCGCCTCGCCCCGATCGAGGCCCTGCGGCCGTGTCGCTCACGCCTCTTCCACGGCCGCGAGCAGTTCGCCCGCGTTGGCGGGGCGGCGGTCGCTCCTTGGCGAGAGCGACCGCTGCACGGCGAGCCTGAGCCGTTCGGGGATCCCGTCCGCGAGCGGCTCGAAGGCCCCGATCGGCGGCTCCCCGGTGAGCATCTCATACAGCACCACGCCCGCCGCGAAGACGTCCGTCCGCGCGTCCAACTCCCCTCCGGCGCGCACCTGCTCCGGCGCCATGTAGTGCGGCGTTCCGGCGCCGGTCAGGAGCGACCTCATTCCATCCAGACCTATCGCGCGCGCCAGGCCGAGGTCCGCGAGCTTCACCTCGCCGTTCTTCCCGAGCAGGATGTTCTCCGGCTTCACGTCGAGGTGCAGGACGCCCTTCGTGTGGGCGTGCGCAAGCCCGGTGAGGAACCCGCGCGCGATCGACAGGGCCTCCGCCAGCGGGATCGCGCCGCGGGCAAGCCGCGCGCGCATCGTCGTCCCCTCCACCAGCTCCATGTGGAGGTAGGGTCTCCCGTTCGCGTCGCCGACGTCATGGACACGCACGATGTTCGGGTGCGTCAGTTCCATCGCGAGGTTCACCTCCTTGCCGAAGCGGCCCCGCGCCGCACCGTCCTGGAGGAGCGCCCGCGTGAGGACCTTCAGGGCCACCTCCTTGTCCCGCCTCCGGTCTCGGACCCGGTACACCTCCCCCATGCCGCCGATCCCCAGCAGCTCGATCACCTCGAATCGCCCGTCGAACGCCTCGCCGACCTCCAGCGGTCGCGCCACGCCGAGCCGCTCGTGAGTCGCCGCGAGGAGGCTGTGCCGCACGGCCGCGGAGTCCGTCAACGCCTTGCAGGACGCTTCCAGCGCGAGAGGCTTGCCGGCGACGACTGACTCCGCCAGCTCGCGGAGGACCTTCTCCAGCGACCCGCGCTCCGGTGGCGTCATTCGGGAGAGGGCACCCCGCACGGCCGCCTGGATCCCCGCGACGGAGAGTCCCCGCAAGGCGCGCGACCGGTCCGGGTCGCCCCCGCTCGCCCCTTCCAGGAGCGCGTCTACCCAGCGATCGAGCTCGTCGAAGTTGACGTCGACGCGGTCCTGGAGGCCGGCCGTAATCCGCGCGATCGGCTCCGCGAGGTGCGGCGCAGCCTGGGCGATGCCCTGAAGCGCGGCACCGAACGCACGCAGCGGGATCCCGCCGCAGCCGTCCGAGTCGGCCTCCGTCGGTGACGGGGACGACTTCCTTCGGAGCATCACTTCCAGGGCTGCGCCGAACACCCAGGACTTCTTCCCCTTGAAGGCTCGCAAGGGAGCGGCCCGGTCCGCCTCGGCGCGGACGATCGTGAAGCTGACGAGCTTGAGGCCGAGCGCGGCGAGGTCCGGCTCGGACGCCTCGCGGACGCGGGCCGCAAGGCCCTCACGATCGTCGCAGACCTGCGCAGCCGTGGAGCGGGCGGCAAGACCGAGGAGATGCGGTGCGAGGATGCGCTCCGCGACTCCCATCACTTCGCTCGGGAGTGTTCCGACGAACACCTCGGCGGCGCGGGCGATCATCGGCTCGGTCGAGTCCACTTTGACCTCGGCGTGCGCATCCAGGCTCACGGGGCAGCCGTCGAGGGCGATCACCGGGTGAGACGGGATGGGGACGGCGACGAGGTCCAGGGAGACGACGTCCACCCTCTCGAGGATAGGCCAGATGAACGCGCCCCCGTGTACCACGATGCGTCGTCCCGAGGGCCCGCCGGTGACGACGAGCGCCTCGTTCGGGCGGGCGACCACGCGCCGAGAGGCGAGGAAGCGGAAAAGGAGGACGACCGCCGCGAGCGCGGCGCCGAGGATCAGCAGCGGGGTGCCCAGGGGACCGGGCATGGTGCGAGTCCTCCCGCACGATGATCGCACCGGGCGGTTCGCCGCGCAACGCCGGGATAGTTCTACAACGCTACTCTCCAGCCGAATCGGTGGCGGTGGCGTGCTCGTAATCGGGCT
>CAZYRM010000111.1:0-21057 GCA_964649705.1 uncultured Planctomycetia bacterium
TGGGGGAGAAGGGGATCCGCGAGCTGATCGCCCTCCAGAAGGCCGCGCTCGAAGGCCCCCCGACGCCCGCGAAGTAGGAAGGCGAATGAACGAGGAGCTGGCCCCCGCCCCCGGCCCGCCTGCCCCGAACGCGAGGGCGGCGCTCCCCTTTCCCGCCCCGCGCTGGGAGATCTTCTCCTGGTGCATGTTCGACTTCGCCAACTCGTCGTTCACGACGGTGGTCGTGAGCGTAGTATTCTCGATCTACTTCACCAAGATCGTCTGCGGTGGGGGTGACAACGCCAACTTCTACTGGAACCTCGGGATGGCGATCTCCCAGACGGTCGTCCTCCTCACCGCCCCCCTCCTCGGCGCCATCGCCGACTTCTCGGGGCGCAAGAAGCGGTTCCTTGCCGTGTCGTGGATCGGCTGCTGCCTGTTCACGGCGGCTCTCTGGTTCGTGGAGCCCGGAGCCGCGATTCTGGGGCTGCTGATCTTCATCCCCGCCAACATCGCCTTCTCCGTCGGCGAGAACCTCACGGCGTCCTTCCTGCCCGAGCTAGCGAAGCCCGAGAGCATGGGAAAGGTGTCCGGCTTCGGCTGGGCATGGGGGTACGTCGGCGGACTTGCCTGCCTGTTCCTGTGCTGGACGCAGATCTCGAAGGGGTACAAGGTCGAGAACATCGACGGACTGCGCGAGACAAGCCTGATTGTCGCGGGGTTCTTCCTCGTGGCCGGCCTCCCGACCATGCTCTTCCTGCGCGAACGCGCCCGTCCCCAACCCCTGCCGCCGGGCAGGGGCTACCTCAGCGTGGGCTTCGGTCAGGTGTGGCGGACCCTGCGAAGCGTACGACAGTACAAGGTGCTCGCGTTCTTCCTGATCGTGTTCTTCGTCTACAACTGCGGGATCGTCATTGTTGTCGGGAACGCGGGGATCTTCGCGGAGAAGGAGATGGCGTTCTCCGGGATGGAGATCGCGTTCCTGTTCATCCTCCTGCAGGTCACCTCCGCCCTGGGGGCGTTCGGTTTCGGCTTCGTGCAGGACCGATACGGCGCGCGCAAGACGATCCAAATCGCGCTCGTACTGTGGTTTGTCGTCGTGCTCGGCTGCTGCCTCGTCCGGGAGAAGTCCCACTTCTGGGTGCTGGGGAACATCGCCGGGCTCGCCATCGGGTCGAGCCAGTCGGCGGCGCGCGCCCTTGTCGGAGTCTTCTCTCCGCGACGGTGGAGCGCGGAGTTCTTCGGATTCTGGGGGCTGTGCGGGAAGCTCTCCGCCGTGATCGGCCCCTTCATCTTCGGCCTGGCGGACAAGCTGTCGGGATCGATGCGGACCGCGATCGGAATCACTACCGCCTTCTTCGTCCTCGGGATCGTCGGCATGCTCTTCATCAACGAGAAGGCCGGCCGCCAGGCCGCCTTCGACGCCGAGCAGGTCCCGACCCCCGGAAACGCTTGATCCCAGGCCCTTGCCCGGGGATGATTCCGCCTTCCCCGTGGGTTCCATCCACGGTCTCGGCAGCCCCGAAGGGGCGTCATGAAACAGCCCAGGCCGAAGGCCTGGGAGTCGGTCGGAGTTGGTGATCCGGAGCCCCGAAGGGGCGACATACACCTGGCGCCCTCGAGTATGTCGCCCCTTCGGGGCTCCGAAAGAAAGATCGGATTCCGATTCCCAGGCCTTCGGCCTGGGCTGTTCCATGCCGCCCCTTCGGGGCTCCTTGCACCTCCACGGAGGAGTCCCGATCCTTATCGACTGAGCGGATCGCCTGCCATGCCGAACCCGGAACGCGATATCGAGCTCATGCTCCGGGTCAAGGTGGGGGACCACGCCGCCTTCCAGGAGCTCTACGAGGCGTACAAGCGCCCCCTCGCCGGCTTCTTCTACAAGCTCACCTACGACCCCTCGGTCACGGACGACTGCATCCAGGAGGTCTTCCTCCGCGCCTGGCGCGCCGCGAAGAACTGGGAGCCCACGGGAAAGGTCTCGACCTACCTCTTCACCATCGCCCACAACTACTGGGTGAACGAGGGAAAGCGCGGGAAGAAACGCCCCGCGTCGTTCTCGCAGCTCGCCGGCGCCAATGACGAGGAAGGGGGCCGCGGGGCGGAGTTCGAGGGGAAGGACGTCGAACCCATCGAGTCCATGGAGAAGCGCGAGCTCCGGAACGCCGTCCGGAAGGCCATCGAGGAGCTGCCCGAGCACGAGCGCGTCGTCCTCGTGCTCTCGGAATACGAGGGGCTCAAGTACCAGGAGATCGGCGAGATCTGCGGCATCCCCGAGGGGACCGTGAAGTCGCGCATCTGGAAAGCCTGCACCCGCCTCAAGAAGACCCTCGCGAAATACGTGAAGTCGTAGATGGACCTCCAGGGCACCGAGATCGACTCCGCGCGGCTCGCCGAGCGCCTCTCCGCGCTCGCCGGGGGCGCGCTCTCCCCGTGTCCGACCGAGCTGCGAGGGTGGAAGGGGACGCGCCAGGCCCCGCCGATCGTCCTCGTCCACGGCCACGCGACCACGCTCGGGGTCTGGACCGACCCGTACAACGGATCGCTCGGCGAGGGGCTCATCCCCTTCGACTTCTCCCTGACCGATTGCGACCACAGGCCCCAGGGGACCTACTTCCCCGAGTGGCGCTTCAAGAACGTCTGCTTCGCGACGCCGTTGCGGCTCACGCCCGACCCCCCGCCGTGCTACTGGGACACGCTCAGAAGCGAGGGATACTCGCTCCTCACGTGGACCCAGGGCCATCCGAACGGGAAGATCGACTACGCCGTGAAGGAGCTGGAGGTCGTCCTGCGGCTCGCCGAGGAGACCTTCGGGACGCCCCGCGTGGTCGTCCTCGTCCACAGCCGCGGGGGGCTCGTGACGCGGAGGCTCCTCCAGACGCGCACCGAGACGGCGAAGCGGCTCGTCGGGCTCGTGATGCTCTCCACGCCGAACCACGGGAGCAAGATCGCCACGCTGTCGAGGAACGCGAGCCGCCTCCTGCCCTTCCTCGGGCGGATCCTCGGCGAGAAGGTCCTCGCGAAGACCTCGGAGGACTTCCGCGAGAGCGCGTTCAAGTACGTCGGGAGCCTGCTCGCCTTCTTCCAGGGCGAGGCGATCCGCGAGCTCCGGCCCCGTTGCCGCTTCATGCGGGAGATGGCCGACGGGATCAAGCTCGAGAAGTCGCTCGGCGTCCCCTACTACCTCTTCGCGGGGCACGACAACCGGTTCAGCCGCCTCTACCTGATCCGCGACCGCGAGAAGGGGGACCTCCTCGAGCTGCTGTGCGTGCTCGACGGGATGTGGAACTTCGCGATGCCGAGCGAGATCAAGGACGACAAGGGGGACGGGCTCGTCGCCGTGAAGCGCGCCGTCCTCGGCTGGGAGCGCCGGCGGAAGCTCTTCCGGGCGAACCACGCGAGCATCCTGGTCCACCGCGACGCCCAGCGCGCCGTCCTGGAGGCCCTCGTCGAGCTGTCCGCCGAGGAAGCCGCGCGGCCTACCGCGGGTAGATGAGCGAGAGGGCCTCCGCGCGCGTCGCGGGGTTCTTGCGGAAGCAGCCGCGGACGACCGACGTCGTCACGCTCGATCCGGGCTTCCGCACGCCGCGCATCGTCATGCAGAGGTGCTCTGCCTCCACGACCACGATGACCCCCTTGGGCCGCAGGGACCCCATGACCGTGTCGGCGATCGCGGTGGTCATGCGCTCCTGCACCTGCGGGCGCCTCGCGATGACGTCCACGACGCGGGCGAGCTTGCTGATCCCCGTGATGCGGCTGCCCGCGGGCAGGTAGGCGACGTGCGCCTTGCCCGAGAACGGCAGGAGGTGGTGCTCGCACATCGAGGTGAACGCGATGTCCTTCACGAGGACGATCTCGTCGTGGTCCGGCTCCTTGAGGACCTTGATCACCTCGCCGGGGTCCCGGCCGATGCCTGCGTAGATCTCCTCGCACATCCTCGCGAACCGCGCGGGAGTCTCGCGGAGCCCCTCGCGGTCGGGGTCCTCGCCGATCCCCTCCAGCAGGAGGCGGACGGCCTGGCGGATCTTTTCGGGGTCGGGACTCCCCGTTCGCGGCGACGCGGCCGCCTTCGGGCTGGTGGCGACGGGCATGGCGGTCTCCTCTACAGGATGCCGAGCTGGGCGAGCGCGGCCTTGAGCTTCGATTCGTTCTCGGACGACATGGCGCAGAGCGGCAGGCGGACCTCGCCGTTCCCGCGCCCCATGAGGCGGAGGGCGGTCTTCACCGGGATCGGGTTCGACTCGATGAACAGGGCCTTGATCACGGGGAAGAGGCGCTGGTGGATGGCGCGGGCCCCCGTGAGGTCGCCGGCGAGCGCCTTCGAGCACAGCGCAGCCGTCTCCTTCGGGAGGATGTTCGCCACGACGCTCACCACGCCGACCGCGCCCATGGCGATCATCGGGAAGGTGAGGGAGTCCTCTCCGGACAGGATCGGGATGTCGCTCAGGTTCCGAAGCTGCGTGACGAAGTCGAGCGACCCGCTCGCCTCCTTGATCGCGACGACCCGCGGGAGCTGCGCGACCCGCGCGACCGTCTCGGGGGTGAAGGAGACCGAGGTCCGGCCGGGGACGTTGTAGAGGATCACGGGCAGGTCCGTGGCCTCCGCGACGGCCTTGTAGTGGAGGAAGAGCCCCTCCTGGGTCGGCTTGTTGTAGTAGGGCGTCACGACGAGGGCCGCGTCCGCGCCCCACTCCCGGGCCGCGCGCGTCTGGGCGATCGTCGCGCGCGTGTCGTTCGACCCTGTCCCCGCGATGACGGGGATTCGCCCGTGGACGCGCTGCACGACCGCGCGGACCACCGCGGCGCGCTCCTCGAGCGTCATCGTCGACGCCTCGCCGGTCGTGCCGCAGGCGACGATCCCGCCGCTTCCCTCCTCGACCTGGAAGTCGACGAGGGAGGCGAGGCCATCGAGGTCGACGACGCCTCCCTTGAAGGGGGTCACGAGCGCTGGAATGGAACCGTGGAGCTTCATGACGTCCTCTGCCTACCTGGCCGACTCGATGATCTCGCGCATCTCGAAGACGGCGCGCTCGAATCCGACGAGGATGGCGCGCGAGACGATGCTGTGCCCGATGTTCAGCTCCTCGATCTCCGGGATGGCCGCGACCTCGCAGACGTTGCGGTACGTCAGGCCGTGCCCCGCCGCGACCATGATCTTGGCGTTCCTCGCCGTGACGCAGGCCTCGTGGACCCGCCGGACGGCCTCCAGGCGGGGGAGGGCGCCCTTCGCGTTCGCGTACGTCCCCGTGTGGATCTCGACGATCTCGGCCCCGCACGCCTTCGAGGCCAGGACCTGGTCCCGATCGGGGTCGATGAAGAGGCTCACGGGGATCCCCGCCTCCCGGAATCGGCGCACGGCGTCCTGGACCTCCGCGCGCTTCCCGACGACGTCGAGCCCCCCCTCCGTGGTCACCTCCTGCCGCCGCTCCGGGACGAGCGTGACCTGGTCGGGGTGCACGAGGATCGCGATGCGGATGATCTCCTCGGAGAGGGCCATCTCGAGGTTCAGCCGCGTCCTGACCGTCTCCCTGAGGATCTTGAGGTCGCGGTCCTGGATGTGGCGGCGGTCCTCGCGGAGGTGGCAGACGATCGAGTCGGCGCCGGCGAGCTCCGCGAGCATCGCGGCCGAGACCGGGTCCGGCTCGTCCGTGCGGCGGGCCTGGCGCACCGTGGCGACGTGGTCGACGTTGACTCCGAGACGCATGCTAACCCAGCTCCCGCTCGATCACCTCGGCGATCCGCTTCGCATCGCGCGTGATCTCCGCCTTGTTCGGACCCTCGACCATGACCCGCGCCAGCGCCTCCGTGCCCGAATAGCGCAGGAGGAGTCGTCCCTTCCCGGCGAGGTGCTCCTCGACGGCGCGGACCTCGTCCTGGACGCGCGGGACCGTCTCCAGGGGCGGCTTGGATTTCACGCGGACGTTCAGGAGCACCTGGGGGTACTTCCGCATCGTCGAGGTCAGGTCCCCGAGGCTCCTCCCCGTCCGGACAACCACCTCCAGGACGCGAAGGGCCGTGATGATAGCGTCGCCCGTCGTCGACTCGTCAAGGAAGATCACGTGCCCCGACTGCTCGCCGCCGAGTCGGTAACCGCCCGAGAGCATCTCGGCGAGGACGTTCCGGTCGCCCACCGGGGCGCGGAGCAGGCGGACGCCCGCGGCCTCCAGGCACAGGTCGAGGCCGATGTTCGCCATGACGGTCGACACGATGGTGTCGCCGGGGAGCCGGGCGGTCGCTTTGAGGTCGAGGCCGAGCATCGCGAGGAGGAAGTCGCCGTCGCGGACCCGACCCCGCTCGTCGACGGCGATGAGACGGTCCCCGTCGCCGTCGAACGAGAGGCCGAGGCAGGCCTTTTCCGCGCGGACGGCCTTCGCGACGACCTGGGGGTGGAGGGCTCCGCAGCGGCGGTTGATGTTCGTGCCGTCCGGCGCGATGTTCAATGGAACGATCGCGGCGCCGAGGGCCCCCAGGACACGCGGGGCGATCCCGTGCGTCGCCCCGTTCGCGCAGTCAACGACCACCTTGCGCCCCGCGAGGGACAGGCGGTCCTTGTACCGCGCCACGACGTCCTCGACGTACGAGTCAGCGGCCTCGGGCCAGACGGAGTGGTCCCCGAGCGCGTCCCCCGTCCGCGCGTCCCACGTCTCGGGCGGGTGCTCGACCAGCTCCTCGATCGCCCGCTCCGCGGCGTCGGGGATCTTCAGGCCGCTGGAGGAGAACAGCTTGACGCCGTTGTCCTCCATCGGATTGTGGGAGGCGGAGATCACGATCCCGACGTCGAACCGTTCGCGCCTGGCGAGGTGGGCGACGACGGGCGTCGGGAGGACGCCGCCGTCGACCACTCCGATTCCGCGGGAGAGGATCCCCGCGAGCAGGGCGTCCCGCACGAACGGCCCCGAGAGGCGCGTGTCGCGGCCCACGAGGACGCGGGCCGTCCCGCGGACCGCCTGCCTGGCCGCGGGCCTCGGGAGGCGCACCTTGGTCTCCTGGTGGAGGAGCGGGAGGGAGTCGGCCAGGACCTGGCCGATCGCCCGGCCCAGGAGGAGAAGCCGTTCGGGCGTGAGGTCCCCCTCGTTCGCCACGCCGCGCACGCCGTCGGTCCCGAAGAGGCGGCGGGTCATTCCTTCTTCCTCACGAAGACCTCTTCCGCCTTGTCGGGGACGCCGAGGACCTGGAGGCCGGGGTACTGTTCGGGGCTCTTCGGGACCCAGCGAATAGGCGCGTCCGAGATGATCCCGCCCTCCTGGGCGGGCGTGACCTTGTAGTCGGCGAGGTCGACGTAGATCTGGACCGGCGGCGCCGGCTGCTGCTTGAACCGGTCGATCGTGCCCTTGGGGCCCCGCAGCTTGATCTTCACCTCTTTGGGCTTCCGCAGCTCGAAGTCGTGCTTTCCGCCCGGTGGGAGGAGCATCACGACCGGAACGGTCGCCTCGTACTCCTCCGGCTTCGGCTCGATGCGGATCGTGACGATCGCCTGCTGGTTGGCGCCGATCTGGACCCGCTGGCGGACGAACTCCGGGAAGGAAACCGCGAATGGCGTGGTCTGCGTGAGCCCCGAGACGTCTACCGGGAGGATCGGGATCCCGTCCTTCTGGTACATCGCGATGACCGCCGCCGCCGCGCGGATCTTGATGCGCGGGGGCAGCACCGAGAGGACCTCGTACTCAAGATCGGGCCTCATGTCCTCCCGCTGAAGGAGGTCTTCCTTGTTCGCCTTGATCGGGACGTACCCGTCGACCAGCCGGTCGAGCGTGACGTACACGGTGTCGGGCGTGATGGTCGCGAAGACGCGCGGCGGGAGGCGGAGATCTGAAGCCGAAAGGGTGATCGGGATCCGCTGCCTCGGGTCTATCTCGGCTGTGGCGTCGGCCGCGACGAGGTGCCGGCAGGTCAGCTCCCGCGGGGCGTCGGAGAGGGCCCCGCGCGGGCCGGACAGCTTGACCTCGACAGTATCGAGCCGTCGCCCGTCGAGCGCCGTGATCTCTACGACGCTCACGTCCTTCATCTCGAACTCGAGCTCGATCTTCACCCTCGGCCTGGCCTCGTCGTCGGAGACCTCCAGCTCGACGAACGACCAGACGAGGACCGCGAGGACGAACGCGAGGACCTTCGTCATCAGGTTCTGCGTGAGGAGGCCTCGGATCCAGCTCATGGCGCGACCTCCTCCACGGGCGCGGCGGGGCCGGCCTCGCGGATCAGGAGCCGCCGGAGGTGGGCCTCGAGCGTCGGCTTGTCGAGGTCGGCAATCAGCTGGCCCTTGACCGAGATCGAGATCCGCCCGGTCTCCTCGGAGACGATCACGGCCACGCAATCGGTCTCCTCGGTCACCCCGATCGCCGCGCGGTGCCGCGTCCCGAGCGTCTTCGCGAGGTCGGGATTGTCCGTCAGGGGAAAGAGGCACCCCGCGGCCGTGACGCGCCCGTGCTGGACGATCACGGCGCCGTCGTGGAGCGGGCTCCCCGTGAAGAAGACCGTCTCGATCAGCTCGCTCGTCAGGTCCGCGTCGATCCGCACGGCCCCTTCCAGGTATCCCGACAGGCTGACCTCGCGCTCGATGGCGAGGAGGGCCCCGGTGCGGTCCTTCGACATCAGCATGGCGGCCTCGACGATCTCCTCGATGAACCCCGCGTCGCTTTTCAGGACGCGGGCGAAGAGGGGGTTCTGGCCCATCCGGACGAGTCCGCGCCGGAGCTCGGGCTGGAAGATGACGATCACGGCCGTGACGAGCGCCGGGATGAACCAGTTCTTCAGGATGTGCTGGATGCGGAGGAGGTCGAGCTTCTCGGTGACCTGCATTACGACGAGAAAGAGGAGGACGAGCGAGAAGATCAGCCCGCGGAGGACCCCGGCGCCCCGGGTTCCCTGGATGAACTTGAGCAGGTAGTAGAACGTGACCCAGAGGATCCCGATCTCGATGAGCGGGTACAGGACCTCCGGCCACCTAAGGTACTGCGTCATCTCTTCACGCCTGCCTCAGCGCGTCGGCCACTCGCAGCGCACGCACGCACTCCTTCACGTCGTGGACGCGCACGGCGTCCGCCCCGTTCCACGCCGCCACGACGCAGGCGGCGATCGTCGCCTCCAGCCTCTCCCCGACGGGGAGGTCCAGCACTTTGCCCAGGAAGCTCTTCCTCGAGGGGCCCACGAGCAGGGGCCTGCCGCCCCCGATCTCCGAGGCCCTGGCGATCAACTGCAGGTTGTGCTCCACGGTCTTCCCGAACCCGATCCCGGGGTCGACCCAGATCCCGCGCGGGTCGACGCCCGCCTCCGCCGCGCGCCCCGCCCGCTCCTCCAGGAACCCCGAGATTTCCGCCAGCAGGTCGCCGTACTCGGGCGCCTGCTGCATCGTGCGGGGCGTCCCCTTCATGTGCATGAGGACGAGCCCCGCGCGCCCCCGCGCGGCGACCGCGGCCATCCGCGGGTCGCCGAGCGCCGTCACGTCGTTCACGATCGAGGCGCCCTCGCCGAGGGCCGCCTCCGCGACGGCCGCCTTCGACGTGTCGATCGAGATCGGCACGCCGAGCGACGCCGCCAGGCGCCTGACGACGGGGACGACCCGCGCCGTCTCCTCCGCCTCCGGCACCGCCCCGGCCCCGGGCCGGGTCGACTCGCCGCCGACGTCGATCAGGTCGGCGCCCTCCGCGGCCATCCGCGCCGCCCGGTCGGCCGCGAGCCCTGGATCGAGGTAGCGCCCCCCGCCGGCGAGGCCAGGTTGCTGGTCGCTGAACGAGTCGGGCGTGACGTTCAGGATCCCCATGACCAGGGTCCGGGAGCCCGTCCGGAGGACGAACCTCCCGCAGGGGACCTCGCGCCCGATCCGCGCGGCGGCCGGCATCACGACTTCGTGGCGGCGGGGGCCTCCGGGGACGCCTGCGCCTCGCCGTTTCCGCTGCGCAGGCTCTCGACGTCCGCCCCGCGGACGATCCGCTCCACTTCCTGGCCGGTCAGGACCTCGTACTTCAAGAGCGCCTTCGCCAGTCGGTCGCAGGCGTCGCGGTTCTCCTTCACGATCTTGCGGGCCTGCTGGAGGCAGCCGTCCGCGATGCGCCGGACCTCGCGATCGATCTCGAGGGCCGTCGCCTCGCTGTGCGATTTGTACCGCGTGATCTCGCGGCCGAGGAACAGGTGCTCCTCGGTGTCCATGTAGCTCACCGGCCCGAGGTTCTCGCTCATCCCCCACTCGCAGACCATCATCGTCGCGAGCCCCGTTGCGTGCTTGATGTCGTTCTGCGCGCCGCTGGAGATGTCGCTGCAGAACAGCTCCTCGGCCGCGCGGCCGCCAAAGGCGTAGGAGATCTGCTTGAGGACGAAGTCCTTCTGCACGATGTTCCGGTCCTTCTCGGGCAGGGTCATCGTCGCGCCGCCCATCGGGCCGCGCGGGATGATCGTGACCTTGTGGATCGGGTCGAGCCCCGGGAGGTTCATCCCGACGATCGCGTGCCCGGCCTCGTGGACGGCCGTGACGCGGCGGTCCTCCTCCTCGAAGCGGCGGCTCTTCTTCTGGCGCCCCCACTTGACCTTGTCGCGCGCCTCCTCGAGGTCCTCCTGATCGACCTGCGACTTCGACTTCATCGCGGCCAGGAGGGCCCCCTCGTTGATCGTCGCCTCCAGGTCGGCCCCGGAGAACGTGGGCGTCGTCTTCGCGACCACGGAGAGGTCGATGTTCTTGGCGAACTTCACCTTCTTGGCGTGGACCTTCAGGATGTCGAGGCGCCCCTTCACGTCGGGAAGGCCGATCTGGATCGTCCGGTCGAACCGCCCCGGCCTGAGGAGGGCCGGGTCGAGGATGTCCGGCCGGTTCGTCGCCGCGATGACGATCACGCCCTGGTCGGTGTCGAAGCCGTCCATCTCGACGAGGATCGCGTTCAACGTCTGCTCGCGCTCGTCGTGGTTCCCCCCGAGGCCGCTCCCGCGCCTGCGCCCCACGGCGTCGATCTCGTCCAGGAAGATGACGCACGGCGAGTCGAGCTTCGCCTGGCGGAACAGGTCCCTCACGCGCGAGGCCCCGACACCGACGAACATCTCCACGAAGTCCGATCCGCAGATCGTGTAGAAGGGGACGTCGGCCTCGCCCGCAATCGCCTTCGCGAGGAGCGTCTTCCCCGTGCCCGGCGGCCCGACGAGCAGTACGCCTCGCGGGATCCGTGCCCCCAGCCTCTGGAACCGCGTCGCGTCGCTTAGGTACTCGATGATCTCCTTGACGTCCTCCATCTCGCTGTCGAGCCCGGCGACGTCTTCGAAGGTGATCCGGTACTTCTCCTTGGAGACCTTCCTCGCGCGGCTGCGGCCGAACGAGATGGCGCTCCCGATCCCGCCCTGCGAGCGGAACTGCCGCGAGATGAACCACCCGAAGACGACGAGGATCAGGATCCACGGGACGAGCTGGACCAGGAACTGCGCCAGCGGGTTGGGAGGCTCGTAGGAGTACTCCCCCTTCGCCTCCCTGATCTGCGCGATGATCTTGTCGCGGAGCTTGTCGTCCTTCGCCCACTCCGGCGGGACGTTGCAGACGTATCCCTTGTAGGCCTGCCCCGCGACGTACTCGCCCGTGAGCTGCGTCTCCGTCTGGACGACCGTCTTGATCTGCTTCTGATCGAGCTTCTCGAGGAATTGGTCCAGGGAGACCGGCTGGACGGACCCCGTCCCCCTCGACTTGTTGCCGAAGACGATGACGATCATGATGAGCACGATGAACAGGATGAGGTACGGCGTGAACGTCGGGCGGCGGCGCCGAAGCGACGTGTCGTCCCGTTCACCGCCCGGGGTCGTCTTGAAGACTGGATCTTCCATCGTGCTAGAACCCGGCTTCGAGCGTCGTAATCACCCAGCGCGCGAGCCGCTCGTACACCTCGAAGCGCGCCGTGTCCTCGCTTTCCCCCCTCCTCCCCGAGAAGGGAGCCACCTCGGTCCGAGTCCCCTGGAACCTCACGGCCCCGGACACCCGGTCCCGAATCGTCACCACCACGCGGATCGACACCTGGGACTCCACGAGCTGGTCGTCCCGGCCCTCGACGAGGCCGGGGGTCTCGTAGTCCGCGATCTCCCCCTCGAGGATGACGTCGGCGCGCTCCGCGTCGGCGAGGCGATACCGCGTGCGCGACTGGATCATCCTGGCCACGGCGTCCGTCAGGAAGAACTCGTGCTGCCGCCGGACCGTGTCGTTCTTGAAGATCGGCAGGGCCACCGACTTGACGTCCTCGTGGCGGAGCGGCTTCGTCGAGTACCCGCACCCCGCGGCGAGGAGGGTCAGCGCCAGGACGGCGATCCGGCTCACTTCAGGTCCTCCAGCTCCGCCTGCGCCCGCTGGGACCAGGAGGTGTTCGGGTACCGCCTGACGACCGTCTCGAAGTAGACCCGCGCCGCGTCGGGGTGGCCGGTGCGCCGGTAGAAGTCGGCGACGTCGAAGTCCTTCTGCGCCTGCTTCTCGTCGATCTCGGAGAGGCGCGCCTTCGCCTCCTCCGTCCGGTCCCCGTTCGGGTTCCTCTCGAGGTAGTCCTGGAAGCTCTTCCTGGCGTCCTGGAGCGGCGTCGGGTCGTAGGCGACCCCCTGGTGGGCGGCGAGCTGCGCGGCCCCCTTCTGGAACTGCACCGTCGGCCCCCACTGGCTGTTCGGGTAGGTCGTCAGGAACAGGTCGGCCTCGAGCGTCGCCTGCTCGAAGTCCTGCTCGTCGAGGTAGTGGTTGATGAGGAGGTACTGGAACTGGTCGCTTCCCTCCTCGTACGGGTACTTCTCGATGACGTGCTTCACGATCTCGGTCCCGGTGCCGGTCCCGGGGAGGATCGGCAGGCCGAGGAACTCCTTCTTCGCGCCGCCCATCAGCTTGAACCCGCAGTCGGCGAGCTGCTGGATGACGTACTTGACGCGCTCGCTGCGCGAGTACAGGTTCAGGTACTCGTCGTAGGCGAGGTAGGCGCGGTAGAACTTCCCCGCCTTGTAGTACGCCTCGCCGCTCATGAAGAGCGCCTGCTCGCGGTAGCGCCCGTCGCTGGTGTAGAGCGCGATCCGCGTGAACTCCGTCGACGAGTCGGCGTAGTTCCCGGCGTCGTAGAGCTCCTGGGCCTTCTTGTAGAGGACCTCGGGGTCGCCTGTCTCGTAGCTGTCGGTGTCGACGAAGCCGGTATCGCTCGACCAGACCCACTTCGCCTCCGCGGGGCCCGCGGCGGCGAGGAGGGCGAGGACGCCGATCGCCAGTGTGCTTCTCATCGTTTCCTTCCTCCTTACCGAACGAACCTGAGGAGCCTGGGCTCCCGTCCCATCAGGTGGCGGAGGCACTCCGCGAGCATCGTCCCGAGGTCGGCCCTCATCCCGCCGTCGAGCGAGAGCCGTTCGGGGCTCGTCAGCCTCCCCCCGGCAAGGGTCTCCAGCGCGGCGACGGCCCCGACGCTGGCGGGGACGAACCCGTCGTCGCGGCAGCCGGCGCACACGCGGCCCCCGTGCCGTCCGCTCCACCACGCGCGGTCACCCGCGGGGAAGGCCCCCCCGCACCGCGCGCAGCGATCGGTCCGCGGCGCGTGGCCGATGAGCGAGAGGAACCGCGCCTCGAACGCGAACAGCGCGGGCCTCGGATCGGCCGCCTCGCAGAGGCGCCCAAGCGCCCCGGCGAGGAGGTCGAACGCCTCCGGCGACGGGTCGGCGTCGGGCAGCAGCCCGAGCGCCAATTCCGCCAGCCATTGCGCAGCGTACCATCGGGGCAGCGACTCCCGCAACCCCGCGTACGGCTCCGTCACCTCGTACGAGCCGAGCAGCTCCAGCTCGGACCCTGCCCGAGGGTAGTACACGATCCGGCAGCGGACGAGGAGGTCGATCTCGTTCGACACCCCGCGCCTCGGCCGCTTGGCCCCCTTCGACAGGAGCCTCAGCTTCCCGTGCTCCCGCGTGAGCATCACGGCGACCTGGCTGGTCTCGCTCCAGTCGTACCGTGCCAGCGTCACCGCGTCGGTCGTCGCGCTCACTTGACCTGCTTCGCCGCCCACTCCGAAATCGCCGAGCGCAGGCGCTCGTCCGGGGCGGGGAGGAACGTCACGTCGGTCCCCTGCGAGTGGACGAGGTCCTGAGTCTGGAAGTCCCGCAGCACCTCGAGGAGCTGCGGGTGGGTGCACGAGAGGAAGCTGGCGAGCACCTCCACGGAGTACGTCTCCCCGGGCTTCCTCGCGTAGAGCGAGAGGAGGGAGCGGTGGAGCTCGGTCTTGCTGACAGCGGACATCCCCTCGGTGAGGATCCGATCGCCGACGTAACCCTGGATCGCGGTGCGGCTCGGGACGCTGACCTCCATGAACTCGATCCCCATGCCCGCCATCGGGCCCTCCGCCTCGGACCACCGGACGATCCCCTTCGCGCTCACGTCGTCGGCGTAGCCGGGGATCGCGAAGGTGATGTCGACGAGGGTGTCGAGGGGGTAGGGGGTCTTCGTCTCGATGAAGACGCCTCCGAGGCTGATGTTCTTGATCGCGGCCTTGGCCGCGCGGATCGTGGAGTCCCCCCCGCGCTTCGGGAGGATCTTCCCGATGAAGTTGGTCGGCAGCCGCTTGTATCTGCGCTTTTCCAAAGGAGTTCCTTCCGGTGCCGCATCGATCCCATACATTGTAATCGGCAATCGGATGTGTTCAAGCGGAAAGACCGGAGGGCGGGAATGCTCAGTTCTCAACTCGCATTTCTCAATACAGGCTCAATCATCCAAGTCGCAACCGAGTCGCTCGTGGCGGTTGGTCCTTCAAGGACTGGGCCTGTATTGAGAAATGCGAGTTGAGAACTGAGCATTCCGCTTGACCCTGATCCGAAGCGCTTCGATACTATCGCGCGAATCTCGCGGAGACGGGGAACCCCCCTCCGCGGCAAGGAGAGGGTTGAACGATGACCGAAGCGAACGCATGGGTGGCGGCCCTGCGCGGCACCCCACAGATGAAGGGCGTCCCGGACGCCGGCATCGAGCGGCTGGCGGCCGCCGGGGCCCTGGAGACCTGCCCGAAGGGCACCATCCTGTTCCGCGAGGGGGACCGCGCCCGCGCCCTCCACTTCCTCGCGAGCGGCTCCGTCGAGGTCCGCCGCTCCATCGGGAGCATCGAGGTGCGCGTCGGCGAGATCCGCGCGCCGTTCTGGCTCGGCGAGGCTGGCCTCCTCGAGGCCAGCAACCGCACCTACACCGCGAAGGTCTCGGACGACGCGACGGTCGCCGTCTTCCCCGCCGACTGGCTCCTCGGCCTGGCCGCGCACGCCCCCGAGGTCGAGGCAGCGCTCGACGGGCTCGTCGGCAACCGCCTTCGCGGGCGCGAGCGGAGCGTCCGCGTCTCGCAGGAGGCCGGCGCGAAGGGCCTGCCCGATCTTCCGTCGTTCCTCGCCATCCTCGCGGGCCGCGCCGACGGCGGCGCGGGGCCGCTGGAGCGGCTGAAGGCCGTCCTCGACGCGACGGAGGCACTCGTGAGGTACCTCCGCGCGCTCGTCGTCGCGCACACGCTGCGCGACCGCCGCGGCGAGCCGATCGAGGAGCGCGTCTCGTCGCTCCTCGAGAGCGCCTCCGTCTCCGACCTCCTCGCGCTCGTCGTCGACGCGGCGAGGCACCACGCGCCGCGGGCGCAGAACTTCTTCATGCCCGAGCTGTGCCACTTCTTCGCCGCCGAGGGTCTCGGCGCGGAGAACGAGAAGGCGTTCGCGGCGCTCGTCGTGGCCCACCGCGCCGGCGTCCCCGCCTCCGAGGAGGAGGCCGGGAAGGCGCTCGAGGCTGTGGGGCCGGCGTTTCGCCGCGTCCTCGAGGGGCTTTCGTTCCTCGCCGACTACCCCGTCTTCGAGTTCACGGGGATGGAGTACCGCCGCGGCAAGTTCCTCTACCGCGCCGAGAGGTGGATGGGGACGGTAGCGCCGTTCCGGCCGGATGTCGTGGAGTTCGTCGCGCCGCTGGAGGTGAGCCGCGTCTACGTCACGCGGAAGAACGCCGAGCGGCTGCTCGGGCTCTTCCCGTGGCTCGTCCGGATCTCCTGTTCGGAGTGCGGCGCGCCGCACCTCTTCCTCGCGACGGGCGTGGACCACGGGCTGGTCGGGTTCGTCGACCCGCTGACGGGCCACCGCCTGAAGGTCCTGGAGATCAAGGAGGAGTTCGACTTCCTCCAGGGCCAGCTCCGCGGGAAGCAGGCGCCTGCGAGGAAGCCGCGCCCGGAGCGGCCCGCGAGGGAAGGGGAGAAGCCCCGCGCGGAGCGGCCGGCCGCCCCGGCGCCGGGTCAGCACGCGGCCCCCGCGCGTCTTCCCAGGCCGGCGGCGCGTCCCGCGGCCGCGGTCGCGCCCGCGACGCCGCCCCCGCCACCCGCGAGCGTGGACGAGCTGCTGACGCAGATGAAGTCGGCCGACCCGGGGACGAGGGAGCAGGCGATCGTCCTCCTCGGCCGCACGAGCGACGAGCGGGCGAAGCAGGCCCTCGTCGAGGCGATCGCGGACGCCTTCCCCGGCGTCCGCCGCGCCGCCGCGGAGGCGATCGGCTTCGCGAAGGTGCAGGGCGTGACCGCGAGCCTCCTTCCGCTCCTCAAGGACACGGTGCCGTACGTCCGCCGCATGGCCGCGTGGGCCCTGGCGGAGGTCGGCGCGACGGAGGGGGCGGAGGCGCTCATCGCCAGCCTCTCAGACCCGACGACGGTGCAGTTCGTGGAGAGGGCCCTGGCGAAGCTGGGGGCGCCGGACCAGAAGAAGGGGACGGTGACCTGGTACGATCAGCCGCGCGGGTACGGGTTCGGCAACGTGGAGGGGAAGCACGTCTTCATCCCCGCGGCGTCGCTGGAGCAGGGGTTCGTCCCGAAGAACGGGGACCTCTTCCTGTGCTACGTCGTCGACGACCCGAAGGGGCCGCGCGCGAGGCTCTCGAGGCGGCTGGAGCAGAGCCCCTTGGACTCGCAAGCGCTGACGAGGACGGGGATGGTGAAGTGGTACGACCCCGCGCGGGGGTTCGGGTTCCTGAAGTCGGACCAGGGAGAGGACGTCTTCGTCCACGTCTCCGGGATTGCCGGCGAGACGGCGGTGGCGGGGCTGCTGGTCGGCCAGCGGGTGAAGTTCAAGATGCAGGCGGGGCTGAAGGGGCTTCGGGCGAACAGCATCGAGGTGATCGGGGGGCCGCCCCCGGCGCCGCCGTCGGGCCCGGTCCAGATCGCCGCGCTGCCGGCCGCGGCCGCACCGTCGGAGCCGCCGTCGCCGGCCGCCGCCGAGGCCCCGGCCGAGCCGCCGATTCAGGAGGCGGCGGCTGCGCCCGCTCCCGAGCCCGCAGCCCCCGAGCCCGCGCCCGCGGCTGCCGAGCCCGCCCCGCCGGCCGCGGAGGCGGCGGCGCCGGTCCCCGCGGAGACCGCGGCGGACCCGCCGAGCGCGACTGCGGGGTAGTGTCGCGTCAAACGCCATTCCGTGGATCGGATGGGTGCCCGCGTTCGAGATCCAAATCCCAGATCCCAGATCCGAACGAGATCCCAGATCCTAACATGAGGGTAGGCATCGTGTTGGGATTTGGGATCTAGTTGGGATCCGGGATTTGGGATCTGGGATCTCCGCGCCGCGGTGCGGCGCGGTCAGGCGAGAAACGCCTGAATCCGATCGAGCCCCTTCTTGAGGCTCTCCATCGACGTGGCGAACGAGAGCCGGATGTGCGCATCGCTCCCGAAAGCGTCCCCGGGGACCACGGCGACGTGCGCCTGGTCGAGAAGCGCCTCCGCGAGCGTCTTCGACGACGTGACCTTCACCCCTCCGAACGTCCGTCCGTAGGCCTGCGACACGTTCGGGAAGACATAGAACGCCCCGTCCGGGCGGACGCACGACACGCCGTTCATCTCCTTCAGCCGCCCGCAGACGAAGTCCCGCCTCGTCTCGTATTCCCGCGCCATCCTCTGCGCGAACGCGCGGTCTCCCTTCAACGCCGCGAGCGCGGCGTACTGCGAGATCGACGTCGCGTTCGACGTCGACTGCGCCTGCAGCCGCCCCGCCGCGTCGATGATCTCCTTCGGCCCCGCCGCGTACCCGATCCTCCAGCCCGTCATCGCGAACGATTTCGAGAGGCCGTTCACCACGATCGTCCGCTCGAACGCCTCGCGGCTCATCTGGGCGATCGACCAGTGCCTCGCCGACCCGAAGACCAGGTTCTCGTAGATCTCGTCCGACAGCACCAGGAGGTTCCGCTCGACCGCGATCCGCGCGATCGCTTCCAGGTCCTCGCGGGTGCAGACCGCCCCGGTCGGGTTGCTCGGGGAGTTGAGGATCAGGAGCCGCGACCTCGGCGTGATCGCCCTCTCGAGCCCCTCCGGACGGAGGCGGAACCCGTCAGCCTCCCTCGTCGGGACCGGGACGAACTTCGCCCCGCACGCAGCGGCCTGGTCGGGATAGCTGACCCAGTAGGGGGAGGGCGCGAGGACCTCGTCCCCCTCCTCGCACAGCGTCATCACGATGTTGAAGATCGCGTGCTTCGCCCCCGTCGAGACGAGGACCTGGGAGGGCTTGTACGAGAGCCCGTTCTCCTTCTCGAGCTTGGCGACGATCGCCTCCCGGAGCTCCGGGAGGCCGTTCGAGGCGACGTATTTCGTCTTCCCCGCGCGGATCGCCTCGATCCCCGCCTCCTTGACGTGGTCGGGCGTGTCCCAGTCGGGCTCGCCGGCGCCGAAGCTGACGACGTCGACGCCCTGGGCCTTGAGCTGCCGCGCCCGCTCGGTCATCGCGAGCGTGGCGGAGTCGGCGAGCGCTGCAACGCGCGAGGCGATGCGGGTCATTTCCCGAGCACCTTGCGGAACTCGCTCGTCAGCGCGGGGAGGACCTCGAAGACGTCGCCGACGATCCCGTAGTTCGCGACCTTGAAGATCGGGGCCTCGGGGTCCTTGTTGATGGCTACGATGTACTTGCTCGTCCTCATCCCCGCGAGGTGCTGGATCGCGCCGCTGATCCCGCACGCGACGTAGAGGCTCGGCGCGACGGTCTTCCCCGTCTGCCCGACCTGCTCCTCGTGGGGCCGCCAGCCCGCATCGACGACCGCGCGGCTCGCCCCGACGGCCCCGCCGAGCGCCTCGGCCAGGTCCTCGATGAGCTTCCAGTTCTCGGGCTTCCAGTCGCCGGCGCCCTTCAGCCCGCGGCCGCCGCTGACGATCGTGGAGGCCTCCGTCAGCTCGATCTTCTTCCCGACGCCCGCGACGACCTCCTTGACCACCGAGCGGAGCCCGCCCTTGGAGACGTCGAGGGCGATCGCCTCGGAGGGCGCGGTGCGCCCGGCGTGGGGCTTCGCCGCCTCGAATGCGTTCGGGCGAATGGTGATCACCGTGGGCGTCGAGACGACCCCCCACGTCGCGATCGCCTTCCCCGCATAGACGGGGCGGCGGACGACGAGGCGGCCTCCCTCCAACGCGACGCCGGTGCAGTCCATCGCGCAGGAGGTCGACAGGGCGCCCGCGAGGCTCCCCGCGAGGTCCCTCCCCATCGCGCTCGCGACGACGAGGACCGCGGCCGCGTCGGCCTTCACGGCCGCCTGGGCCACCGCGCGGCCGTACCCGTCGGACGAGTAGGAGGCGAGATCGGGCGAGTCGGCGAGGAGGACCGTGTCCGCCCCGTGCTCGGCCGCCTGCGCTCCGATCGGCGCCAGGTTGTGCCCGACGACGACGGCCGCGAGGCCGAGCTTCATGTCGTCGGCGAGCTTCCTGCCCAGCCCGAGCGCCTCCCAGCTCGAGCGCCGCACCTCCCCGTTCCTCTGTTCCACGAAGGCGACGATGTTCTTCGGCATGGGGGCCTCCTACAGTACCTTGGCCTCGTCGCGGAGGAGCCGGACCAGCTCGGGCACGGCCTCGGTTCCCTTCCCGACGATGCGGCCGGCGGGGCGCTGCGGCGGGTTCTCGATCTTCACGATTTCGAGCTTCGGCGAGGGGGCCGGCGCGGCCTTCTCCTCGATCGGCTTCTTCTTCGCGGCCATGATCCCCTTCAAGCTCGCGAAGCGCGGCTCGTAGGGGAGCTTCTGGAGCGAGGCGACCGCGGGGAGGGACATGGCGACGTGCTCGAGTCCTCCCTCGATCTCGCGGGTCGCGACGACGTCCTTGCCGTTGATCTCGAGCTTCACGACGACGGAGGCGACGGGGAGGCCGAGGATGCCCGCGACGATCGAGCCGACCTGGCCGAAGTCGCCGTCGACGGCCTGCTTGCCGAAGAGGACGAGGTCGGCGCCGAGCGGCTTGATCTGCTCCGCGAGGGCGCTCGCGATGGACCAGGGGTCCCAGTTCTTCGCGTCGGTCTTGAGGAGGATGCTCCGATCGGCGCCCATGGCCATGCCGTTGCGGAGGATCGCCTGGGTGTCGGCGGTGCCGAGGGCGAGGAGGACGACCTCGCCGGGGCCGGACTTCTCCTTGATGCGGAGGGCCTCTTCGAGGGCGTACTCGTCGTAGGGGTTCATGACCCACTGGACGCCGGACTCGTCGATCGACTTCCCGTCGGGGCCGATCCGGACGGCCGTGGTGGTGTCAGGGACGCGCTTGACGCAGACGACGATCTTCATGCGACCTCCCTGGCGGGTATGCGGGGAGGGGATTCTAGCGGCGGGGTGGGGCCGGAAAAAGGAAAAGTGCGGCGGATCGACTGAACGGCGCTGGCGAGGTTGGATTCCGCGAGGCCCCTGGGCGATGCGGGACGCGCAGCCGGGACCTCGGCGACGATATCTGATATCTGAGAGCTGAGGTCTGATATCAGATATGGTTCCGTGCAAGGCCGTGATCGGGTGGAACCAGCGCACACCGCGGGCGCGGTCGGCCGAGACCTATCAGATATCAGCTCTCAGATATCAGATATCAGATATCGCCACCCGAAGGCGCCCCGACCGCCGCGCCGGCCCCGAGGCTTCGATTGTGCTTGCGCCTCCTCTCCCCGTTCCCGAGAATCCCCCGGTGATCGACGCCCCCTCCACTCCCGTCCCCGCGAGGCGCCTCCTCCCCATCGCGATCCTCGCGCTGATCGCCCTCGACTCCTTCCGCCCCATCGCCAACTACGACATCCACTGGCACCTCGCCGCGGGCCGGATCATGCTCGATCGCGGAGAGGTCCTGACGACCGACCCGCTCTCCTGGACGATCCAGGGGAAGCGCTGGGTCAACCACGAGT
>CAZYRM010000112.1:0-20769 GCA_964649705.1 uncultured Planctomycetia bacterium
CCAGGGTCGGGGTGGGGGGGATCGCACGCTGGAGGACCTCCGCGAGGCGATCCGCGAGCTCGATCGGGAGACCCCGATCTGCCCTCGCTGCCGTCGTCGGCCGCGGCAGTACAAGGGGCTGAACCGCTGGACCGGCTGCCGCGACTATCGCATGCTCTGCGCCCGATGCCAGCGTGGCCTCCGCGTCGCTGCGGGCTACCAAGACCTCCCCGCACCCACTTGCCGGTCCTGCTGGCGCCGCCCCCGCGCGCTCAAGGAGTACCGCCGCGGCCGCCCCCGCTACCGCGCCACCTGCTGGCCCTGCGATCACACCGCCCGCGCCGCGCGAGGTCTCCCGTCGCACCCGGGCACGCGGTCCGCCCGGGGCGACATCGCCAGGACTCGACTACCGGGCGATCGCCTCGCTTCGGCCCTGGTCCCCCTTCGCCGCACCCGCTCGCTCGCGCGTTCTCAGCGGCGGCTGCAGCCTGCGAACTCTGCGCTACCAACTGGGTTGGATTCCCCCCAAAGCTTTGCAATGGCAACTTGCCATCCCCTGGCTCCGTACTACGACGTTCTTTCGCGGCTACTTGATCTTCGGTGCACTCGTGGAGTAGGTATCCAGTATGAAGGGTGGCTCCCCGCTCGATGGCTACCACGCTCCAGAACTCGTCGCCGGTCTTGCGGCTCTACAGCTGGTTCCTGAGAACGGCTGGCACCTCCTGGTCTTGGAGCAGCTCAGTGCCCTCGCCTGCGAACAGCCCTGGGATCTCAACCGTCCTCGCGCATCTAGGGGTCGCATGGCCTCTCTCGTCTCGGATCCGCGGCTCATTCCCCAGCAGTGGTGGCACTACGAGGACCCATTCGAGGGGCTGTTCACGGAGTCCATCCCCTTCTCCAGCGGCTGTCACATTGTCCTGCCGGGCATCGTCCCAGACGGCCCATACGTGCTCCGTAGGCTGCTCGAGGCAGTGTTCCACGACCGCGAGCTTGGACTTCCGGCGGAATATCGCCTGGCAGCGAAGCGGCTGGCGACTGCCGCCCTGTTGCTGAGCGACGCGGTCGCCCGCCGCGCTGGACTCGGGCGCAACGCGCTGGTCGGACGATTCGCCCCGGGAGTCGCGGTGCCCGACCAGTCTAGGCTCGATCGCCTGAGGCGCGCAGTCATCTTCAGCGACGGCGAGTTGCAGGACCTTCTCGAACCTCACGGAGTCCCCCTCGATGCCCTGTCCCCGTTGACGCTGCAGGGGCCATCGCGCGCGCACGGGCCGGAGAGCGAGGAGGAGTCACTGCTCGAGTCGAGGCCGATTCTGCACGTGGACGGGAGGTTCATCGTGGCATTGCCTTGCGCGATCACGTCGGCGCTCCGTCACGCCCTGCTCCGCCTCGCCCATGAACACGGCGCATTGAAGGACGTCGCCCGAGCGTTTCGACGCGCGACGGTCATCTCGATCATGCGTCGCATGATCCGAGAGTGGGGGGCTCAACCTGCCGGGACGACGGCGTCGCACTTCGAGCCTGAGGGCCCGGACGAGGTGTTCACGATCGATTTCGATCGAACCATTGCCCTCTTCGTGGAGGCCGATCCACTCGAAGGATTCGACCCCTCACGCTGCCACAAGGTCCCTCCGCGCGACTCCCTCTCGGATCGCCTCAAGGCGCGGATCCAGAGATACGAGGGGCCGACGACGCCGTTTCGTGACGATTCCCTCTGCCTCTCTGTGATTCAGGGGCTCGGGTACGACCTGGTGGCCGGATGGAAGACACCCCCGTGCCGCGCCTCGCACTTCCTCTGCATACCAGGGTCGGAACTCGACCAGTTGATCATGCTCGAGGGCGATGATCCTACGTCGCTGTTCCACTACGCCAGATCGCACGAATATGCGCGAACCCGAGTCGAAGTCATGACGTTTGGCACTCTCGACGAGTACGAGTCATTCCGCGCGGCGAAGTGCTCCCACTCCTTCGCCTTCGAGGGCAACGCCGTCCTCATCTCGATCACGCCGGGGGACGGCCGCGCCATCCGCGAACAGGTTGCGCGGGAGCGCGATCCGCATCCCGTTGCGAATTCGGACGCACGATCCTACACGGAGGTCCAGAGGCGCCCGAAGGACCCCCCAGCGCCTACGTATGTCTCGTCCGGCCTCGATGGCGAAGTCAAAGTACTCCTGGAAGGGACGTTCGGCTCCCTCTGGGTCGTGAGCGAGGGAGAGCACCCAGCCGGCTCGGGGGAACTCCTCTTCATGCTGTGCGACGCGATCGCCTACTGGGCGTGGCAACTCGATGACGTGTTGTGCGAGATTCTCGAGAAGCCACCTCCCCACTCCGCAGTCTGGGTCATCCGGATACACCTGGAGGATCCCGAGATCTGGATTCACGACGGGCCCGTCGATGAGGGACGGCCGATCGTCCGTGCTGTACGGCGCGCAGATCGCGAGGTCGAGGTCCACATCGGCCCCGGGATGCGCGACCGGTTCAGCGCTGGGAACAACAGGGGTGAGCGCGAGATCATGGAGGTGATCCTCCGCGCGCTCCTGGTCAAACCGACTGTCGAGTGGAGTTCACCGTCGTTCCCTGGCTGGAAGGATGTGCTGAATCGGCTTGATCAGGCGTTCTCCCCGGGAGGGAAGCGCATGATCGACGTCGCGTTCCGAAACTCCGATCCCCGCCATGACGGGACGGCGCTCCCTCGTTTCAGGAAGGTACACCTCGCGGAGGAGACGCGCCTTCTGCTCCAACTCGGGACTCGCCTTGCTGAACTCGGACTGCGCCTGGGGCACCCCGTCCCCCCCGACCAGACTGGCCACGTGCTGAAGGACGTCGTCACGTGGTACTACTCCCAATTCAAGTCCCTGGTTGCCTCCATCGCCCCAGAAGGCCTGCTGGAGTTCCTGATCGACCAGAATGAGCGGTGCATCCACGACCAGGCGATGGTGAAGCTTGTCGCGGGGAGAAGGCTCCTCTGCTACGGGTCGCTACCCGGGGTAGAGGAGGGGGTCGGAGAGGCGTTTCGCTCCAGGAACATCGCGAGTCTCGCCTCTCGCGTGCTCATCGAATTTGTTGCTTCCTCCCCTTCCTCGGGGACGATGCCGATGTGCAACGCTACATACGATACGCTTCTTGCGCTCACGGCGGGGATCGTTGGATGGGGATCGCTATCGGACGTCCACCATCTGAACGTGGTGCCCCTTCCCCTGAAAGTGGCCCGCTCCGGTATCCTGAATGTGGATAATCAGGTCGGCCAGAGGGTCGCCGACGCCTTCGTGGATGCCTGGGTGGGGGATCAGGGCGTCCGAGCTTCGCGGACGTCGACGTCAGGTTCTCAGGACTCGGATGGCGAGGAACTCCTGCAGAGATTTGACCAGGGCACACGCGCCGAGTTCGGACTCTCGCTGCGAGAGCTGGTCGCGACCCTCGTAGCCATCGAACAGATGTCCGACCCGGTCAGCCCGTGGAGCGCCCTCACGACGGAGGAGATGGTGGAGAGGTTGTCCGTCTCCCTCTCGTGGCCGACCGAGAAGGTGCGAACATCGCTCGCCTTCTTCACGCTAGCGCCACGGCCCGACTACCTGGACCCGCCAACCGGTTTCAAGAGGGCGGACATCTATCCCTGGCAGTTCAATCGGGCCCTCTCGTACCTGCGGCGACCACTCCTGCAGCACAACCGGGAAGGCGCACAGGAGCTGGTGTGGGGCAGACGGAATCTCCACGTCGCCTCCATGTACCTCATGGATCTCTGCGCCACGGGGAAGTTGAGGGCGAGTTCCGAGTCCATGAGGAGGGCCCTGGGCTCGACTCGAACTGGCGAGACGGCGCTCTTCGTCAAGAGCATTGCGGCAAGCATTCCCGCGGCCGCAGGGCGAATCGTGAAGCAGTCCGTGTGGAAGATCGGTGGAAGAAGGCTGATCGGTGAGGATGGCAACGACCTTGGAGACATCGACGTGCTCGTCGTGGACGTCGCGAAGCACATTATCGTCCTGATCGAGGCCAAGGACTTCCTTCTCGCGCGGACGCCGATCGAGTTCGCCAACGAACTCCGCAAGTTGCTGCCGACCCCCGGATCTCGTTCTTCTGCGGTCCAACGACAGGAGATGCGCACAAAGTGGGTGAGCGCGCGCATCCCGGAAACGCTCAAATTTGCTGGTGTCGCTCCTGGGAATGGAGGGAAGTGGCGCGTACGCCCCCTGATCGTCATTTCGCAAGAGGGCATCGCTCGACTGCTCAACGACACCGGGATTCCGATCATTCCCTTTCGTTCGCTTGACGAGTGGATTCGGACGGGGCGAATTTGGTCGCACAGGTAGGCGATCCTCTGAGTTCGACACCAGCGACGAGGCCTCCACGTTGGCGCGGTGATTGCGCCCCGGTGGTCGCCTTCGGCAGACGGCTGCGCCGCTCTCCGCCGAGGCTCGCGATCCGCTCGTCGAGGCGGGCGATCATCTTCACGAGGTCCTCGCGTTCATCGCGGAGAACCTCGACCTGAACGCGACGAGCTTCGTTGGCGACGACGTCACTGATCTTGTCGAGGTCGAGCTCCTGGACGACGGTGCGGATCATGTTTCCCCCCCCAGGAACCAGGGACACGCGGTATCGCGGGAAATCGCTCTGCGCAAGCGCGACACTACGCCTTTCTCCGCGCGTTCGCGCCCTTCCGCCGGCGCAACCGCTGAGCACTTCAGTGCTTCCGGCGCGATTCGGAAGGACGCCCGTTCTTTGCCTTCCGAGGCTCTTGCGGGGTCGACCTGGCGCGCGATCGCGCGGCAGGCGATCCTGGGGGCCTTGCTCCGACCGACTTGGTGTCACTTCCCCACAGGCGACGAGCCCCGCATCCAGAAGCGGAAGCAGACGGTCCCCCTTGCCCTCCCACTTCACCCTCCACCTTCCCCGACTTCCACCACTTCCCCCGGGCCCCCTCCGCCTCCTGGTTGGCCCTGCGGGCCGATTAGGGAACGGTTCCCGCCATCACCCCGCCCACCTTCTCCTCCGCCACGGGGGCGAGGGAGAACAGGAAGGGAAGGCGGACACCCGGAGGCTGCGAGGGAATTCGCCCCGACGAAGGCGCCCTCGCGTCGCGTCTCGCGCTCGACGAGATCGCCACGCCGCGGGCCTCCATCCCCCCTCTCCACCACCGCCAGATTCCACCTTGCTCCCCGAGCCCCGCTTCCCGCCCTTGGGCGGCCACCGCCTCCTCTCCCCGGACCCCAGAGAAGGCGAAGGCCTCTTCAAGGACGGGACGAGGGGGCCCTCGCTCCTCGCCAATGGTCCCTGACCAGCGGCACTCGGCCAGATCAAGGGAGCTGGCCGACCTCGGTCCATTCGACCGCCTGAATGAGTCCATCCCTGCGCGAGGGGAACATGCTCCCTTCCACCACCGCGGCGACGCACGCGCGCCGCGAGGATCTCCGACGCCCTATGTGGTGCGACGGGGCAATCATTCAGAAAGCTAAGACTACCCCACCAGGGGTGGACGACGGACCCGCGCTGCGGGCCGGCCGTCGGACAGGCGGCGATGCCGCCGATGCACCCCTGGCGCGGGTGGGGGCGGCTGAGGCGGGTCAGGCGACCCGGCCTCGACGCCCGACGCGGACCCCGCTACGCGGGAACCTCGTCGGCCTCCTCCGCCCCGCCCCGTCCACGACGCGCTCTCGCAGGCGAGACCTCGTCGCGTTCGGGGCACCGATCCATGCGCATGCGCTGGTACGGGTCAATGTCTGTCCCCCCTCGCCCCATAGGGCGCGACGGCGGGGACAGACTCACCTCCCGTCACGTCCCTGACGTGACGGGACAACTCCCCCATCCTGGCCTCCGGCCAGGATGGGGCAAACATTGTCCCAAGGAGGGTCATGGGCTACGATCCCGCGCAGTTTCGTGACACTTGGCGGAACGATTTCGGCGAACGACCTGGGCGGATCGAGATCAACAACTCGGAGCCGTTCCGCCGCACGCGGTCACCGCGAACCCGCAACGGACTGCAGGATTCGAAGCAATGCACGTGAGGTCAATATGATCCACTTGAAGGTCACGCGTGCCTCCTTCCAGGCAGGCATGGCCCCCGAACCGGAGGAGGTCATGCGGCAGGCGATGGAAGATGCGCTTGACCGACTGTCCTCAGTCGGTCGCATCACCTTGCTCTTCAACATCGGCCCTGTATCCGAGGGGTGCGACTGCGTGCTGATCGAAGTGGATGGCCAGGTCTTTCCCGTCCGATCGCGGGACCTCATCGGGCTACTCGGACTGGGCACGGTCGAGTTGATCCGCGGCGAGTGACGCCTGTCTGGGGAGGATTCGCCTCGCATCGTCACGCAGGGCGCCCGCGCCCGCTCGCCTCCCAGACGGTTTCTCGGCACTCACCCGAGCAAGATCGGAGGGGTGAATCCAAGCTTGCCCGCTGCGTTCCACAGTCCCTGCGCGGACCGGCGCTGTCTCTCCGTGAAGCTGAGCTTCCGTTCCAGATGGTGAGCCATCGAATCTGCGAACGACACGCGGTCTCGCCCAATCTTGCTCGTCTCGCGCCCCCACCTCGCCAACTCGCGCCAGTTGCGCGGCTCGTTGATGGCTCCAACCCCTATTTGATGCTGGGGGCCGAGTGGACCCTGTCCGATCGCGGGGGCGGGGACGGGAGGACGGAACCCAGGCAGCTCCGGCTGGCGGGGCGCCAGCGCTGCCGTCGCAGGTTGCTCTTCGACTTCCTGTCGAGGCACGGCAGTCGGCGTGCTCTCCGCTGGCTCGGCAGGCTCGACGGGTTCCACTCGAACTACGATGCCTGGCTTAGGGGGCATGGGCTCAACTGGCTCTACATCCGGCGCTTCACCAGCGTCTTCAACTGCGTCGCCCTGCTCGGCTTCGGCGACCACGCGCGCCTCCTCCGGAGGCTGTTGCGCGAGGACTTGAAGCACCTCCTCCACGATCGCTGCGGGGGTCCACGTCCATCTCCGGTACGACACCCGGTACACGTACCATCCGCTGCGTTCGATGATGTCCTGACGCTGGTAGTCCTCTGGCCGGAGCCCACCCTCTGGATCGTCGTGGAAGGGTCCGTCGCACTCGATCGCCAACCGCCTGCCTTCACGATCGACTGCGACAAGGTCGATGCTGAAGCCTGCGCATGGGACCTGACTGAAGACGGTCAGGCCTCTTTCTCGAAGCGCGGTGCACACGGCTTTCTCGAACTCGCTGTCGAACCGATCACCCGCCTCCGCTCCCAGACCTCCTTCGGGTGCATTCGCCTCCTGCTGCGCGTGCTCTAGGAACTCGCGGATCAGCCCCCGCGGAAACTCGTCGATGGGGCGCGAAATGAAGCACATGGCCTTCCTGCGCGCGCGCGTGAATGCCACGTTGATGCGCTCGCGCTCGATCTCGATGGCGGTGATGCTCCCAGGTGCAGAGGACGGCCCCTGACGGAACGAGTACAGGACGATGTCTCGCTCGTCCCCCTGGAACCCGTCTGCGGTAGACGAGACGATCCGATGCTCCCGCACCACGTCGCTATTCGAGAGGAACTCCGAGTCGAGGAACCGCTGAATCGCATTCGCCTGTTCGCGGAACGGTGAAATCACGCCGATCGTCAGCCCCTCCGCGTCTCCGCTATCCACGAGGCGCCTGACCTCGCGCACCACGGCTTTGGCCTCGACTTCGTTGACCTTGGTGTCGCGGTCCTCATCGGCCCCTCGAACGAGCCTAACCTCCATCGTCGGCGAGAATCTCCGTGCTCGCAGCGGTGTGAGCACCTGAAGGAGACCGTTGTAGAAGCGGGTATTCGACCAGCGGATGATTGGTCGCTCACACCGGAAGTGCTCGTTCAGAAACTCGGACGTGTTGGCGCACGACTCGGCGAAGTCCAGGAGCGACTTTCGACCATCCAAGAAAACCGACTTCGGATGAACGTCGAGCCCGTGTCGGACCTTGAGTTGCGCGACAAGTTCAGCATCGAGGAACCGGCTGTTCGCGTTTCGGAGCTGGTGTTCGTCCCCGACCACGATGAGCCTCTTGGCTCGGTAGGCCAGTTGAAGGGTCGCAGCCTGGTTGCATTGGGAGGCTTCGTCGATGATCAGGTAGTCGAACAGCCCCTCCTCAAGGGGGAAGACCCGAGACACGTCCTCAATCCCCAGGACCCAACAAGGGAACACCTTCACCAGGGCCGTGTAGTCGATCTGATCGCGGAGCCTCACGAATGAATGCGTCCGCCTGCGACCACGCAGCAGGCTCCGCAGTTTCAAGATGATGTTCCGGACGCCTGGTTCTTCGCTGGCGGCCTTCAGCCGTAGGTGAATCTCCGCATCCAATACCTTCGTTGCCAGGCTGCCGTTGCGTGCTCTGAGGGTCTGGATTTCGCGGGCGATGGCTCCGATGTCGTCCACGTCCTGCAGCTCGTCCCGAATCAGCCGCCGCAGCCGATGGGCCTCTATGGCGTCCTCTGCGCGTGCGAGCCACTGCAAGTGGGGTGATGGGCCCTGCAGCTCGTCCAAGATCCGCTGCCGAGTCCGCGGAAGCCCACGCAGAGGACCGGACTCTAGCCTGAGCAGCCGCTCGTAGTCCGGGCGGTGCGCGAAGAGGTTCCTCAGCGCCGAAGCGGTGCCGACGACATCGGAGCCAAGCAAGATCACGGCCTCGAGAGGCGCGAAGTACTTGGTCCAGGCACGCGGGTTGCCAACGGCGGGCTGGCACCCCTCCAGCTTCGCGAGCCGTTGGAGGATCTCCAGACTCTCTCGAAGCCACGCGCTCGCTTGGGTGATCGCGCCGGGATCAACCGCGGCGTCCAGGCGACCCTCGACGAGGGCGCGAGCCCGGCTGGGAAAATCCTCGACTGAGCTACCTGCGAGCGCGCAGAGAATCCGCGCCTGCAGTTGGATACTCTTGATCCAGTCGCGGAATGTGGATTCTTGAGGATCGGGGATCGCATCCGCGCGAATGAAGCGCGTCTTCGCGAATTCCTGCGTTGCCGCCCTTGTCGCGGTGATCGCCTCCCAGTACTCGCTCCAGCGCTTGAAGTCACCAGCGAGCACATCGCGGGTTGCGTGCGTCACGGGGGGAAACCCGAGCTTGGACAACTCGCGACGGGCGTTGCGCGCCTCCGGGAACAGGGTCCAGAAGACCCAATAGCGAGTGCGGCTGAGCGTCTCTGTTGCGTAGCGAGCCCTGGCGACGAGATCGTCCGACGGCGACGAGGGAAAACCCTTTGGGGGTGCGCCGAGAGAGACGATCTTCTCGCTAGTCTGATGCAGGGCCTCCACCGCCGCGCGGATGTGCTCACAACCGGACCGACCCCGTTTCAGAGCGAGTGTCCTGTAAGGGGCCAAGCTCGCCATTCGACGCCCAGTCAGCCGAAGGGTACTCACAGCATCTTCGATGTCGCTACGACTTGAGCTCCACCAGTCGAGGATCCTCCGCAGCCGCTCCACAGCCTGTGGGAGGGGGACTTCCCCTTCTCGCATGCCCCGAGCAAGTTCGAGTGCTCCAGCAGGGCGTTTGGTCTTGCCCCAGTCGCCGATGAGCGCGAGCGCCGTCTGCGCAGCTTGAGCCCGCTTCTCCCGGAGGTCTGGTGGGGTGTCGGCATCTCCGAAGAGCTCACGAAGCTGCGCCAGTTCGGCTCGAAGGCTCTCCTGTAGACGGGACCACTCCCGGAGAGCATCGGCGACGACGCGGTCCTGTCCGCCCGCAATGGAATCGTCGTCGTGGACCTGGTCGAGGATCTTGATGTCTGCGTATCTGCGATAGGTTGGAGCCCTGTCCCGCTCGAGCGTCTTGAGCTCGGCGAATCTCACTTGAAGCTCGGCAATTCGACGACCGTTCTCGTCCAACTCGCGGACCGCCCGGTTTCTCGCAGTCCGAAGTTGTTCTTGCTCACGATTCGCGACTTCAGCTTCGAACGCCTCGAGCAGACCGCGCAGCCTGTTCTGGGACTCCTTCTCCCCCTTCAACATCGACATGGCCAGGTACCCGACGTCCGGGAGCATCTTCAGGACGACATCCAAGGCCTTGTCCTGGTGGCTCGTCATCAGCACGGTGGAGCCGTGAGCGACCAGATGGCAGATCAGGTTCGCGATGGTCTGGGACTTGCCGGTTCCCGGAGGGCCCTTCACCACAAGGACCCTTGAATGCTGCGCTTTCCGGGCCGCCCGACGCTGTGGCTTGTTGCTTGGGAAAGGGAAGAGCAGTCGCCCCTCCTCCTCCCTCTCCCCATCGGGCAAGTCGATTCGGTCTGGAGTCTCCTTGAGGAGTGACGGAATCACGCTGCTCCCGTCCATCTCGTCGAGCTTTTGCAGCTCGGCGAGGTCCTCGAGCAGGAAGGCGTGGCTGCGCGGAGTGTTGATGAGCACCGCGGCCGCTCTGAGATGGGCGCCGTCGCTAGCCGTGTCGCCCATGGCCTCCTGAAGCGTTCCCAGTACACCCAGGTCGTCGGAGAGCCCTTCGAGGCCGCTGCATCCCGCTGCGAGGACCCGAAGAAGGTCCTGGACGAGTCCGACGGACAGGTCCCCCTGATACAGCCGTGCGAAGAGCTGGTTCTGCAGAACCTCCCATTCGCCGTCGTCTTTCGCCAGTCGCCGGAGCAGCGGCACGTTCACGTGCGGCGTGGCAGTGTGCTTGGTCACGACAGCCTGCCCGCGTGCGAGATCCACCTCGAGCGTGACCGGGAAGTAGAGCAGTGGAGCGCAGAAGGTGATGGAACCATGCCTCCCTGAGACCCAGGGAAAGGCCAGAATCGACTCCCGATTGAAGGGGTCTTGTAGCTGCTTTCGATGAATCCTATAGACTGCCTGCGACTCCGAGCGCGTCGTCGCTGCGCGATCAACGACCCCAGCATCCGATCTGGTCTCTTCCGGTGCCTCCGATTCGTCCTCCTCGGATACAGGATCCTCCGGATCACGTGCTCCAAGAGGGAGTCTCACCACTGCCTGGTCGATGCACTGATGGACTCGCACCCCGAAGTGTCCCAGGTCGGCGAGGAGTCGATATCGAACCGCCTTCCGCACGTCCGTCAGGTGAGGGGCGCGCGAAGTCCCGATCGCCATCAGCAGGTCGTAGTAGTAGGCGGCGATCTGCTTCAGCATGACCTGTGCGTCGATTGCCCGGCCATGACCGACAACGTCCCAGCCACGATACCCCGCGTTGCTCGGGATGGATGCCAGCGCCCAGTGTGTCGCGGCGGACCGTGAGTGGCGGTGAGTGGCGAATCCTACGTGCGGAGAGGCGCAGGGTCCAGAATCTGGTGTGCAAGCGCCTCGGGCGCCCGACCGTACAAGCCGAGTCCACGACCGACCTCGCGCGCGTCGGTCGCTACTTTCGGTGCTCCCGGCGAGCAGGCGAGCCCAAGGCGTCGCCGGCCAGGGCGGGAGCGATCACCTCGCCTGTCCGCATGGGGTGCCGCGCCTCGCGGCCTCGGCGAGCGCCAGGAGCGAGGCGCGGACGGGCTCGGGTAGGTCCGGCCAGAGTGCGAGGAACCGCGCGAGGGCAAGATCGTGGGGGCACGGGTCGGGAGCAGGGACGGGAGAAGGGGGCTCAGATTGGGGCGCAGGGGGATCAGGGACTTGCCGCAACTCGTTGGTGGGGCTGTCCTGTTGCGGCGTTCGGTCGGTGGGCTTCGAACCCATTGGTTGCAGGTTCAAATCCTGCCGGGCGCATTTCACTCCCCCTTCCCCTTCCCGTTCCCTTTCCCTTTCCCAGCGCGTAGAAGGCGCTGGGAAAGGGAAGGGGATTGGGAGGGACGCCATCGACTCTCGGCGAAGACAGCTCGGCGGTGCTCTTCTGCTTCATCGACTACGCCTTCTTCGCCTCGCGCCGCATGGACTCGATGACCCACATGCGGATGAGCGAGGAGTACGCCACGCCCTTCCGTAGCGCGATCGCCTTCACGCGGCGCAGCGTGGGTGGGTCGAGGCGCAGGGCGACGACCTGCTTCTGCTGCCGCGCGAAGCGGACGTCATGCACCTCCACGAGGTCGAAGTCCTCCAAGCTGTGCGTGTCCCAGAACGCCGCGGCTTCCTTGTCGGTCTTGAAGTCTGGAACGCGCCTCTTCTTCGTGACTTTCATCGTCCCTGTCTCCTCTGTCGGAAACGCCTGCGTTCTGCCTCGTCCATGTCCCGTGCGGTGATGACGAACCCTTCCCAGCTTCCCAGGTACCGAAAGACGACGGTGAGATAGCGCCCCGCCTCTGTCTGCCCGCGAGCGTAGTACACCATGTCCCGCTTCCTGCCAGCCCGTTGGACGAGTGGGCGCCGGAAGCAGATCTCTTCCACCTCCTTGGGCTCGACTCCGTGCCGCGCGATGTGATCTACGGAGTCTTCCGTCCAGCGGATGGAGAGGATCTTCACACGACACCCTCTGCTACAGGGCCATTGTATTACGCGCCGTCCGCGGCGGGAATGCCTACTTCCTGCCCTTCCTGGCAGGATTGGCGGCGAGAGCCTCGACCGCCGAAAGACCCTCCGCTTCGAGGCGGCCGAGATCCTCCTCCGCGAGCCGAACCGAGACGCTATTCAGGCGCATGGGGACACGGGACTTGCCGCAACTCGTTGGCGTCGCTAGCATGTTGCGGCGCCTGGGGAGTGAGCTTCGAGCCATTGGTTGCAGGTTCAAATCCTGCCGGGCGCATTTCACAATCACCATGATCCAGGTCCAGTGCGGCTGCGGACGCGCCTTCAGCGTCAGGGACGAGTTCGCCGGGCGCACGGGGAAGTGCCCCGGGTGCGGCAAGGGCGTCACCGTCCCCCGCCCCGCCGCATCCGCTGACGACGGCCTCCTCCCGCTCGACCTCCCCCCTTCCCCATCCGGGCGCACCGGCTGCCACGCCCACCCGACGGTCCCGCCCAAGGGCGCCTGCTCCGCCTGCGCGAAGCTCCTCTGCGCAAGGTGCGTCTGCGAGGTCGAGGGCGCGATCTACTGCCAGTCTTGCATGACCACCACGGGCACCTTCCGCGGCGGACCGCGAGAGGAACGCGCCGAGGGCCTAGTCACCAAGAGCCATAAGGCGTACTTCAACGCCAGCCGGCCGGTCGCGGCGCTCGGCTCCGCGCGCCTCACCGTCATGAACGGCTGGGTCCTCTGGGCCCTCATGGTCGGCCTCGCCTTCTTCCTCTACTACCTGCAACCCATCGCCGCCCACTACACCGAGAGCCGAGTGGTCCCCTACTCGATCGGCGTGGTCCAGCTCTTCGCCCTCCTGTTCATCGAGTGCGCCTTCGTCGCGTGCATCCGCGACGCCCTCTTCCAGAGGGAGTTCGGCATCGGACGGTTCTTCCACTACGGCGCCAGGTACTTCCTCAGGTACTTCCTCTGCGCACTGGCGTACTGGGGCGTCCTCCTCGCCGCGTTCGTCGCGCTCGGGCTCCAGCTCTTCTTCTACGGGCAGGGGAAGGTCCTCCCGCTCATCGGGTTCCTGGTCGGCCTGATCGGGGTCCACATCCTCTTCGCCTACGCGCGCATCCTCGTCGTCATCGAGGATGCGGGGCCGTTCGAAGCGCTCGGCCGCAGCGTCGCCTTCGGAACGAGGCACTGGGGAAAGGTCCTCGTTCTCGCCCTCCTCTGCGGCTGCGCGGGGGGGATCATGGTCGTGAAGGGGACGGGGATCTTCTTCTTCCTGCCCTCGTGGCTCGCGCTGCTGGCGAGGAACCTGTTCGTCTCCCTCGCCATCGGGACGCAGATCGCGGCCGACATGGTGCTCTACCTGTCGCTCCTCCCCGACGAGGACTCCTTCCGCAAGGTCCTCCCCCCCGAGGACGTCCCGGCGACGAACGGCCCGCTCGCGGTGAAGGCCTCGATCGGGGCCTTCGTCGCCGTGATGGGGCTCGCCTACTGGGCCTCCCACCTCGCGCGGGAGGAGGCGCCGAAGTCGGTCCTGAACGAATTCGGCGGGGCGATCCTCCAGGCCGCCCGGCCGAAGGCGAAGCTCGTGTGGAAGGCGGACTCCGAGGAGCCCGTTCTCGCGGGCCCCGTGGCGGTGGGAGCGGACGTCCTGGTCTGTCTCAAGGACCGCTTGGAGCGGCGCAAGGGCGCGGACGGGTCTCTCCTCTGGAAGGCCGACCTTCCCGGCCGGGCCGCCACGCCGCCGGTGCACGACGGGGAGCGCGCCTACGTGGTCTGCCTGTCGATGGGGCCGAAGACGGAGGAGTTTCCGTGGGGCGAGCCCAAGCACACGCTCGTCGCCATTGGCCTGTCGGACGGCGCCGCGGCGTGGAGCGCGGCGCTCCCGAGGGCCTCGGGGACCTGGCCGCAGCCAGAGGTCGCGAGCGGGCTCGTGATCGTCCCCTCCCAGTACCGGCTGCACGCCTTCTCGAAGGCGGACGGCGCCGAGGCCTGGGCCACCGCGGAGGGCGGGATGATGCTCGCGATCGGCCCCGCGCGGGCCGCGGACGACGGCGTGTACTACTCCGCGCAGGACGACCTGATCCACGTGGTCGACCCCGCGGACGGGCACGAGCTGAGGACGATGTCGAACCCGGCCCTGTCGCTCTTCCGGAAGCCGGTCGTCACGGCCGACAGCGTCTACACGACGGCGGCCAACACCGTGATCCGCTTCGATCGGAAGACCGGCCGACGCTCGTGGGAGCACAACCTCGGGGACTCGGAGCGGAACGCGGACACGATGCGAATCGAGGTGATCGACGGCGTGCCGCTCTACCACTTCGTCGCCCAGCTCCGCACGCTGGACCCGAAGAGCGGCGCCATGGGGTGGATGCTCGACACCGGGGGACAGGTCGTGATGAGAGACGCGGAGGGGCGCGAGGTCCTGACGGAGGACTTCCTCGCGGACGGGTACGCGATCGACGGAACCTCGCTCGTCGTGATCGCGAACGGCGGGAAGGTCCTGGGCAGGGTGAACATCAAGACAGGGGCGCGGAGCGACCACGCCGACCTGCCCCTCGACCCTCCGCGCGAGCGGAGCGAGGAGGAGGACGCCGAGATGACGCTCGACGAGTTCCTCGACCTGGACGTGTCGGCCGGCACCGGCGACCCCGTGATCATCGGACGCGCGCTGATCTTCGTCGCCCGAGGGAAGCTGTACGCCGTGGAGCTGCCATAGGGCTACTTCTCGAGCGCCTTGCGCGCCCGTTCCGCGGCGGCGTGGTCGGGGTAGAGCCTCTCGAGAAGCGCCAGGGCCTCCTCCGCTCCCTGTCGGTCCCCCCCCTTGACGAGGCACTCGACGCGGCGCGCGTGGGCCTCGGGCAGGCGGCTCGCGACGTGCGGGAATTCGCGGATGAAGCGGGCGTAGCGCGAGGCCGCCTCGCGCGGGGCCCCGTCCTTCTGCTCGATTTCGGCCTCGTACCAGCGCGCGTCGTCGTCGTAGGGGGACATCCCGACGTCCACATCCAGGTAGAGGCGCAGCATCTGCCGCGCCTGGTCGTAGTGCTCCTGGATCATCTGCGCGCGGCCGATGAAGTACCTCGATGGTGGGGCCCACGGACCCTCCGGGTACGCCTCGACGACCGCGATGAAGGCGCGCTCGGACTCGTCGACCTTCCCCTCCGTGCGGTAGAGCTCCGCCGCCTCGCGGAACTCCGCGTACCCCTGGGCGGCGAGGGGCGCGAGCGTCTCCCGTGCCTCGGCGAGCGCTCCCGCCTGAAACTCCTCCCAGGTCTGCCCCGTGGACTCCTCGATCGCCTCCTTCCAGGGCAGCTTCCGGCGCACGAGCGCGTCGTAGAACGCGGGCAGCGCCCCCTCGCTCCGTCCCGCGAGATAGCCGATCGCGAGGCCGTACTCGGGGTAGTTGTCGTACGCCTCTTCCTTGTCCTCGAGGCCGTCGAGGAAGGCGAGCGGGTCCTCGCCGCGCTGCCGGGCGAGGACATAGCGCGCGAGGTGCTCGGTCTGCGCGGCGGCGTGGACGGCGAGCCCCTCGCGGACCCACTCGGGGATGGCGACGTACGAATCGCGGTCCATCTGCTCGCGCATGACGGCGTGGGTCATTTCGTGGAGGACCTCATCGGCGAGGCGCATCTGACGGTTCTCGATGTACTCGAGGTAGAACTCGACGAGCTGGACCTCCTGCTCACCGCGCTTGCGGGTGGTTCGGAAGGCGTGGGTCCCCGCGGGACGCTCCCTCGCGCCCTCTTCCGTGAGGTCGCGGAAGTGGTACTCGATCGTCCCCTTGTCCTCGTACCTGGCGTCGAGGGCCCGGTTGATCCGCTCGACGGCGACGATGCGCGCCTGCTCGACGTCCTGCGCGAGCGTCGGGAACCAGTCGCGGTCGTGGAAGACCGAGTCCGCGTCGATACGTACCGCTTGCTGGGCGAACACGGCTGCCGCCAGGATCCACAGCATGGCCGATAGCGTAGCCGAAACCGGGGCGGGCGGACAGCATGCAGGACGCGCCGGGTTCCTTGACGGCCCGGCATCCCCGCCCCAGAATCACGGCCATGCCCGAAGTCCGCGTCGAGTGCGTCGCCTGCAACGAGCCGCTGCGCGTCAGGGCAGACGCCGATCGCTGCCGCTGCGATCTCTGCGACACGATGCACGTCGTGGACCGATCGGTGGATCCCCCTTCCGTCCGACCGACCGATCCCGAGGCGATCGCGGTCGCGCTCGCCACGGCGCAGAGGGACTTGAAGGCCATCGCCGCCGACGTCCGGTTCCTCGAGCCCGAGGCGTCCGCGCAGCGGAGGCAGACGATGATTGCCGTCCTCGGCGTCGCGTTCCTGTGCATCGTCGGTGGGATCCTGGTCGTCAGCGGGGTCCGCCAGTACGAACGGACCCGGGCCGACGCGACGTCCGGCACGTTTCTCATGCCCACAATGTCCAGGGAAGAGCAGAACGGCGTGGCCGTGACTGTGGTCGGCGGGGTGCTGCTTCTCATCGGACTCCTCGCCGCGTTCCTCCTCCCCTGGCGCCGATGGAAGGAGCCCGGCCAGGCCCTTCGCATCGCGCGCTCCAATCGGGAGCACCTGGAGGGCCTCGTCCGACGGATCGCCGAGCGCGCCCGGCCCCCCGCATGTTGAGCACCCCACACGAAGCGCGCCCCTCCGTTGAATTCCGCCCCTCGACCGCGTACACTGGTGCTTCTTTTCATCCCAGATTCGAGCCATGCCCCTCGCAACCGTCACTGGCCTCTTCAAGCAGTTCGCGGGCGTCCCCGTCCTCGAGGACGTCACCCTCCAGGTCGACGAGGGGCACCGCATCGGCCTCGTCGGGCCCAACGGCGCGGGGAAGACCACGCTCTTCCGGATCCTCTGCAAGGAGGAGGACGCCGACAAGGGAGACGTATTCGTCGCCCGCGCGGCCAAGATCGGGTTCCTGAGGCAGGCCGGCGCCCTCGAGGGGGACCACACCCTCTTCCACGAGATGCTCCTCCCCTTCGCGAAGCTCCTCGCCACCAAGGACGCCCTCGACGGCCTCGCCGACGAGATGGAGCGCGCCCCCGACGACCCCAAGCTCCTCTCCCAGTACGGCGACCTCCATCACCAGTACGAGGTCGAGGGCGGCTACCACTTCGAGCAGGAGATCAAGCGCGTCCTCTTCGGCCTCGGCTTCCGCGACGACGACCTCGCGAAGCCCGTCCGCATCCTCTCCGGCGGCCAGAAGAACCGCGCCGCCATCGCGCGGGAGCTCCTCTCCGGCGCCAACCTCCTCTTCCTCGACGAGCCGACGAACCACCTCGACATCCACGCCACCGAGTGGCTCGAGGACTACCTCAAGACCTGGAAGGGCGCCGCCGTCATCGTCAGCCACGACCGCTACTTCCTCGACCGCGTCGTCGACGAGGTCGCCGAGATGATGAACCGGCGCCTCACCCACTACACCGGCAACTACTCCGCCTATGTCGACCAGCGCGAGGAGCGCCGCCGCGTGCAGCAGCACGAATACGAGATGCAGCAGAAGGAGATCTCCCGCACCGAGGAGTTCATCCGCCGCAACCTCGCAGGCCAGAAGACCAGGATGGCCAAGGGGCGGCGCAAGCTGCTCGATCGGATGGAGCGCGTGGAGAGGGTCGACGCCGACGCCAAGGGGCCTCGAATCAAGATCCTCACCGGGTCCCTGTCAGGCCGCGTCGTCGTGCGGGCCCAGGGGCTCGGGAAGGCCTTCGGCGAGAAACGCCTCTTCCAGGGGCTCGACATCGAGGTCGAACGCGGCGAGTGCGTCGGCCTCCTCGGCCCCAACGGGGCGGGCAAGACCACCCTCCTGCGCGTCCTCCTCGGCGAGGAGCCCCCCACCGAGGGGACGAGCGAGCTCGGGCACAACGTCAACGTCGCCTACTACCGCCAGGAGCGGACCGACCTCGACCCCGAGAAAAACGTCCTCGCTACGATCTGGGACGAGCACCCGCGCGTCCCCGAGATCGACATCCGCAAGCACCTCGCGAAGTTCCTGTTCCTCGGCGAGGACGTCTTCCAGAAGGTCGCGACGCTGTCGGGCGGCGAGAAGAGCCGCGTCGCCCTCGCCAAGCTCCTCCTCGGGCGCGCGAACCTCCTCGTCCTCGACGAGCCCACGAACCACCTCGACATCCCCGCCAAGGAGGCGATCGAGGAGGCCCTCCAGGAGTACGACGGCACCATCCTCGTCGTCTCCCACGACCGGTACTTCCTCGACCGCGTCGCCACCCGCCTCGTGGTCATGGAGGACGGAAAGGTCCGCGTCGTCGAGGGGAACTACACCAGCTACCGCGAGCTGCGCGAGAAGGAGGGCGACGAGGCCGACGCGGCGGCCCCCGAGAAGCAGGACGACTACCGCGAGCAGAAGAGGAAGCGGAACGAGGCCTCCAAGCGGCAGAAGAGGCTGCGCGAGGTCGAGGGCGAGATCGCCCTCCTCGAGCGCGCCGTCGCGGAGCTGCAGAAGGCGATGTGCGACGAGTCGCTCGCGTTCGACTGGGCGAGGCTCGAGAAGCTCGATCACGAGAAGCGCGACAAGCAGAAGCGGCTCGACGGGCTGATGAAGGACTGGGAGTCCCTCTCGACGGAGCCGGCCTGATGTCAGAGGCCTTCGACGCGCTCGTCGCCATCATGGACCGCCTGCGCGATCCGGGCGGCTGCCCGTGGGACCGCGAGCAGACGATCGACACGATCCGCACCTTCCTCCTCGAGGAGACCTACGAGGTCATCGAGGCGCTCGTCAAGGACGACCCCGCGAAGTGCCGCGAGGAGCTCGGGGACCTCCTGTTCCAGGTGGTGTTCATCTCGAGGCTGTACCAGGAGCGAGGGGACTTCACCGTCGACGACGCCGCGCGCGGGATCGCCGACAAGCTCGTCCGGCGTCACCCGCACGTCTTCGGGGATACGCCGGCCGGGAGCACAGCGGAGACGCTCAAGCGCTGGGAGGCGATCAAACGGGCGGAGCGGAAGGGGACCGCGGACTCGTCGGCGCTGTCGGGAGTACCACGGGAGCTTCCGTCGCTCCTGCGGGCGTACCGGTTGGGCGTCAAGGCCGCGCTCGTAGGATTCGATTGGGTGAAGCTCGAGGACGTCTGGGCCAAGGTCGAGGAGGAGCTGGCGGAGCTCAAATCGGCCATGGCCGGGCTGCCGTCGGGGGCCGCCCACGCGGCGCCCTCGCCGGAGGCCAGGGAGGAAGTCGGAGACCTGCTGTTCGCCGTGGCCAACCTCGCGCGCAAGCTGGGGATCGACCCGGAGGATGCGCTGAGGGGGACGAACGACAAGTTCATCCGCAGGTTCCACCACGTCGAGAAGCGGCTGGAGGAACGGGGGAAGGGGCCGGCGGAGTCGACGCTCGACGAGATGGACAAGCTGTGGAACGAGGCCAAAGATTTGGAGCGGGGCGGACGCGGGTGATATGATCTCCCCTGTCCGAGCCACCAAGGTCCCGTTCCCCTTCCCGTTCCCCTTCCCATTCCCAGCGTGCTCCATGCGCTGGGAATGGGAAGGGGAACGGGAAGGGGAATGGGAAGGGAAGGGAATGACATGGAAGGCGGATTGAACCTCCAGCCCGGACAGGTCGTCCAGGGGCAGACCCTCGTCGAGAAGCTCGGCGAGGGGGGCTTCGGCGAGGTCTGGCGGGCCGAGTACTACGGCCAGGCCGTCGCGGTGAAGTTCTTCCACCGCAGCGACCGACTCGAGGGATCGCGCCGCGAGTCGATCGCGCAGTACGTCCTCGGGCGCCTCAAGCACGAGGACGGCGGCCGCTTCTTCCCCCGCGTCGAACACTTCGACCTCGACGCCACGCCGCCCTACATGAGGATGGAGCTGATCGAGGGGAAGAGCCTCAACCACCACTTCACCAAGCAGGCCCAGTTCGAGCTGGGAAAGGCGCTCCGCGTCGCCGAGAACCTCCTCGCGGGGATGGTGGTCATCCACGACCTCGGCTTCGTCCACGGGGACCTCTCGGCGTCCAACGTCCTCGTCCAGCCCGACGAGAAGGTGAAGCTCATCGACGTCGGCTACGGCGTCCTCTTCCAGGAGTCGCAGGACCTCGCGCGCTCGACCGCGATGACCATGGGCGTCTCCGTCGGCGCCGCGACGCCGCTCTACTCGGCCCCCGAGCGGTTCACGCCGGAGTTCCTCTCCCCCGACGTCGGGAAGCGCACCGACATCTACTCGTTCGGGAAGCTCCTCTACCAGATGCTCACCTGGGAGTCCCCGGGGACGGTCAAGCCGGTGAGCCGCAAGGTCACGTCGCTCGGCGCGGCGTGGGACGACTTCATCTTCCAGTGCGTCTCGGACCGCCCTCAGGAGCGCTTCGCCGACGCTCGCGCGGCGCTGGCGGCGTACCAGGAGCTCCCGATCGGGGTAGCGCTCGTACCGACGGCCGACCGGACCGACACGAAGGTCCGGCGGAGCATGGGGAAGTTCCGCTCGCTCGTCGAGATCGCCCTCGCCGACCGGATCCTCACGGGCGAGGAGCGGGAGTACCTGCACC
>CAZYRM010000113.1:0-20402 GCA_964649705.1 uncultured Planctomycetia bacterium
CCTGGGGGGGCGCGCGGCCCCGGGGGGGGGCCCCCGGGGGGGGGGGGGCCCGCCGCCAAGGTGACCACGCCGTTCCGTCCACCCACACCTTGGCGCCTCTTGGCGGCCTTGGCGGTGAAGGTGGATCGGGGATCACGTCGCTGCGTACGGATACACCTGTGTGCCCGCCAACCTCTCGAGTCGCACCCACCTGCTGGGGATCGCGCTCGGACAATGGCCCCCGAGGATCCCCACGAATCGCGCGGAGGTTTCGAGGCAGGCCCGTGATTCCTCGCTGGCACATACGGATGGAGACCATGGAATCGCCGGTCGACTTGTGAGCATGCGCGCGGACTGGTAGCATCCCCGCGCACCGGGAGGCGCGGGAAGATGCCGGACCACGCGGCCGAGTGGAGCAGAGTCCTCGACCTCGCAAGGAGGCTGAGCCTCGTCGCGGGCGAGCCCGGGTCCCCACCCGACGGCGAGCCCTCCCCCGAGCGCGTCGGAGCCTGGATCGGAGTTCCCCCGAAGGTCGCCGGCGGGCTCCTCCGCGTCTCCGAGGCCGGCCTCGGCGCCCCGCCCGGGAAGGACACCGTCGCCTCCCTCGCCCTCGGCGAAGGACAACTCCTCGCCCTCGCCGAGGCCATCGCCGAGAGCCGAACCCGCTCGTCCCGAGGGACCACCCCGGAGGCCCCGACCGTCCTGGCGGGGACCTCCGCCGGCGTGAGCGCGGCCACCCGCTTCGCGCCGCCGCCCGAGCCCGGCGAGACCCCCTCCCGCCTCGGGCACTACGAGATCCTCGGCGAACTCGGACACGGCGGAATGGGCGTCGTCTACCGCGCCGGCGACACCCGCCTCGGCCGCGAGGTCGCCCTCAAGGTCCTCCTCCACTCCGGCTTCGCGTCCAAGGAGCTTGTCGAGCGCTTCTACCGCGAGGCCCGCGCCGCCGCGACGCTCGAGCACCCCGGCATCGTCCAGATCCACGACGTCGGCGAGGCCGGCGGCCGCCCGTACTACACCATGCAGCTCCTCGCCGGCCGCGGGCTCGACGAGGCGATCCGCGACCACGACGTCTCCCTCAAGGAGGTCGTCGACGTCGTCCGCCAGCTCGCCGAGGCCCTCCGCTACGCCCACGGACGCGGGATCCTCCACCGCGACATCAAGCCCAGGAACGTCGTCGTCCATCGCGAGGACGGCCGCGTCGTCGCGAAGCTCGTCGACTTCGGCCTCGCCAAGTTCGTCGAGGAGGAGCTCACGCCTTCCTCGGTGGACGCGGAGAAGAGCGTCCTCACGCTGACGAAGACCGGCCAGCTCCTCGGCACCCCCGCGTACATGAGCCCCGAGCAGGTCGCCGGCGCCAAGGACGTCGACGGGCGCGCGGACCTGTACTCCCTCGGCGCGTCCCTCTACGAGGGCCTCACCGGCGTGCCGCCCTTTCTCTGCGCAAGCCTCTCCGACCTGCTCGAGGCGATCCAGAACGAGGACCCCGTCCCGCCGCGCAGGCGGAACCGGGACGTCGACGAGGACCTCGAGACGATCTGCCTCAAGTGCCTCCACAAGGACCCGAAGGACCGGTATCCCTCGGCGGCCGACCTCGCCGAGGACTGCCGCCGGTGGCTGGCAGGGGAGCCGATCCAGGCGCGGCCCCTGGGGACGATCGCCCGCGTGTGGAGGCGCGCGAGGCGCAACCAGGCCGTCGCCGTCCCCGTCGCCGCGGCCTCCGTCGTGGCCCTGGGAGCCGTCCTCTGGCTCGCGGGGACCGAGCTCGCCCGCCGCGTGAACTACGCGCGCGGGGTCGCGGAGGCGGAACAGGCCCTCTCCGCGCGGTGCTGGGGCGATGCGGCCTCCGCCGCGCGCTGGGCCGCCGACGCCGCGCCGAGCGACCGCCACGCGCAGGACCTCCTCGACCGGGCGCTCGCGGGCGAGGCGACCGACCTTGGCCGGGCGGCGCTCCTTCGGTACCGGAGGCATCGAGAGGAGGCCGTGCACCTGGCCGAGAAGGCGAAGGAGGCCGAGCGGCTCGAGAAGGCGGCCAGCCTCGAGGAGCGGCCGGCGCGGAAGGCGCAGCGCTGGCGCGTCGAGGAGGCCCTGCGCGTCGAGGAGACGTCGCGCGAGTCCGTCTGGTCCGAGGCCGTGCTGCGCTTCACGGAGGCCCTCACGCACTGGAAGGAGCAGGAGGACGCGCGAGACGGCCTCGCCGAGCTGTACTGGGACCGATTCCGCGCCGCGGACGAGTCGAGGGACGCGACGGCGATGAACACGTACCACCTCCTCGTCGAGGAGTTCGGCGGGGAGAGTTACCGAGCAATGCTCCGCGGGGAGCGGGAGGTCCGCGTGAGGTTCCTCCTGCCGCCGGGGGCCGCGGAGGGGGACGTCGAGGCGTGGCTGTACCGGTACGAGCGGAAGGCCGTGCCTCCCGTGCTGGTGCCTGTCCCCTTCGACGTGCAGCGCGGGACGTCGATCGCCGGGGCGCGCCTCGCGGAGGAGCCGGAGTTCGGGCGGCCGGTTCCGCTCGCGAAGGCGGGGGAGGAGGAGATCGTCGCCGCGGCGAGGGAGAGGAGCGTGTACCCGCTGGAGGCGGGCGAGCGGAACCGCGTGGTCCTGGTTCCGGCGAGGGGCGCGCCCCCGGCGCGCCCCTACATGAGTATCCAGGTGCGCCTGCCGCGCGGGGCGTATTTGCTGCACATCCCCGCGGGTGGGGGAAGATGCGAGGTGCGCTATCCATTCGAGGTGGCCCGCGATGTCGAGTGGAACGAGGTCACCGCGATCGAGTCCGATGCCCTGCCGCCTCTCCTTCCGTCCGCGGCTGCCTTGAAGGCTCGTCCGGCGTGGTGCTTCGTCTGCGCCGGTCCGTTCCGCGCCTCCGGGGACCCCAAGGCCGGCCAGTCCCCCGAGCGCGACGCCGCGATCCTCCGCGCGCCGAAGGACGGCACGGACGGCTACTTCCTCTCGCGCTTCGAGGTCACCAGCGCGATGTACCTCGAATACCTCAACGACCGGTCCTGGCACGACGCCGGGGCCGCCCAGCGGCGCACACCGCGGAGCGAGAGCACCGCGACGACTACCTCCCTCTACTGGAAGCCCGACGCGGAGGGAAACCTCACGCTCGGGTGGGGCGCGGAGTACCCGGCCACCTCGATCTGCTGGGAGGACGCGGACGACTACTGCAAATGGGCCACGAAGCGGGCGGGGCAGGGGACCTGGGTCTTCGAACTCCCGACCGAGGACGAGTGGGAGAGGGCGGCGCGCGGGGTCGACGGGAGGTACTTTCCGTGGGGCGACTCCTTCGACACGACCTTCTGCAAGATGGGGGATGCCCGCGTAGGCGAAATGGACTACGGGCAGCCCGAGAAGGTCGGCCTCTTCCCGATCGACGAGTCGCCCTTCGGCCTCCGCGACCTGGGCGGCGGGGTGGAGGAGTGGGTCGCCGACAAGGGCGGCCCCGAGGGGGACTGGAGGACGGGGAAGGGGGGCGGGTGGGGGCTCTCGCCCTCGGGGTGCCGCGCCGCCGGCCGCGGCTACGTGTTCCGCTCGATCGTCTGCTTCAACAACGGACTGCGCGTCCTCGCGCGCCGGGCCCGATAGGCGCGAACCCATCTCCTCGGAAATCTGTTGAGCCACTCCAGCAAAAGAGGTACCATCCCGCGCTTTCCCCGAACCGTAAGGTGGAGGTCGACTTTCAGCCTATGGACGAGCAGCAGGAAAAGCCCCCCCGCAACGATTACAGGGCCAACTTCAAGGCCATCGAGGAACGCTGGCAGAAGCACTGGGAAGAGTCCAAGCTCTTCAAGATGGACGAGAAGTCCGCCAAACCCAAGTACTACTGCCTCAACATGTTCCCGTATCCGTCGGGGACCCTCCACGTCGGCCACGCGCGGAACTACATCATCGGGGATGCCGTCGCAAGGTACAAGATCATCAAGGGATACAACGTCCTCATGCCCATGGGCTGGGACGCCTTCGGCCTCCCCGCCGAAAACGCCGCCATCAAGGACGGGATCCATCCGCGCGAGCACACGCTCGAGAACATCGCGCAGATGAAGTCGCAGTTCTTCAAGTGGGGCGTGGGATACGACTGGGACCGCGAGATCTCCACCTGCGACCCGTCGTACTATCGCTGGACCCAGTGGCTTTTCAACCAGCTCCTCAAGCGCGACCTCGCCTACCGCGCGAGCGGGCCCGTCAACTGGTGTCCGAGCTGCATGACCGTCCTCGCCAACGAGCAGGTGATCGACGGGCAGTGCGAGCGGTGCGGATCGCGCGTCGGCGTGAAGGACCTCGAGCAGTGGTACTTCCGCATCACCGAGCACGCCGACCGCCTCGTGGACGACCTGGACGAGCTGGAGGGGTGGTCGGACCGCGTGAAGGTCCTCCAGGAGAACTGGATCGGCCGGAGCGAGGGCGCCGAGATCTACTTCACGCTCCCCGAGACGGGCGAGACGGTCGCGTGCTTCACCACGCGGCCCGACACGGTCTTCGGGGTGACGTTCTTCGCCCTCGCGGCGGAGCACCCGCTCGTGACGCGCCTGGCGGATCGTCACACGAAGAAGGACGAGATCATCGACTTCATCGTCAAGGTGAAGCAGCAGCACGCGGCGCTCCGCAGCGGCACCGGCAGCGACTACCAGAAGGAGGGGATGTCCCTCAACGCCTACGTGGTCAACCCGATGACGGGCGGGAAGGTGCCGATCTGGGTCGTCAATTACGCCCTCATGGACTACGGCACGGGCGCCGTGATGGGCGTCCCGGCGCACGACCAGCGCGACTTCGAGTTCGCGAAGAACTACAAGCTCCCGGTCCGCGCCGTGATCAACCCGAAGGGGAAGGAGCTCGACGGCGAGACGATGACGGAGGCTTACGAGGGCGACGGAGTCCAGGCGAACAGCGGGGCCTTCGGCGGCCTTCCGAACCGCTTCGCGATGAAGAAGATCACGGAGTCGATGAAGGAGCGCGGCGTCGGGAAGGAGTCGGTCCACTACCGGATCCGCGACTGGCTCATCAGCCGCCAGCGCTACTGGGGCGCGCCGATCCCGGTCCTCTACTGCGAGAAGGACGGCATCGTGCCGGTCCCCGACAAGGAGCTCCCTGTGCTCCTCCCGGACCAGGTGGACTACCGCCCGACGGGCGCGAGCCCGCTCGCGGCGAACCTCGACTTCCTCACGGCGACCTGCCCCCAGTGCAAGGGGCGCGCGCGCCGCGAGACGGACACGATGGACACCTTCGTCGACAGCGCGTGGTACTTCCTCAGGTTCCTCAACCCCCACGACGAGCGCAAGCCCTTCGGCGCCGACATCTCGACGAAGTGGATGCCGGTCGACCGGTACATCGGCGGCGCGGAGCACGCGACGAAGCACCTGATCTACGCGCGCTTCATCACAAAAGTCCTCTACGACCTCCAGATGGTGGAGTTCGAGGAGCCGTTCGCGAACCTCTTCAACCAGGGGCTCATCTGCAAGCTCTCGGTGAAGTGCCCGACCTGCAGGGCGTACGTCGACCCCGACGAGATCGTGGAGGCCCCCTGCGCGCAGTGCCAGACCCCCGGGACGGGGCTCTGCGCGGAGTGCCGGAACGTCGCCGCCGGGAAGTGCAAGGCGTGCAACACGGACGTCGTCGCCGTCATCGAGAAGATGTCGAAGAGCAAGGGGAACGTCGTCGCGCCCGACCCGATCCTCGAGACCTTCGGCGCCGACACGATGCGGCTCTACATCCTCTTCATCGGGCCGCCCGAGGCGGACGCGGAGTGGACCGACGACGGAGTCCTCGGGCCGAACCGCTTCTTGAACCGCCTCTGGGAGGTCGTCGCGACGAACGCGGAGAGGCTGAAGGGCGCGCCGTCGGTCCCGGCCGACCCGTCGAAGCTCTCCGACGCCATGCGCGCGGCGCGGCGCAAGACGCACCTCACCGTGAAGCAGGTCACCGAGACGATGGAGGGCGACCTCCACTTCAACACGGCGATCTCGCACGTCATGGAGCTCATCAACGAGCTCAAGGGCGTGGAGAGCTGGGAGGCGGGCGGCCCCGACGGCCTCGCCGTGCTCCGCGAGGGGCTCGAGGCGGCCGTGAGGCTCCTCGCGCCGTTCATTCCGCACCTCTCCGAGGAGCTCTGGACGCTGCTCGGGCACGAGCCGAGCGTCTTCCGCGCGCCGTGGCCGACGTACGACGAGAAGGCCCTCGAGGTCGAGCAGGTCGAGATCGTCGTGCAGGTGAACGGCAAGATGCGCTCGAAGGTGACGGTCGAGTCGGGGATTGCCGAGGACGCGGTGAAGGCCGCCGTGCTGGCGGACGAGAAGGTGAAGAAGAGCCTCGAGGGGGCGACGGTGAAGAACCTCGTCGTCGTGCCCGGTCGGCTCGTGAACATCGTCGTCGACCGGCCCGAGGCCGCGACCGAGGCCGCGCCCGCGACCTAGGGCGCCGCCAGCTTGCCCCGAGCGGGCCTGGCCCGAGCCCGCCGGGGGCAGCGAAGCGAGTCGAGGGGTGGTAGAATCCCCTGCGTTCCACGGGGGAGCCGGATGCCGAAGCTCGTCGTGCTGCGCGGCGAAGGAATGGGGGCCGTCTACGAGATCGACGGCAACGTGTCGATCGGGCGGTCGAGCGGAAACCCCGTCCAGATCGCCGACACGCACATCTCCCGCCTCCACGCCCGGATCGTGAAGAAAGGGGACCGGTACTTCCTCAAGGACACCGGCTCCCGGAACGGCGTGCTCGTCAACGGCGAGGCCGTCTCCGAAAAGGAGCTCGTCGCCGGGGACCAGATCCAGATCGGCTCCACGCTCATCGCCTTCGCCCCCGAGTTCGAGCTGAAGGCGCTCTCGGAGGGGCAGGGCGGGATCATCATCGTCGATAACGACGAGTCCGCGGGGCCGATGATCGCCGCGCCCGTCCCCGTGGAGCCCCCCCGCGGGCGGGAGGAGGCGCCGACGCAGGTCGAGCCCCCGAGCGCCGGGTCCAACGAGCTCGACGTCACGCTCCGGCGCCTGAAGGCGGTGTACGAGGTGACCTCGGTCGCCAGCTCCACCCTCGACGAGGCCCAGCTCCTCGGGCGCCTCCTCGACGTCGTGATCGAGATCTTCGACGCGGAGCGCGGCGCCATCATCTTCTGCTCGGAGGACGGCGGCGACGTAACGCCCGCGGTCGTCAGGCGAAAGCAGCCGGAGCTCCCCGACCCGTCGATCTCGAAGACGATCCTCCAGCAGGTCCTCAAGGGGCGGTGCGGCGTGCTTTCCGGGGACGCCTCGGTCGACCCGCGGTTCGACGCGAGCCGGTCCCTCCGCCTCGACAACGTCCGGAGCGTCATGTGCGCCCCGCTCCAGTCGAAGGAGCGCGTGATCGGCGCGATCTACCTCGACACGGTCGGCTACCTCCGCGGCTTCGGCCAGGAGGACCTCTCGCTCCTCGTGAACATCAGCCGCCAGGCCGGGATCGCGATCGAGAACGCGCGCATGTACACGCGGACCCGCGAGGAGGTCAGCCAGCTCAGGCGGAAGATCGCGGAGGACATGGCGATCGTCGGCGAGAGCCCCGAGATCCACTCGGTCACGGAGCGGATCCGCAAGGTCGCCGTGGCGAACTCCACGGTCCTGATCATGGGGGAGACGGGGACGGGAAAGGAGCTGGTCGCGCACGCCATCCACCAGGAGAGCCACCGGCGGAACAAGCCGTTCGTGCCGGTCGACTGCACGGCGATCAGCGAACACCTCCTCGAGAGCGAGCTCTTCGGCCACGAGAAGGGGGCGTTCACCGGGGCGGACCGCGCGAAGCCCGGGAAGTTCGAGCTGGCGAACGGCGGGACGCTCTTCCTCGACGAGATCGGCGACATGGCGATGTCGACGCAGCAGAAGCTGCTGCGCGTCCTCGAAGAGCGGACCTTCACGCGGGTCGGCGGGGTCCGTCTGATCAGCGTCGACGTCCGGATCATCGCCGCGACGAACCGGAACCTCGAAGAGGACGTCCACGACGGGAAGTTCCGCGAGGACCTCTTCTACCGGCTCGCCGTGGTGCCGATCACCCTCCCCGCCCTCGCGGAGCGGAAGAGCGACGTCCCCGTGCTCGCCTCGCACTACCTTCAGAAGTTCTGCCGGGAGGTCGGCAAGCCCCCGATGGAGCTGTCCTCGGAGGCCATGAAGCTCCTCTCGGCCTACGGCTGGCCCGGAAACGTCCGGGAACTCAGGAACCTCATGGAGCGTGTCGTCGTGCTCTGCGACAAGTCGCGCATCGAGCCCGAGGACCTGCCTGGGAACCTGCGCGGCGCCGAGATCTCGCAGGAGGCGAGCGCGCTGGTCGACCAGGACCTGCCTCTTGCCGACATCCTGCGGCAGGTCGAGAAGCGGTGCATCCTGCGCGCAATGGAGCGGGCGAAGGGGAAGAAGATCGAGGTGGCGCGGCTCCTGCAGATCTCGCGGCCCACGCTCGACAAGAAGCTGAAGGAGTACGGGCTGGCGGCGGAATAGCCTACCGGCCCAGGATCCGCTCCACGGCCTTCCAGCCGCGCTGGGCGTACGCCGTCCACCGACCGCGCGCGGCCTCCTCCGGGTCAAGGGAGGCGAGATCGGCCGCGTCCGGGAAGACCCCCTTCCAGAGCTGGCGCGCCCGGGCCCGGGTGGTCGGGCAGTGGGCAAGGTAGACGAGCCAATTCACGCCCGCCGAGCGCCGACCCGAGAGGACCTGCCTTACGAAGACGTGCTCGAGGTGGGTGAGCGGCACGGGGCCGACGAGGTCGCGAAACGCCCCGGCGCCGAGCCTCGGGAAGAGGCCCTCCACGACCCGCAGCGCGGCCTCGCAGAGGTGCTCCACTCCCCACGAGCGCGCGATCCGCGCGAAGGCGGGCGGATCGGGGCGCAGCCGGCGCAGGGTGAGCAGGAGGTCCACGGCGAAGATCCACTCCTCGCAGCAGTGCTTGACGAGGTGCTCGCACAGGTAGACCGCGAGATCCTCGGGTGAGGGCACCCTCGCGGCCCCGGGGGCTCCGGTCCACGGGATCGAGCGGCCCCAGAGTCCTTCAAGGTCGATCGTCTCCGCGTACGGCAGCGGGTAGCTCGCGTTCGCGACGTGCCAGTGGAGGTGGATGTGGGGGCGGAGCGGCGGCGGTCCGGAGAGGACGACGGAGTGGCGGAGGACGCCCTCGCCCGGGGCCTCCTCGGCACGGAGCCCGACCGTGGAGATCGCGGCCAGGGCGGGCGGGATCGACGCGCGCGGTACGAGGAGGTCGACATCGTGCATCGGGCGGAGGGCGGGGTTTCCGTACACGCGCTCGCAGAGGTCGATCCCCTTGAGGAGCATGACGGGAACGGAGGCCCCGGCGAGCGCCGAGCAGGCCCGTCGGGTGAGATCGAGGAGGACTGCGTTGCGGATGCCGGTGCCAACCGAGGCCCTCATGGCCGGATCCGCGAAGGCGGCGCCGGTGGAGAGGATGGGAAGGACCCGTTCGGCCGAGGCGATCGCGATGAGCCGATCGGTCGGCCACCCGCAGGGTGCGGAGCCTGCGCGGCCCGCGATGACGTCGGCTGTCCAGGCGAGCAGGAGGCGATGCCCCGGGGTCCAGGGCATGGAGGAGGTGCCCTTAAACAAGAAGGTCCCCCTTGTACAGGGGGACCTTTCCGTTTTCAAGAGCCACTCATCGGATCCCGAAGGAGGCGATGAGGGCCCTTAGGATAAGGAGGGTGTCCGTAGTTAAGGGCGGAAGCGTGACCGGTTTTCGTACACCCGAACGTTTCGTTCCTCGCGCTTCCACAAATAGTCTACAAGAGCGCCTCGAAATGTCAAGACCACACGGCAAATAATTCCGGTTTGTGCTAGGAACTTGACACAGGTCTCCAAAGGCGGAGAAGATGCCGCCAGAGAGGCGGATACCGATTCGCGCACCGGCGCCGCGTCGTAACCTTCTCCGACGGCTAAAGATCTGGCTCCGCCTTTCCCGATAGTCCTTTCGCTTCGAGCCCCTGGGCTCGGGGTCCGTCCTGGGAGGCGGGAATGGAACTCAAAGACTATCTGCGGGTCCTGAGACGTCGGTGGTACGTCGTCCTCATCGTGTGGGCGACGGTGGCGGCGATCCACCAGTCGCTGGTGAAGCAGGAGGCGGTCGTCTACGAGTCGCAGGCCGAGGTCGTGATCAAGGAGCCGCAGTACTATTACATCGGCGGCGGCGATTTCCCCCTCCCCTGGCTGACGATCTCGCCGGAGACGCGGTTCACGCTGATGAAGAGCGAGCCGGTCCTCCGCAAGACCGTCGGCTACCTGTGGGCGAAGTCGGACGGGAAGCACTTCAAGGACGTGTTCGAATTCGACGCCGAGAACGAACGGTCGCGAGGCGTGCCGATCGGCGAGATGAAGGTGCAGGGGCGTTCGGTCAAGTACCGTCGGAACCAGGCCGCGGACGCGATCGAGAAGCTGCGCGTCCAGCTCACCGTCTCCAAGCAGAAGGAGACCCAGATCGTCGTCATCTCGGCCCGCGACGCGAGCGGCGACGTGGCCAGGCAGTACGCCGACGGGCTGGCGCAGGCCTTCCGCGAGTACATGGAGGAGGACTCGGAAGAGCAGACCACGAGGGCGAAGGCGTTCCTGGAGAAGCAGGTCGGCGAAAAGACGAAGGACATCGACGACATGGAGGTCGAAGTCGCCCGCCGTCGTGTCGACATGGAGGGCAAGCAGGGGAACTCGACCCAGGACCTGCAACTGCTGCAGGCGCAGGCCCGGGTCGCCGACCTCGGGCGCGAGATCGCGCAGCTCAATTACGAGATCGCGGACCTGAGGACGAAACACCACGACCCGCCGACCGAGGTCCTGAAGGCCATCCCCGAGTCGTTCGAGGTCGTCCAGGTCCATGCGAGCCTTGGCCAGCGCAACACGGAGCTCATTGAGCTGACGCTTCGCTTCACGGAAGACCATCCGAACATCGTCCGTAAGCGCGCGCAAGTCGATGAGCTGACGCAGCGGCTCGCGGGCATGGAGGCCGAAGACCTCGTCCGGCGGAAGAACCTCGCGATCCTCGGCATCGAGGCGGCCATCCGCGAGAAGGGCACGCTGAAGACCGCTCGGGAGGCCGAGCGCGGGGAGCTCCTCGAGGAGATCAAGAAGCAATCCGACCAGCTCCAGCCCGCGGACCTGGTGGCGGCGCGACAGGGACTCTCTCTCCTGGAGCAGCGGCTCCTGGTCGCCCAGAATGAGAGGGCCGGATTCATCACGCGGCAGAGCAGCATCGCGCTCTCCCAGACCACGAAGGAACCCCTTGTCGACATCCTCTCCGAGGCGAAGGAGGGACGCGCGATCCCGAAGGGGAGCCAGACCTCCTGGCCGTTCATGTTCCTGATCGGCGCCTTCGTCGGCGTCGGCGCCGCCTACTTCCTCGAGTACATGAGCTCCTCGATCCGCACCGAGGCGGACATCAAGCGGTACGTCAACCTCCAGCTCCTCGGGGCGGTGCTCCGGATCAAGGAGCCCGACCAGCGGCTCCTTCTGACGGTCGCCCAGAAGCAGCCGCTCCACGAGGTGTACAACATGATCGGCGCGCTGATGGAGTCCTACGCCGCGGAGCACAAGGCGAAGGTCTTCATGGTGGCCAGTTCCAGGGCGGAGGAGGGGAAGTCGACCGTGACGACGAACCTCGGGATCGCCCTGGCCAAGGGGGGCGAGCGGGTCATCCTCGTCGACTGCGACCTCAGGAAGGCGGTGCTGCACAAGTTCCTGAACGTGGACAACAGCCGGGGGCTCTCGACCGCGCTCCTCGCGGAGCGGGAGGGGGCCCCGCCGACGCCGATCGAGGACCTGCTGCGGCCGACGGAAGTGGAGGGGCTCCGGCTCCTCCCGGCGGGGGCCCACCCCCAGAACCCGGTGGGGCTGCTCAAATCCGAGGCCTACCGCCGGGTCCTGCGCGAGGCGCGCGATCAGGCCGATGTCGTCCTCGTGGACGTGCCGCCGGTGAACCTGGCCGTGGACCCTCTCGTCCTGGCGCCGCTCATGGACGGCATCATCCTCCTCGTCTCCGCGGGTGACGTGACGAAGGACGAGGTGTCCCACGCGAAGCGCCTGATCGAGGGGGCGCGCGGGAAGCTGATCGGGTGCATCCTGAACAAGGTGACGCTGGAGGGGCGCGGATACTACTACTACTACCAGTACTACTACGATGCCTACAAGTCGTACCGGGAGACCTAGCATGAGCGGAACGACGATGTCTCGGGTTTGCGCATGGTGCGCGTTCGTCCTGGCGGGCGTGACCCTCGTCGGCGCGGGGTGCTACGGGCTGACGCGGCCCGACTACGATGAGGGCAACGGGTACGGCTACCCGTCCGACGACAAACCGCCCAACGTCGCCCAGATCGTCGAACGGCACCCGGAGCTGAAGGGGCTGGTGCTCACCGCGCCGGAGTACAACGCCGAGCTGGAGCTGGAGGCGGCCAGGAAGGTCAAGGAGGGCATACCGGCGGTCGCGCCGTACATCATCCAGCCCGGGGTGAGCATCTCGATCGAGATCCTGGGGGAGCCGGAGTTCACGCGAACGGTCATCATCAACATCGACGGCACATTCGACTACCCGTTGCTCGGTACGATCGTCGCGAGGGGGCTCACGCTGGCCGAACTGAAGAGCGGCCTGCGCGAGGGACTCACGAAGTACCTCAAGGACCCGCAGATCATCGTCAATGCCGTGGGCAGCGGGGCCTACGGCGTGGAGCAGAGGATTGCCGCGGGGAAGGTGCTCGTGCTGGGGCGTATCGCGACCCCGGGCCCACACAACTATACCGGCCAGGAGAAGCTGTCGGGCATGATCGCGCTCGCCGGGTGGTTCACCGACCAGTCCGAGCGGAGGGAGGTTCGGATCCTCAAGCCGCAGAAGGGGCACCGCAGGGCGAGGATCGTCATCTCCGACTTCCAGCAGCTCATCCAAGCCGGCGACCTGGCGCAGGACATCCCGATGGAGGTCGACGACATCGTCTATGTCCCCGGGCACTGGACGGCCGGCGATCAGTTCTCGCACGACTGGGACCTCACGATCCGCTACCTTAGCGGCGCGCAGAGCCTCGACGGCCTCCTCCAGTACTGGGGGAACCGCGTGAACGGGCGCATCACCGGCAAATAGGCACCGTGTTGGCGATACCGTGGAACTCAGGGACTACCTCCGCATCCTGCGAAAGCGCTGGAGGGAGGTGCTGCTCATATTCCTGGTGGTGATCTCCACCTACTCCGCCTACCTGCGGGTGGGGCGGGCGCTGCCCTATCGGTCCACGGTCCTCGCCCGGATCGCGAAGAGCCCTGTCGAATTCGGATACCTGTACGCCGAAAACGTCCCGTCCGTCCCGGTGTACTCGTTCGACCAGAAGGTCCGACTGTTTACCAGCCTGGCCGTCTGCCGGAAGGCGGCGGACGCGCTGAAGGCCGAGGGCCTCGTCCTCGATCCGCAGGCGATCCGCGCCTCGGTCACGGCGACCGCCGCCGGGGACGACCAGGCCGTCCTTCTGGCCGCGGTCTCGCCCGACCCCGACCTGGCGCGACGGATGGCCGGCGCGGTGCTGAAGGCCATGGCCGACTACGACGAGGAGCTCGCGCGGAGCTACTACCAGGAGCAGCTCGCTGTCCTCAGGAGCGCGGTCGACCGCCGGAGTCGGGAGCGGGAGGGCCTCGAGGGGAAGTTCCAGGGCCTGACGGCCCGCCTCGAGGCGAGCGGCCTCTACCTTCCGGAGGAACAGGTCGGCGCGCGGCTCAGTTCGATCGGGAGCCTGGAGAGCACGCGGATTCGCCTCCTCCTCGACCTGCGGCGCCTCGAGACGCAGAAGAAGGCCGGCGGTCAGGGCCTCCCCATCCCTCCACGGTTCCCCGAGGGACTCGCCGTGCCCGGCGTGGATGCGGGCCAGGACCAGTTCCTCACCTCCCTCAAGCAGCGGATGATCGACCTCGAGACCCAGCTCGCCCGCATGAAGAACCGGTATACCGACGTCCATCCCAAGGTCATCGAGATGGAGTCGGAGCGGAGGGCGATCTCGAAGGCGATCGAGGAGGCCGCCACCCGGCCCCGTTCCCCAGGCGACGAGGGCCGCATCGACGCCGAGATCTCCGTCGCGAAGGACCAGATTGCCTTCCTGGACGAGGCCATCCGGGAGCGCGGCCAGGCGCTCGTCAAGCTCTCGCGCGAGCGGACCGAGTATCGGGATCTGCAGCAGCAGCAGGAACGCGCCGCGGGGGCGATCGAGGACTTCGGGAAGAAGATCTCCGAGATCGAAGTCCAGATGAGCGGCGTGAAGTCCTCGATCTCGAGCGACGAACAGCCGAGCGTCGGCGTGCCCTTCGGTTCGCGCGGGCTCGAGAGCCTCCCCTTCGCGGCCGTGCTCGCCCTCATCCTCGGCATCGCCGGCGGATACGCGGTCGAGTACCTGAACAACACCATCCGCACGTCGCAGGACGTGAAGGTCTACCTCTCGCTGCCCGCCATCTCCTCCATGCCGCTCTTCGAGGAGGAGCGGCCGTCGCTCCTCGAGGCCTCTCCGCAGTCCCCGGTGTGGGAGCTGTTCAACCGACTCTCCACGCTCCTCGAGGCCGTGGCCATCGAGCAGCGCGCGAGGACGTTCCTCTTCACCAGCGTCCGCCCCGAGGAGGGGAAGTCGACGCTCGCGTCGAACGTTGCGATCGCGCTCGCGCAGGGCGGAGAGCGCGTGATCCTGGTCGATTCCGACCTGCGGAATCCGACGATCCACTCCTTCTTCGGGCTGGAGAACGTCCGCGGCCTGGCGGACCTCCTTGCGGAGGGGGCGGGAGGGGAGCCCGCGGTGCTCGACTCGTACCTGCAGTCGACGCCGGTCCCGTCGCTTCGCGTGCTCACGAGCGGCCCGATCCCGTCGAATCCCGTGAGCCTCCTGAAATCGCCGCGCATGGGGTGGCTGCTCTCGGAGCTGAAGAAGACGGGCTGCATCGCCATCTTCGACAGCCCGCCGGTCCTCGAACTGACCGACGCGGCGATCCTGGGGACCCACCTGGACGCCACGATCTTCATCCTCGCGGAGGGGTACGTGACGCGGCGCGAGGCGATCCAGGCCAAGCACGTGCTTACGCAGGTCGGCGCGAACATCGCCGGGGTCATCCTGAACAAGGGGATCCACCAGCCGACCGAGTACTACTACTACCGGTACAGCCGTTATGCGCGGTACGGACGGTACGGCCGCAAGACCTAGACTCGGGGCCGCCTTGACAGCCCCCCGGCCCTTTGCGATCATCGCGTCGGGAAAGAGCGCATGGGACTATCCATCCTCGTTGTCGACGACTCCGCCGTGATGCGGATGATGATCTCCCGGGGACTCAGACAGGCCGGGTTCGAGGTGACAAAGACGGTCGAGGCCTCGAACGGCGAAGAGGCCCTCGCGAAGTTCGCCGCCGGCGGGATCGACATCGTCTTCTCCGATCTCAACATGCCCACCATGGACGGCCTCGAGTTCGCGAAGCGCCTGCGCAAGCTCTCCCCGACCGTCCCCATCCTCCTGATCACCGCCGAGGGGAGCTCGGCCAAGATGGAGGAGGCGAAGGCGTGCGGCGTGAGCGACTTCCTCCGGAAGCCCCCGACCGCGGTCGATCTCAAGCTGAAGGTCGGGCCCCTCCTGGGGCCCGCGTAGGCGATGGCGCGCGACTACATCCTCTCCGCCTCGGCCCTGGCGCCCCTCGGCGAGATCTGCGCCATGGAGATGAGCTCCGTCGGGAACGACCTCTCGACACTCTGCGGGAAGGAGGTCATGTTCGGCTCCCCCGTGGTCCACATCCTCGGGAAGTACCGCCTGCCGCGGCCGTACGAGGAGCCGTGCGTGTACACCCTCGCGACGCTCGAGGGCGGGTTCACGGGCCAGGTCCGGTGGCTCCTCAGGTTCAAGGACGCGATCACGCTGTCGAGCCTGATGCTCCTCGTTCCGACGCCTGAGCTGGAGCGGAAGCGCAGGATGCGCGAGTTCTCCGCGATGGACTCGGACGCCTACCGCGAGGCCTGCAACAACCTCTGCGGTGGCGCGGCGCAGGGGCTGCGCGACGTCTTCGGGGTCGACCTCTCCATGGTCCAGAAGGAGACCCGCTTCGTCGACATCGCGAAGTCGAGGGCCGACTGGGACGCCATCTTCCCGCCGCCGCCGTTCGTCATGGTGGAATTCCCGATCACGATCTCCGGCTGGCCCCAGAGCGTCTGCGCCCAGATCCTCGAGCGCGACGTGCTCGAGACGTTCCTCAAGGCGAAGGGGGCCGAGCAGCCGTTTGAGGACGTCCGCGGGACCATCCTCCAGATCGACGAGAACGAGGGCTCCCAGGCGCAGCTCGGCAGCCTCCTTGGCGGCCTGCCCTACCACCTCTACTCCGCCCCGAACTTCGCGCTCGCCGTCGACGGGATCGACGTGGAGGGCGTGCAGCTCGTCGTGATCGACATCGGGAACTCCGCCAACGACGGCTTCCAGACCCTCTCGAGGCTCAGGAGCACGGCGAAGTACATGCACCTCCCGGTCGTCATGTGCTGCTCGAAGGGGCTGCTGCGCAAGGAGTACGTCCTCCGCGCGATGCAGGGCGGCGCGAAGGACTTCGTCGCGAAGCCGTTCGAGCGCGACCTCCTGCTCTCGAAGATCGAGAAGCACGCCCTTAAGCTCCCGACCTAGCCGCGGGGTCTTGCGTTCCTCCTGTCTCCGGGGGTAGGATGTCGCGGCTTCTGCGGCAGGATCTCGAATGTTCCCGAGCCTCGGCATGGGCGAACTGATCCTCATCCTCATCGTGGCGCTCCTCCTCTTTGGCAAGCGCCTCCCCGAGGTCAGCCGCTCGGTGGGCAAGGGGATCCGCGAGTTCCAGAAGGGGATGCGCGGGATCGAGGAGGAAATCCGCCGGGAGGTGAATACCGAGCCTCCCGCGGCGCCGAGCCCGCCTCCTGCCCCGAGCGACGGTGCAGCCCCGAGCGGAGGCCCCGCTGGGGCCCGGATCGAGGGACCGCCTCCGGGGACCGGGAGCGGATTGCCCGCGTAGCGGGCCGGGATGGATTGAGCCGGTCCCGCCACCTGGAGAGCGCGCGTGCGCCGAGCGGTCGCTGAACTCGTCATACGGAAGTGCATGGGGTATCGTCCGAAGGAGACGATCCTCATCGTCGCCGACACGGACTTCTTCCGGCTCGCGACGGCCTTCTACGAGACCTCCGTCTCGATGGGGATCGAGACGGTCTTCATGTGCATGCAGCCCCGCGACATGCACGGGGAGGAGCCCCCCGAGCCGGTCGCGCGCGCCCTCCAGCACGCCGACATCGCCCTCCTCGTCACCAAGAAGTCCCTCTCGCACACCGTCGCGCGGAGGATCGCCTGCGAGCAGCACGGCGTACGCGTCGCCAGCATGCCCGGCGTCGACGGCGAGCGGATCGACGCCCTCGTCGACGTCGACTACGACGAGATGGGGAAGCGCGGCCGCGAGATCTTCGACCGACTCGCGGGCGGGCGGGAGGTCCGCCTGGCCAGCCCCGGGGGGACCGACCTCCGATTCCGCATGGAGGGGCGCGTCCCGCTGCTGGACGGCGGGATCTTCGACTTCCCCGGCGCCTTCGGGAACCTCCCCGCGGGGGAGGTCTACCTCGCCCCCGTCGAGGGGACCGCGAACGGCGTCCTGATGATCGACGGGAGCATGGCGGGGATCGGCGCGCTGGCGGAGCCGATCCGCATCGTCATCAAGGAGGGGAGGGCGATCGAGATCTCCTCGCCCGAGCTCGCCCGTATGCTCGAGCCGTACGGCGAGCCGGGTCGGAATGTCGCGGAGTTCGGCATCGGGATCAACTCCGCCGCGCGAGTCGTCGGGAACATCCTCGAGGACGAAAAGGCGATCGGCACCGCGCACGTCGCCTTCGGGCGGAACGCGGGGTTCGGAGGGACCGTCGACGTCCCCGTCCACCTCGACGGGATCGTCCTCAACCCCCGCGTCTGGGTCGACGGGAAGGAGGTCTCGCAGGAGCTCGTCCGACCGCTCGACGGGCGCGTCCAGGCGACGCCGTCCGCCGCCCGCGACCTGCCCTCGCCGAGCGCCTCGCTTGCCGGCTTCGAGACCTACAAGCTGCTCTTCGAGAACGCGAACGACGCCTCGTACATTCTCGACCTGGAGTCGCAGGCCTTCATCGAGGCGAACACGGCGTTCTCGGCGCTCACGGGCTTCACGCGCGCCGAGATCCTGGGCGGGAAGGTGCTCGCGAAGGACCTCGTCGCGCCCGACAGCCAGGACGAGTACCAGAGGAAGCGCGAGACGCGGCGGAAGGTGAGCGCCGAGCGGTACGACATCAAGATCCGATCGAAGGCCGGGGACGTGAAGACCGTCGAGGTCAGCGTCCAGCGGATGCAGATCGGCGGCCGGGAGGTCGTCATCGGGGCGATGCGGGACCTGACCGAGCGCGAGAAGATGGCCCAGAAGCTCAAGGACCAGGTGAAGGAGCTCGCGCAGAGCACGCTCCGCACCTTCGCGCTCACCGAGAAGATCAAGAACGTCCCCTCCGTCACGCCGGTCCTGCTCCACGCCGCGGACGAGAAGGAGATCCTCGAGAAGGCCGGCGGCCTCCTGTGCGACCGTCACGGGATGGGGTACGTCGAGTGCGCGCTGTGGCTCGTGCGGGGGCAGTATCTCGAGCCGGCCTACTCGTACCAGGGGCGCAAGCTCCGTCGCTACCACCTGCAGCGCGGCCACAAGTATGCCAAGATCGCGCGGGGCGAAGCGCCGAGCGAGCTGGGCGACCTCATGGTCGCCATGCCGCTCAAGGGACGCGAGCGGACCCTCGGCCTCATCGAGGTCCGCCTCGAGGAGCGCGAGAAGCGCCTCATGGAGGGGAACCCCACGGCGAAGAAGGGGTACCTCGACGTCCTCGACACGCTCGCGAACATGATCGGGCTCATCATCGAAAACATGCGGCTGTACGAGACCGTCCGCATGCAGTCGATGATCGATCAGCTTACGCAGGCGTACAACCGCCGCTACTTCGACAAGAAGCTGAAGGAGGAGACGAAGCGCGCCCTCAGGTACACGCGCCACCTCGCGATCCTGATCATCGACGTCGACCACTTCAAGGAGATCAACGACACGTACGGCCACAAGCAGGGCGACGTGATCCTCCAGGAGCTCTCCCGCCTCTTCAAGAAGAACACCCGTGAGGGGGTCGACGTGGTCTGCCGCTACGGCGGCGACGAGTTCATCCTCCTCCTCCCCGAAACCTCGCTCGAGCGCGGGTCGCTCATGGCGACGAAGCTCCTCCGCGAGACCCGTACGCACCCGTTCCCCAACCTCGCCAAGCCCTCCCAGTCGCTCAAGGTCACGCTCAGCCTCGGCGTCAGCGCCATGGGGACCGCCGTGCAGTCCGAGGACGACCTCGTGCGGACCGCGGACGAGGCCCTCTACGAATCGAAGCGCGGCGGCCGCAACCGCGTCTCCATCTGGTCGGGGACGGTCCCCGCCGCCAAGGGCACCTAGCCAGGGGCGGGAGGGCGTCCAACGCGAGCGGGGTGCGGGCCGTATCACCCGTCTCCTCAAGGGGATCCTCGCATGGGTGACAAGCGCTGGCCCTTCCTTCTCCTGCTCCTCGGACTGGGCGGACTCGGTGCCGCCGTCGTCGTCCTGGCCCTCGACCTCCGGTCTTCCCGCGACCAGATCCGCATCCTCGACGCGCGGCTCCGGGGGCTGGAGGAGCCCCGCTCGACGGGGCCCGGCGCCGCGCCATCGGGACGCATCGGCAACGCCGACATCCACGTCGCCCCGCCCACGCTGGACGACGAGCTGTCGAGCCGCGTGGCGGAGATCGAGAAGCGCCTCGCCATCGAGCGCGGCCTGGAGGGCCTCCCCGAGCCGCTCTCCGTGGCGCCTCCTGAGGAGAGGAGGCCGTCGAGCGAGATCGCCTCGTCCCCCCCGACCGACGCCGGGCTCCCCGCCGACCGTGCCGCGCTCAAGGACCTCTTCCGCGAGCTGCGCAAGGAGATCGACGAGGAGGACTCCAGGCGCGAGCGGGACGACTGGCAGAAGGGCGTGATCGACGGCGTGGCGCAGGCGGTCGAGCTCGGCCCGCAGCAGAAGGACCTCGTCTCCCAGGCCCTCCAGGACCGGTTCCGCGAGGTCTCGCGCCTGAACGGGATGGAGGAGGAGGGGAAGATCACCGAGGACGAGTGGGAGAAGCAGGTCTACGCGGTGCGGAAGAAGGCCGACGACCAGATCCGCTCCCTGCTCTCGGCGGACCAGGTGCGCAGGTTTGACGACTGGAAGCGGAGGCAGCGCTGGTACGGCCTCCGCGAAGGCACCGGCAACGGATAGCCCCACACGATGATTCAGACGAGCCGATTCGTGAACAAGTGGGTCCTCCTCCTGGTGCTCGCCTCCGCGGGCGGGGGCTGGTGGTGGTGGCGCGGGCGGAGCGGGGGGGCTGCGGACTCCGCGCCGCCCAAGCTCGCGAAGGTCGAGAAGGGGGAGGTCGAGGTCCTGGTCGT
>CAZYRM010000114.1:0-20380 GCA_964649705.1 uncultured Planctomycetia bacterium
CGAGCACGAGAACGATTTCGAGCCCGATTACGAGCACGCCACCGCCACCGATCCCGTCAAGGACGTGAAACTGACATGACGCTTTCCCTGCACAACACGTTCACGAAGCAGAAGGAGCCCTTCTCCCCCCTGGAGCCGGGCGTCGTCCGCATGTACAACTGCGGCCCGACGGTGTACAGCGCTCCCCACATCGGGAACTTCCGGAGCTTCCTGTACGCCGACACGCTCCGCCGGTGGCTGGAGTACCGCGGGTTCGAAGTGCGACAGGTGATGAACATCACCGACGTCGGGCACCTCCAGGAGGACGCCGAGGAGGGGGAGGACAAGCTCGAGGCCGCCGCCCGCAAGGAGAAGAAGGACCCGTGGGAGATCTCGCGGCGCTACGCCTCGATCTTCCTCGAGATGTCCGCGAGGCTTGGGATGCGCCCCGCGATGAAGAACCCCCGCGCCACCGATCACATCCCCGAGATGATTGAGATCGTCCAGCTCCTCCTCGCCCGGGGCCACGCCTACGTCGCCGACGGAGAGGTCTACTACGACGTCCTCTCCTTCCCGGGCTACGGCCGCCTGTCCGGAAACACCCTCAAGCAGCTCGAGGCGGGTCACCGCGTCGAGGTGAACCCCAAGAAGAAGAACCCGCTCGACTTCGCCCTCTGGAAGGCCGACCCGAAGCACATCATGCAGTGGGACTCCCCCTGGGGCCGGGGCTTCCCCGGGTGGCACATCGAGTGCTCCGCGATGGCGCGGAAGTACCTGGGGGACACGCTCGACCTCCACACGGGCGGGGAGGACAACATCTTCCCCCACCACGAGTCGGAGATCGCGCAGAGCGAGGGGGCGACGGGGAAGCCCTTCGTCCGGACCTGGGGACACGCGCGGCACCTCCTCGTGGACGGGGAGAAGATGGCGAAGTCGAAGGGGAACTTCCACGCGTGCCAGGACCTCCTGGACCGCGGGTTCGCCCCCCGCGTGCTCAGGTATGCCCTCGTCAAGAGCCACTACCGCCAGCCGCTCAACTTCACGATCGACGGCCTGGAGTCGGACAAGGCCGCGCTCGCGCGGGTGGACGAGCTGCGCGCCCGCGCCGCCGCGGCGAAGGGCCCCGGGGCGGGAACGGCGCTCGACGCGGCGATCGAGGTCGCGACGGGGAGGTTCGAGGCGGCCATGGACGACGACCTGAACGCCTCCGAGGCCCTCGCCGCGGTGTTCGGCCTGGTCTCCGAGGTGAACCGGATGACCGACCTCTCGGCGGCGGAAGGCCCGAAGCTCGTCGAGGCCCTGGCGCGCTTCGATCGCGTCTTCGGCGTCTTCCAGGAGGCCGCCGTGGAGGCGCCTCCCGAGGTCCAGGCGCTCGTCCAGGCCCGAGAGGCCGCGCGGAAAGCGAAGGACTGGGCGGAGTCGGACCGCCTGCGCAAGGAGGTCGCCGCGCTGGGGTGGGAGGTCAAGGACACGCCGCAGGGACCGAGGTTACGGCGGCTATAGAAGCCTGACTCCGGAGTTGGGTCCGTCTTCCGGAACGTCAGGCTTGGAATCGATATCAGCTCTCAGCTCTCAGATATCTGATATCGAGTCCTACCGCTGGAAGATCGGCAGGTAGTCCATCGGCATGGACAGCAGCAGGCACGCCATCGCCGTGGCGTACGTCTCGCCCACCGCGTCATCCCAGTGCCCGTCCGGGTGCTGGTGCGAGAGGATCTCCTCGCGGAGCTGCGAATAGTAGTCCGCCCACTCCTCTCCGCCCGCCTGGTAGAAGGCCTGGCAGGCGTAGTAGTGTCCGTAGAAGTAGTGGTACTGCGAGTAGTTCAGCTCGTACAGGTGCGTCCTGAGGTAGTCGAGCCCCCTCCGCGCCTGGACGGAGTCGTACTCCCCCGCGCTGTAGAGCGCCGTCACCCCCGCGGCCGTGAGCGAGTAGGTGCTCCGCGTCATGTGCCGCGTCAGGTCCTGGTAGCTGAAGCTCCCGTCCGGGTTGTCCGAGCAGCGCTTGACGTAGTCGACGGCGCGGTGGATCACGTCCTTCGGCACGCGGATCCCGACATTCCGCGCGGCGCGGAGGGCCTGGAGGGTGCTCACCGTGATCGAGATGTCCGCGTCCCGCGGAAACGGCTGGTACCTCCAGCCTCCCTCGTCGTTCTGGCTCCGGACGATGAGGAACGCCGCCTGGCGGAGCTTCTCCTTGAGGTCGTCGCGCGGCGACATCCCATAGACCTCGGCGAGGAACATCGTCGAGAAGGCGTGCTCGTACATGCGCGTCCCGTTCGCCGTGATGTAGCCGTCCTCCTTGCGGACGCACGAGAGCACGAACGAGAGGGCGTTCTCGACGGTGTCGCCGTACTTCCCGCGCTTCGGGGTGTTCCCGTTGGCGAGGAACGCCATGCCGGCGAGGGCCGTCACGCCGACGTGCTTCCCTTCCTCGCCGATGAAGTCCTCGTTCAGCTTGTACCCGACCTTGCAGAGCCAGGACCCGTCGTCCTGCTGGCGGTCGGCGAGCCACGCGAGGCCGCGCTCGACGGCCGCGACGGAGCGGTTGGTGACTCCAGACTCGCTGCTCAGCGGGCCGTCAGCGAGGCAGGCCTGGGAAAGGAGGGCCAGTGGCGGAACGATCCAGAGGTAGCGCATACGGGGATTGTACTCGACAGAATTCTCATTTCTCAACTCGCATTTCTCAATGCAGTCCCAATCCTTGAAGCCTCAACCGGAAGGCGAAGACCGGTTGAGGCTTCAAGGATTCGGACTGTATTGAGAAATGCGAGTTGAGAAATGAGAATTACCTCTCGCTCCGCATCCCGTAGAGGCGGTTCCCCTGCACCACGAGGATCATGCCGTCGACGACCCGGAGCTCCGGTGGGTAACGGCCGCGGACCGACATGCGGCATTGCTGCTCGACTTCCCCGTCGGCGGTCCCGACCACGGTGAAGACCGGGACGTACGGGTTGTCGAGGTCGTCGCTCTTCTGCATCGGCGTGGGGACGATCACCGCCCCCCGCGTCACGACGAGCGGCAGCACGAGGTACGTGTCCCCGCTCACGATGGGCTGGGTCCACCTCGATGAGGCGTCCGCAAGCGAGAAGGCCCGGAGGTAAATCTGGCGCGTCGCCTTCGCCTCGCGGAACGTCACGTAGACGTTCCGGTCGTCGATCGCCGCCCCCTTCACGTAGTCCTGCGTCCCGATCGGGGCCCGCGCGCTCACCTTTCCGCTCTCCACGTCCGTGACGACCACCTCGAGCGCCCCCGCCGGGTTCACCGCGACGAACGCGAGCGCAAGCCCGTTCGTGCAGAGCGTCTCCGTGTCGATCCGCCGCGCGGAGGTCATCCAGAGCATCTCGCCGCTCGAGACCCCGTAGACGCGCAGGTCCTCGTTCCGGTCCCCCGTCACCACCGCCACCTGGTCCGGCGGGAGCATCAGCACCTTGCCGATCCCGCTCTCGATCGGGATGGAGCGATCCGCCTCGCCGCTGTCCCGATCGACGATGAGCAGCTCCCTTCCCTCGCGCGACACCGTCGCGAGGACGAGGCTGTCCTCGGTGACCCACAGGTCGTTCGAGGCCTGGGCGTCCGTCAGCGGCATCACCCACAGCTCGCGGCCCGTCTTCGCCTCGATCGCCACGAGCCGCTGGAGCATCAGGTTCGTGCGGTCGGCGACGAGCGCGTAGGCGGCGCCCTCCGTCACCACGGAGGCGAGGAACAGGCCCGTCACGTCGGCCGTCCAGAGGACGCGGCCGTCCCCGGGATCGACGGCTGCCACGCCGTCGCGCTCCAACGCCACCACGAGGCCCCCCTCCGTCCATCCGCAGCGGCTCGGGTCGCAGGCGAACTCGCGCTCCCACGCGACCTGGCCGGTCTCGCGGTTCGCCGCCCGCAGGCGTCGGCCCGCGGAGACGAGGACCAGGGTCGCCGAGACCGCCGGGGGCGTGCCCGAGACGGGCAGCACGCGGAGGGAGTCGGTCCGCCGCTCGGAGATCTCCCAGGCGCGGTCGACGGGCCACTTCACGTCGGGCAGCGGCAGCGGCGCGAGCGCCGCGGACGCCCCGAGCACGCGCGCGAGATAGTCCGCGACGGTCGTCTCCTTCCCGTCCACGACCACCCTCGCGCCGCCGATCCGCCTCGCGGCCTGGCGCAGGACGACGCGCGCCTTCGCCTCCATGCCGCGCTTCCGGTAGATCTCGGCGAGGTCGATGTTCGCCTGCGCATAGCGCTGCGACTCCGGATGGTCGCGGACGAAGTTCCTCAGTCGGACGGCCGCGTCGTCGAGCCGCCCGTCCTTCTGGGCGATCCCGGCGAGGCGGTAGGCGGCATCCTCCGCGGCGAGGCTGTTCGGGAAGAGGCGGACGACGTCGGACGTCTCGCGCTCGCTCTCCCCCGCCGCGTCGAGCATCTCCCTCGCCCGGGCCTCCTGGTCCGCGTAGGCGTTCGTCCCGACCTTCCGGACGATGGCCGCGATGTCGATCCGCGCCGCGTCCCACGCCCGCCCGCCATCGGCCGGCGCGTCGGGGTCCTCCGCGATCACGCGCGACAGCTCCGCGACCGCCTCGCGCGCCTTCCCGCCCGCCGCGAGCGCCCTGGCCAGGTCCCGCCGCGCGCGGACGCGGTCCGCGGGCTCGCCCGCGAAGCGGAGCGCCTCGCGGAACTCCGCGGCGGCGGCGTCCGCCTTCCCCCCCTCCAGGAGGGCGTTCCCGACGGTGCGGTGGAGCTGGACGAGGAGGTCCCGCGCCTCCGCGGCGACGCGCGCGGCCCCGGGGTCGTTCGAGGCGTCCGCCAGCGCGAGGGCCCGCTCGAGGTGGACGGCCGCCTCGTCGGCCCGCCCCGCCTGGAGCAGGCTCCGCGCGACGCGCAGGCGCAGCGCCGGGTCCTTCGGCGACTTCGCCAGCTCGCGGTCGAGGTACGCCGAGAGGACCTCCCACGAGTAGAAGGCGGAGAGCGTCGTCCCGCTCGCCGTGACGATCGTGTTGTCCGCGACGACGATGTTCCCCCCCTCGTACTTCGGGTCGGTCCACTTGTCGTATCCGACGAGCGAGCCCTCGGGGTCGTCCGAGGCGATGTCGAGGCGGTAGAGGCCCGAGAGGCACGGGATGTACGCCGTGGTGCGGGAGAGCCCCCCTCGCCCGACGATCGGCTCGCGGTGCGGCGGCTTCCACTCCCACTTGAGCTTCCCCGTGCGGACCTCCATCGCCACAACCCGCTCCCGCGCCGCGATGAGGAGGCGGTCGGCCTGCGCGCCGAGGATCCACAGGCCGTCCTGAGCGGGGCTGTGCCCGCCGCGGTCGCGACCGAGGGCGGGCCACCGGTCCTCCCCGCTCGACGCCGAGAGGACGTAGAGGTACGGGGAGTCCATCGGCGCGGCGAAGAGCGAGTCCCCGATCACCAGCACCGGGTTGTTCTCCCAACCCGTGGGCATCGGCGGGACGTAGAGGTCCCTCGTCGGCGGGATGCGGTACTGCTCGTAGCGGCGGAGCCACCTCGGCTCCCCGGTCTCCTTGTCGAGCGCGGCGATGACCCCGAAGTTCGTGCAGGTGTAGACGGTGTCGGCGTCGATCGTGACCGAGGAGCCGACGATCTCGCGCGTGGGGTTGTTGAAGAGGTTCATCTCGAGGTACCCCTCCGCGACGTACCGGGACCAGATCACCTCCCCGGTCTTCGCGTCGAGGCAAAAGACGTGCTGTTCGATGGGATCGGTCGGCCGCTCCTTCTGGAAAGCGGCGCCGACGTAGAGCCTCCCGCGCTCGGCGGCCGGGGCCGCCTGGAAGCTCGCGCGGAGCCTCGGGTCGCGGGCGTCCTTCTGGCCGCCGAGCGTCCAGAGGAGCTTGCCGGTCCTGGCGGAGAAGGCCATGAGCGCGCGTCGCGGGATCGGCGCCTGGACGATCAGGAAGTCGAGCGCTTGCTTCTTGTTCTCGATCGTGCAGACGAGGTTCGCGTAGACGACGCCCTCGTGGACCGTCACCGTGTGGAGGACGCGGTCCTCGGGGAGGACGACGGAGGGCGAGTGGGTGGTCTCGTACTTCCACAGGATCCGCGGCGTGCTCCCGACGACGTCGAACGACCACAGGCCGACGTCGTTGTGCACGTAGACCGCGCCGTCGGCGAGGGCGGGGACGACCTGGGAGCGCATGCCGGGGAGGAGCTCCCGGTCGTCGGGGGACTCGGCGAAGATACCGACGCCCAGCCTCCCCGTTGCGCCGGGGGGGATCCTCCACGACCACGAGCGGGGTGGAAGCGCGAGGTCCGGGCCCATGGCGAGGTTCCGGCTGCCGTCGCCGCAGAAGGCCGCCCAGCGGTCCGGCGTCCCCTCGACGGCCGCGCCGGCCGCGGGGCGATCCGCGAGGCGCGAGAGGTACTCGCCGAGGGTGACCTCGCCGTCGCCCAGGCGGATCCGGTCCGAAAGGGGGACCTCGGGGCGGTGGAGCATCTCCTCGACCAGGTCCGGCTTCCCGAGCGCCGCGTGGCACTCGGCGATCCGCGCGAGGATGGCGGCCGGGGGGACCTCGCTGTCCAGATCGAGGACCCGCTCGAGGAGCGGCAGGGCGAGGTCGGGGCGCCCCTCCTCGCGGTGGTAGCGGGCGAGGAGCCACAGGGCGTCGTCGCCGCGGCTGGCGAGGAACCAGGTGTCGGCGATCTCCTGGAGCGACGCGCGGTCGCGGCTGGCCCGCGCGAGCGCGAACTGAATCTCGATCTTCGCGTCGTAGAGCGCACGGAACGCCGCGCGTCCCGCGGGGGGAAAGGCGAGCAGCTTGTGGCGCACGCGGTCCACCGTGCCGATGTAGAGCGTGTGCTTGCCGCCCTCCTCCTTGATCCCGCAGACGGAGTCAGGCCACTTCTCGATGACGTTCAAGTAGAGCTCGCAGCACTCCGCCCACTTGCCGTCCGCCTCGGCCTTCTCGGCCTTGCGGAGCTGGTAGGCGGCCTCGTCGCTCTCGACGACGTGGCACCCGGCGAGCACGGAGTCGTCGCGCGCGGCGAGGGGCGCCGCCGCGAGGAGGAGCAAGGGGATCAGGAGGGTGAGGCGCATCAGAGGAGCCCGCGAGTCCACGTCCGATATCTGATATCAGATATCTGATATCAGATATCTGATATCAGATATCAGATATCTGCTGGGAACACTCGATAGGAGCCCTTCCACCCCACATGAAGTCTACAACAGCCGGAACTTCTTGCGCAGGACCCATTCGAGCGTGATCAGCAGGGCGAACAGGAGGAACACCCCCGGACTGTTCCAGAGGTCCTTCTCCTTCGACTCCGGCTTCAGCACCTCCGCGGGCTCCTTCACCAGCTCAGGGAGCTGATCGAGGTCGTAGAGCGGGAGGAACCTCGCGTTCGTCTTCTTCGCCGGGTCGGACGCCTCCGCGATCGCCTCGAGCGACTTCTTGTCCATGAGCGGGTCCTCGAACTCCCGCGTCGGCATCTTCACCTCGAACGTCGCGTACGCCCGCTCCTTCTCCTCGCCGATCACGTCCGGACCGACCCAGATGTGGTAGAGGCCCACCTCGAGCGCGGGCTCCGTCCACTCGTACTCGCCCTTCTTGTCCTTGATGAGGTTCATCACGATTTCCTTCTTCACGCCGCTCGGCGTCTCGAGCGTCGCCGTGTAGGTCGGGTCGGTGAGCGGGTTGTACTGGTCGTCCCGCACCCGCGCCACGATGTGCACCCTCTCCCCGAGCGTGTAGGTCGGCTTGTCCGTCTTCACGTCGTACTTCTTCCCGCCGAGGAGCTTCCCCCCGCGCAGGTACTCCATCGCCTTCTCCCAGAAGGCGTAGAAGTACTTGTCGCCCCGCACGAACCTCCAGCGCCACGTCTCGTCGGTCCCGACGAAGAGGGTCCGCCCGCGGCCGTACGGCTGCACCGCGATGATCGGGAGCGCCTTCCCCTGCGTGTTTCGCGCGCTCGGGTGCTCCGCGAGGACCTGGGCCGCCGGCTTCGCACGCTTCACCTGGAAGAACCAGAAGAGCCCCGGCAGGCAGTCCGGCGCCCCCTCCTCCCACAGCCGCGCGCTCATCTGGGGGTCCTCGTCCAGCTTCATCAGCGTGTGCCGCTTCCCCTCCTCGGTCAGGCGCGGGTGGAACGACTCCGTCTGGACGATCTCCATCCCCACGCCCTCGCTCCCCGAGTCCTCGAGGACCACGGGGAGGAGCTTCGCCAGCGGCGTGCTGCGGTAGCTCTTCGGGTCGTCGCGGAACCCGGCCATGAAGGCGATCCCGCCGCCGATGTCCTCGACGAAGTCCGAGAGGTTCTGCATCGTCTCCTGGACCTTGTCGGGGTCGACGAGCGTCTGCACGTCAACGTCCCCCATCAGGATCACGTCGTACTCGAACAGCTCCTTCCGGTCCGTCGGGAAGGCGAGCAGCGGGGGCGTCCCGTGCGACCCCTCCTGCGGGAAGTCCATGTCCGCGCTCTGAAGGAAGCACGAGACGACCATCGTGTCGTCGCGGATCAGCGCGTTCTTCAGGTACCGGTATTCCCATCGGGGATAGCCGTCGACGAAGAGGACCTTGATCTTGTGGTCGACGATCTTGATCGCGTGCGGCCTGGAGTTGTTGTTGTCGAGGATCTCCTCCGGCCGAGGCGGGATGCAGAGCTTCAGCTCGAAGTCGCCCGGCTTCTCGAAGCTGTGGACGATCTCCTTCTCCTGCTCCTTGTCCTTCCCCTCGAGCAGGAGGTCCGCTCCGGCCATCTCCCGCCCCTCCTTGTCCTGGAGGGAGATGTGGACCGTCTCGCCGTCGAAGCCGGAGCTCTTCACCTTGACCTTGAACTCGACCTTGTCGCGGGCGCGGGCGACGTCGGGGGCGGTGACGTCCACGACCACGATGTCCTGCGGATCGGCGGGGTTCCCTACGCCGACGGCGTAGATCGGCGGCACGAGCCCGTGCTCGGCCTGCATCCGCGTCCAGGTGACCGGGTCCTGGCCGTTCGTGGTCCGCCCGTCCGTGACCAGGACGATCGCCGCGACGGGCTGCCCGCGCAGCTCGTTCATCACCTGCGCCATCATCTCGCCGATCGCGGTCGACTCTCCCGTCGCCTCGAGGTTCGGGGCCGGCGGCTCCCCGGCGGCCTTCCGCCGCTCCGCCCCCTCCTTCGTGAACTCCGCGCTGACCTCCTCCAGGTGGTCGGAGAAGGCGTACACGCGCAGGTTGTACCGCTCCGCCAGCTTCTCGACCGTGGTGAGGCGTCCCGGCCCCTCCTTCGGGTCGAACATGCGGTTCGCCAGCGCGAGGTTCAGGAGGTCGATGCGCCTGAGCTTCGCCAGCGACTCCTTCTGCGCGTACTTGAGCTCCTTGTCGCCCGCGTTCGCGATCTCGACGGCCTGGGCGAGCTTGAGCTGGGTCTTTTCGTCGACGATCTTGTCGATGAGCGTCATGCTCTTCGAGTCGTCGAGCAGCACGACGACGTACGACTCCTTGACGTTCTGCCACTCCATGTAGAGGACCGGCTCGGAGAGGATGAGGAACAGGAGCAGGATGAGCATCATCCTGACGATGGACATGAAGAACCGGGAGGCGTTCGGCGCCGTCTTGTTCTCGCGGCGGTAGATGATCGCGCAGAAGAGGACGATCACGGGCACGACGATCAGGACGGTCACCCACGTCGGCGGGAGGTTCCGCCACTCGATCGTCCAGTCCGCGTCGCCGATCGTCCCTCGGTCCACGCCGATCAGCCAGTCGACCCAGGTGGCCATCCGATCCTTCCTACTTCGCCCGTCCGAACCAGGCCGCGAGGAGCGTCTCGACGAACAGGAACGCGAAGACGGTCCACGCCAGCCACTTCCACACCCCGCTCGGCGGGGGCTTGATCGCCGCGCGGCCGCCCCCCGAGAGCGAGTCGCTCGTGTAGACGAACTCGAACCCCGGGAACCGCTCGTGCAACTCGTCCTCGTTGATCCGCGAGAGGTCCCCCTCCCGCGGGTCGACGTTGACCGCAAAGTGCGCGAACAGTTCCTCGCCCGTCCCGTCCGGCCCCGGACGGTAGATCGAGTAGAACCCCGCGCAGTCGGTCCCGCCCGACTCCTTTGTCCCGTACGTCAGGTAGAAGGCCTGGTCCGTCGCCTTCGGGTCGGGCGGCGGCGGCGAGATCATCGTCCGCCCCCCGCGCCGCTCCGGCAGCGACAGGATGAAGTCCTTCCGGTACTCGTCCTGCTTCAGGCGCAGCACGATCGGCTCCCCGACCGTCACGTTCCGCGCCCCCATCGCCTGGGAGGCGAGGTAGAGCGAGGCCTGGTCGGCGAGGATCACGTATGCCTGGAACCCGACCCAGCGGTTCCACTCCCCGTCCGCGGACGTCGTCACGAGGAGCGTCTTCCCGCGCTGGAACTGCTTCTCCACGATCGCCGGGGAGGAGGCCGCGTCGTCGAACCGCGCGATGACCTTCGTGTCCGGCATCGTCTCCCTTGGCTTCGACCCGAACCAGCGGCTCGCCTTGAGCTGTCCGAGGAGCTGCGAGTGGATGGCGAGCTGCGCGGAGACGATCGGGTGGGCGAGGTCGACCTTCTCGAGGCCCGCCTCCTGGACGTCGTCCCCAAGGACTTCCGTAAGCTCCGCCGGCAGGAGCCCCTTCCCGTCCCGCCAGAGCTCCTGGTTGTATTGCAAGCGGTCGACCTGGTCGCCGAGGAAGATGAGGAGCCCTCCCCCCGCCGCGACGAACTGCTCCAGGTTCTGCACCTTCTGCTCGCTGACGCGGCTGACGTTCGCGAGGATCACCAGGTCGTACTTCCGTACGTCGAGCGACGCGTTGTTGAAGCCGCTCTCGAGGATCTCGTCGGTCTTGTAGATGCTGACTTTCACCGACTCGTCCTCGGTCGGGGCGAGGGCGTACTTGAGGTAGATGACCTCGTCCTCGAACCCCTCCCCCGCCTCGCCGTCGACGAGGAGGACGGAGAGGTGGTCCCGCGCGTTCACGGCGAAGTAATGGCGGTTGTCGCCGGGGAGCGGGTCGCCCTCGACCTCGATCTCGACGGTGTGCGCGCCCGGCTCGCGGAACTGGAAGACGCTGGCGTCGTCGACCTTTCCCTGCGGTCCGAGCGAGACGGTCTTCGGCTCCTTGCTGCCGTCGACGATGAAGTTGTAGGGGAGCGAGTCCCGCTGCGACGTCCCGAAGTTGCGGAAGCGCGTCCAGAACATCACCGTGCGGTCGGTCCCGATCACGGGGTCGCGGGTGGAGATGCCGTCGACCCCGACGTTCTGCGCCCCGTCGACGCCGACGTCGACGATGGTGACCTCCGTATGCTCGTCCGACGTGAGCGCGACGAGCTGCTCGCGGATGAGCTTGAGGTCGGCGTCCTCGGGCAGCCAGCTCCCGCGCTGCATGTCGGTGATGAGGTAGACCTTCTTCCTGGAGTTGTGGCCGTTCTTCAGCGCCGTCTGGACCAGCGTGACCGTCTTCGGCACGCTCGTGCCGTAGTCGGAGAGCGGCAGGTCGGCGACGTACTTCTCCGCGGTGTCGACCTGGTCGCTCGGGTCCTTGCCGATGAGGAAGGTGGGGTGGTCGTTCATCGCGATCACCGTGACCTTGTCCCCCTCCTTCGGCTGGACGCCGCGGACGAGCTCCCGCGCCGTCTCCTGCGCCTTCTCGTACGGCGTCTTCCCCGCGGTCTGGTACCCCATCGAGTAGCTGTTGTCGATCGCGATGACGACGTGCGTGTCGCTCGTCGCCATCATCGCGAGCGGCGTCCTCTCGAACACCGGGCGCGCGAGCGCGAGCCCCAGCAGCGCGAGGATCAGGATCCGGATCAGCAGGAGGAGCAGGTTCTCGAACTGCATCCGGCGGCGGACCTTCTTCAGGGCCGCGAGCAGGAACTCCATCGCCGCCCACTTGACCCGCCGGTACTGCTGGCGGTTCAGGAGGTGGATGATGATCGGGATCGCCCCCGCCGTCGCGAACCAGGGGCTCAGGGCGTCGAGTCCGAACGTCGGCATGCTACCTGCGCCTCGCGAGCCGTCTCGCCAGGTAACCGGAGAGCGCCACGTCGAGCATCTGGTCCGTCGTCACCTGCAGGTAGTCGATCTTCTGCTCCAGGCAGCCTCGCCGGATGCCCGTGCAGAAGGCCTCCACCTCGTTCAAGTACTCGCGACGGAGCGACCTCGGGTCGATCAGGAGCTCCGGGTACTCCTCCATCCCCTCGAACATCGTCAACCGCTGGAACGGGAAGCTCCGCTCGAAGTCGTCGAGGACGTGGAAGAGGATGACGTCGTGCCCGCGGTGGCGGAAGTGGTTCAGGCCGGACATGATCTTCGGGACCTTCTGGATCTCGTCCAGGAGGTCGCTGATGATGATCACGAGGCCCCGGTGCGTGATCCGCTCCGCCGCGTTGTGGAAGACCGCGCCGATGTCGGTCTTCTTGAGCGCCCGGGCGGTCGCGATCTCGTTGAAGATCCCCTTGAGCTGCGCCGCGCTGGAGCTCGCCGGGATGAACCGGCTGACCTCCCGGTCGAAGAGGACGAGCCCGACCGCGTCCTGCTGCTGGTTGATCAGGTACGCGAGCGAGCTCGCGATGTAGCTCGCGTACTCGAGCTTCGTCAGCTCGTCGGACTTGTAGGACATGCTCTCGCTCGTGTCGAGCATGATGTACGCGCGGAGGTTCGTCTCCTGCTCGTACTGCTTCAGGTACAGGCGGTCGTTGCGCCCGTACACCTTCCAGTCGAGGTGCCGGAGGTCGTCGCCGGGGACGTACTCCCGGTGCTGCGCGAACTCGACGGAGAATCCGTGGTACGGGCTCTTGTGGAGCCCGGTCACGAACCCCTCGACGATGAGCCTCGCCTTCAGGTCCAGCTTGGTGATCTTGTTGAGGACCTTCGGGTCGAGGTACTTCTGGTAGGTTTCCATCTCGCCCTACGAGTTCGCCGCGATCACGTTCGGGAGCTTGTCGTCCTTGAACACCTGGCTCTCCTGCGCGGGGACGATCTGCAGGAGCTTGTCGATGATCTTGTCCGTCGTGATCCCCTCGGCCTCCGCGCTGAAGTTCGTGATGATCCGGTGCCGGAGGACCGGGTGGGCGACGGACTGGATGTCCTCCGTCGCGACGTAGTACCGCCCCTTGAGGATCGCGCGCGCCTTCGCTCCCAGGATCATGTACTGGCTCGCCCGCGGCCCCGCGCCCCAGCTCACCCACTGCTTGATGAAGTCCGGGGCGCCCGGCGAGTTCACGCGGGTCGCGCGCGCGAGCGACATCGCGTAGCGGATCACGCTGTCGGCGATCGGCACGCGGCGGACGATCTCCTGGAGCTTCAGGATCTCCGTCCCCGACAGCACCTGCTGCGGCTTCACGTCGTAGGGCGCCGTCGTCAGCTTCATGATCTCGAGCTCTTCGTTCTCGCTCGGGTAGTCGACGAAGACCTCGAACATGAAGCGGTCGAGCTGCGCCTCGGGGAGGGGATAGGTCCCCTCCTGCTCGATCGGGTTCTGCGTCGCGAGGACGAAGAACGGCTCCTCGAGGATGTGCTTCTTCCCGCCGACGGTGACCTGGTGCTCCTGCATGGCCTCCAGGAGCGCGGCCTGCGTCTTCGGGGGGGTCCGGTTGATCTCGTCCGCGAGGATCGTGTTGGCGAAGATCGGCCCCTTGATGAACTGGAGGGCGCGCGTGCCGCTCAGCTTGTCGTCCTGGATGACCTCGGTGCCCGTGATGTCCGAGGGCATGAGGTCGGGCGTGAACTGGATGCGGCTGAAGCCGAGCGTCAGGCACTGGCTGACCGTCCGGATGAGCATCGTCTTCGCGAGGCCCGGCACGCCCACGAGGAGGCAGTGGCCCTTCGCGAAGAGGCTGATCAGGAGCTGGTCGATCACCTGGTCCTGGCCGACGATCGCCTTCCTCACCTCGGCCTTGATCGTGTCGTAGGCGTCCTTGAGCCTGCGCACCGCCTCCTGGTCGCCCTGGGCCAGCGCTTCCTTCTTCACCTCGGCCATGGACTCTCCTCCGATGTTGGGTGCGAAACCCTAACGATACCCGTAGACCCGCTCGCGCGTCAACGCCACGAGGCCTCCCTCGATCCGGGCCAGCTCGATGCCGCCCGCGGCCTTCTCCGGCCAGCGCAGGAACTCCTCCAGCTTCTCCGCCCGGATCCGGACCCGGTAGAGGGCCTTCGCCCCGGGGACGAGGAGGTCCTCCCCGTCCAGGAGCGGACGCCCGATCGCCGGCTCCTGCAGTTCCACCCTCGCCAGCTTGTGCGACGGATTGTCGAGCGAGCCGACGTAGGCCGCCTTGTCCGAAAGCAGGGCGATCCGCCCCTCCGGGAGCACGGCGACGTACCTGTACTGCATCTTGTCGGTCACCCTCGGGAACGGCTTACCGATCATGCGGCCGTTCGCCAGGTCGAAGCAGAAGAGGCAGTCGGAGTCCTGCGGCGCCGCCACGACCTGGCCGAAGGCGACCTCGACGCCGTTCTCGGCCCAGTCGGGCTGTTCCCCGCGGGTCTGCACGCTCCGTTTCCGGCCGTATTGGACGAGCCACTTGACCTCGCCGTTCCCGGCATCGAGCGCGGCGACGACGCCCCAGTTCGAGCAGTAGATCACGAGGCCGTCCGCGAGGACCGGGGCGAGCCCCGGGAAGACCCTCTGCGCCGTGTCGGCCCTCTGCCACCGCATGGAGTTCGTGACCGCCGCGCCGAGCTCGGTCTTCCACTTCAGCTCCCCCGTCCGCGCGTCGAGCGCGGTGACGAAGAGCCTGACGTCGGTCTCCAGCTTCGCCGCCCCGGCGTAGACGGTCGCGCCGTCGGTGGCGGGCGGGGAGAGCGTCGTCGTCTTCGAGAGGAACTCGACGTCCGCGCTGGTTCCACGGGGGCGCTCCGTGTCCCACAGCCGGTACCCCTCGCGCGACAGGTCGAAGGCGTAGAGGGAGCAGCGCAGGATCTGCGACGTGGCCTGTTCGTCGCCGTTCTCGTCGACGTCGTTGTCGCACCACCCCGACTCGAGCGAGGCGTACATTCTATCGCCGCGGACGCAGGCGCGGCGAGGGAGCCTCCCCTTCCCGACGGCGTCGTCGGGCGCGAGGAGGTCGCCCGTGCTCCACTTCCACGGGGCCTCCTGGCCGCTGCGCGCGTCGAGGACGAGCCCCTCGGCGCCGGTGTGGACGAAGAGCCACGGGGGGGAGGAGGCGGCGCCGCTCGCGGGGCTGAATCCCGCCTCGATCGACGGGTCCCAGAGGACCATCCTGAGGCTGACCGCGGCCTGTCCCATGGCGAGGATGATGCGCTGGGGGTCGCCCATGGGGGGGAGCATGGGGACGGGAGGGAGGGAGACGGACCACGCGGCCTTGCGTCCGAGGCCCTCGAGGGGGGTCGTGGAGGAGCCCCTGAGCGCGGCGAGGCGGGAGACGGCCTGGCGGAGGGTGACGCGGGCCCCGTCGGCGGCGACGGGGACGTCGAACACGGCGCGATGACGGAGGAGGACGGCGTCGAGGGGCCGGCCGGCGAGCCCGAGGAGGCCGGAGAAGGCGACGAGGAGGGCTTCGGCGCCGGTCGCGGCGCGGTGGAGGGCGGCGAGGCGGTCGCGGCGCCCGAGCTGGCGCTGGCACCAGGCGTAGCGGAAGAGGGCCAGGCGGAGCTGCGGGAGGGTGACGGCGTACGAGGCGGGCGAGCGCACGATGGGGGCGAGGGCGGCGGTGGCGCCCTGGAGGTCCCCCTGCTCGATGGAGAGCTCGGCGATGGCGAGGAGGATGTCGTCGGCGTAGGAGGTGGCGCCGTAGGTGGAGGCGGCGGCGCGGAGGGCGGCGAGGTCGCGCTTGGTGAGGCCCTCGTGGAGGAGCTTGAGGGCGTTTCCGTCGTGGCTGGCGCGATACTGGGCGAGGCGGTCGGGGTCGAGGCCTGAGAGGGCCTGTCGGCAGGCCTCTCGGACGCCGACGTAGAGGGCGTAGGGGCTCCCCTCTTCGCCTGGGACGAGGGGGAAGACGCCGGCGGTGGAGGGCTTCTCGAGGAGCCCCTGGTAGGCCTGCATGGCGCCGACGGCATCGCCGCCGGCCTCCAGGTCGCGGACCCGCTTGAGCATCTTGGAGGCGGGGGTGTTGTCGTCGACCCAGAAGGTGGACTCGACCTTCTCCTGGGCCGTCACGGCGCCTGCGGCGAGCAGGACGGCGACGAGGGTGCCCAGAGGGTGGCGGAAGGAGCGCATGCGGCGGAGGCGTGCCATCCACTATATAGTAGAAGCGGAGCGTAGCACGCCCTGATCGCGGCAGTCAAGGCGGAGGACGGGTTCGCCGTCGCCCGGGCGCCCCTACTCCGAGGCGTGCGCCAGGACGCGGGGGACGTCGACGCCCGTGGTCGCCGCATCGAGGCTCCACTGCACCGAGTCCCCCTCCTTCGCGAGGTCGACGACCGGGAAGTTCTCGACCTCCTTCCCCTTCGCGTCGCGCACGATGCGCACGAGCGGGGCCCGGATCTGCCGCGGGTCGGGATTCGGGTGGAACGCGACCGCGACCCGGTGGCTCGCCAGCTCCACCACCGTCCCCGGCGGGAAGAGCCCCACCGTGCACGCGAACGCGCTGACCAGGTCCTTGTCCAGGTCCTTCAGCTCCAGGAGCCTCACGATCGCCGCGTCCGGCAGGAGCGCCTTCCGGTACGGGCGCGCCGTCGAGAAGGCGTCGAACCGCTCCGCCACCGCAATCAGGCGGGAGAACGGGTGCGCGTCCCCCTCCCCCGGCGCGCCGTGCTCGCACAGGACCAGGATCCGCTTGAGGAGCGCCTCGTTCCACGGCCCTTCCTGCAGGAGCGCCCGGACGCCGAACCCGGGGCTCTGCTTCAGCAGCTCCCGCTCCTCCGCCGAGAAGCGGTCCTCGCGCGACATCAGCTTCGCCGGGTGCAGCACCTTCCCCAGGTCGTGCAGCAGGGCCGCCATCCCGAGCTCCGCGATGCGCGCGCGACGGAGGCCGATCCGCACGCCGACCGCGACCGAGAGGAGCGTGACGTTGACCGCGTGGTCGTAGAGCGCCCCCTCCACGTACCGGTTGTTCACGAACCCCACGTACTTCCAGCCGTCGTCCAGGCACATCGAAATGAGGTCCTGGAGCGCCCGCTGGAGCCTCTGCTGGTAGAAGATCTGCCTCCGCTGGTCGTTCACGTGCTCGATGTACAGGCGCAGGAGCGTCGCGGTCTTCGCGACCACGCGGACCGCGAACACGCGGCGCTCCATCTTGACCTCGGAGTATCGCTGGACCGCGTGGCCGAGCTGGATCGGCAGCAGCTCGACGCGATCGAGTCCGCGCTCCGCGAGCGCGCCGCGGATGTCCTCGAAGGGCGAGGCCGACAGGCGGTCGTACCCCGCGAGCGTGCGGAGGAGCGTCGCCCACTGCGCCTCGTCGAGCGGCTGCTTGAAGCGGATCCCCGCGATCCCCCGCTGCGCGAGGGTGTCCACGAACTGCGCGTGCCGCTGGAACGTCGCCGCGTCCGTGCGGAGGCGCGTCCCGTTCACGAAGATCGCCTGGTCGATCCCGTGCACCGCCGCCTGTCCCTCCGACCGGTGGAGCTCGCGCAGGATCGCGGCGACCGCGGCGATCGGCTCCTGCAGGATCGGATGCGTCGGCTCGTAGAGCTGGCTCATCTGGAGGCAGCGCGAGAACCCGTTCAGGAGCCGCGCCCAAACCTCGTGACCGGCCGTTGCGGGGCGCATCGCTCAGCTCCTCAGCACCATGCGGGCGTACTCGCCGACGGGGTCCTTGGCCGACCCGGCGATCCGCTCCAGGGCCGTGCGCGCCGTCGCGGTCCCGATCCTGCGGATCGCGGCGACCGCGGCCTGGGCCGTCTCGCCCGCCTGGACCCTCCCCCGGCGCGGCAGCTTCTCCATCGCGTGGCGCTCCAGGAACGGGATCGACGCGTTTCCCCGGACGAGGGCGAGCGCAGCGAACGCCGCCACCTTCTCGTCCCACAGGCGGACACCGAAGTCCTCCCGGCCGATCCACTCCGTCAGGAAGATCACGATCCCCGGGTCGCGCGTGCTCGCCAGGACCTCCAGCACGCGGATCCGGATCCGCGGGTCCGTGTCGTCGAGCAGAGAGACGAGGACCTTCGTCCGCTCGTACCCCTCGATCCGCGAGAGGACCTCGATCGTCTGCGTGCGCACCTCGAACGACGGGTGCCGGACGAACTCCTGCAGGTCCTTCACGAGCTCCGCGGGGTGGACGCTCCCGACGAGGTCGAGCACCTCCGCGAGCACCTTGTCCCCCGCCTGGAGCAGCCCCCGGAGCGCCGGCCCCAGGCTCTGGCCGCTCTTTGCCAGGTACTGCGCCAGCGTCGCGCGCGTCCGCGCGCTGGCGATCTGGGGGTAGATCTCGCAGATCACCGGGCCCGCGCGCTGCCCGAGCGAGTCGAGGAACCTGAGGAACCCCTTCATGTCGTCCGGCGAACGCAGGTTCAGGAACTCGATCAGCTCATTCGCAAGCGCCGGGCCCTCCAGCCCCTTCCACACCTCCTCGCGCGACACCCCCGCGGAGTCGGCGATCGCGTTCAGGTCCCCGAGCAGGTGCCCGATGGCGCTGAAGTCCTTCCTCGCAGAATAGTACTGCGCGAACCCCTTCACCAGCGCGGAGAGGTCGACCGGCGTCGACCCGCCGGGGAGGTGACCGAGGGCCGTCAGGGCCCGCGACAGTGCGCCGCCGACGTTGTCCGACTCGAGCGACGTACGGATCCTCTGGGAGACCGCGCGGAGGTCCGAGGTGAAGATCTCCTCCACCTGACGAGAGTAGGAGGCCTCTCCTCGCAGCGACGCGGCCGTCGCGACCTGGCGCGGCCCGAGGTCGCCCCCCGCCTTCTTCCCCCTCATGCCCCGAAAAGCCGGCTCGCTCTCCTCCTCTTCCACCTCCTCCAGGTCCGAGAGGATGGCCCCCACGCGCTGCCCGATCCGCTTCGAGGCCTCGCGGATCTCGTCCGCGAACTCGCCCTGGGCCTCGAGCGGCATCTCGTCCGGGTCGAACTCGTCGACGGCGCCGCAGTCGATCGCCGAGAACTCGCGCGCCCACAGGAGCCAGACGTAGTCCGTCCCCTGCTCGCGGACCTCCTTCGGGTCCATCCCGACGATCGCCAGGAACTCGAGCACCTCGTCGCGCGACAGGCCCCGATGGAACCGGAGCTCCCTCAGGCCGTCGACCCAGAGGGAGAAGGGGATGTTCGGCGGGCGGGGGATCCCCTTCAGGAGGACGTTGTCCTCGAAGCGGATCTCCTCGGCCCCGATCGACAGGCGCAGGTAGGTCTGCACGTCGAAGAAGCGGAGGAACTTCGCGACGAGCGACTCCGTCGCCTCCGTCGAACGCGCGTTGTGGGAGGGGTAGAGCCGCCGTGTTCGGATCGCGCGGTCGAGCGCGAGGACGACCTCGCGCGCCGCGCTCACCTTCATCTCGAGGGAGGTCGACATCAGCGATCCGCGGCCGTGACGATTTGCTCGAGGTCGGTGGCGCCGGCGATCACCTTGATGATGCCGTCCTGCTTGAGGGTCGACATTCCCTCGTAGATCGCCGTCTCCCGGACTTCCTGCACGGGCCGCTTCTTGTAGATGGCGCTCCGGATCTGCTCCGAGCTGACGAGCAGCTCGTGGATCCCGAACCGCCCCTTGTACCCCGTCCCGCGGCAGGCCCCGCAGCCGTCCCCCGCCCGGAAGAGCTGCTGCCCCGGCGGGGCCTCGGACGGGGGTCCATAGGCGCCCTCGCCGTGCTCTTCCAGGAGCTTCGCCCACTCCGCGGCGGACGGCTCGTAGGCGCCCTTGCACGAAGCGCACAGCCCGCGCACGAGGCGCTGCGCCAGCACCGCGAGGAGCGAGTCGGCGAAGCCGAACGGGTCGAGGCCCATGTCGAGGAGGCGCGTGATCGTCTCCGGAGCGCTGTTCGTGTGCAGCGTCGAGAAGACGAGGTGCCCCGTGAGCGAGGCCTCCACCGCGGTGGCGGCCGTCTCGTGGTCGCGCATCTCGCCGACCATGATCACGTCCGGGTCGGCCCGGAGGAACGACCGCATCGCGTTCGCGAAGGTCAGGCCGATCTTCGCGTTCACCTGGAGCTGGCGCAGGCCGTACTGCGTGATCTCGACCGGGTCCTCGGCCGTCAGGATCTTCCGCTCCCCCGTGTTGATGTGGGAGAGGAGGGAGTGGAGCGTCGTCGTCTTCCCCGACCCCGTCGGCCCGCAGACAAGGAGCATGCCGTGCGGGTGCGTGACGAGGTTCTTGAGCAGGTCGAGGTTCCGCGTGGTGAGCGCGAGCTCCTCGACGCGCTTCGCCTCCGCCGCGCCCAGGAGGCGCAGGACGACGTCCTCGTAGCCGCCCACGGTGGGATAGGTCGCCACGCGCAGCTCGAGAGGCCTCCCGGACCCTCGGAAGCGGATCTTCCCGTCCTGGGGCCTGCGGTGCTCCGCGATGTCGAGCCCCGACATGATCTTGATGCGCGACACGACGGCCTTGCTGTACTTCTTCGGGAAGGTCGACTTCTGCGTGCACTCGC
>CAZYRM010000115.1:0-20219 GCA_964649705.1 uncultured Planctomycetia bacterium
AGAAGGGCCGCGCCGCGGCGCGGCGAGCCGTGGGGCGGACAGGGTCGGGACAGAGAGTTGGCTTGACGAGGCCGTACTCCATGAATCGGGTGGAGATGGGCTTCCACGCGATTCACTCAACACCGCCCTCTGTCCCGACCCGTCCGACCCCGCGGCTCGGCCGCCCTTCGGGCGGCCCCTTCTCCTCTGGCGCAGCGGCCGCAGAATTGAACCTCGCCACCCTTCGATCCGCGGACACCTCCGTGCGCTCCGTCCCTCTGTGGTGAATCAACCGCCCTTCCCCGCGACTCCGCTCCGAACCACCAGGGATGCGCACCGACGATCGCCTGTTGATCCGGAGCGGGCCCCCCGTATAGCATGTCCGCTCGATTTGCCCGGAACTCAAGGGAGGTGCACGATGAGAGCCCTGCTCGCCGGTCTCGCGGCGACCGTCCTTCTGGCCGCCCCCGTCTGCGGGGACGGGGAAGGGAAGAAGGAGGAGAAGAAGAAGATCGAGTGGGTCAAGGTCTACGCCGACGGCCTCAAGCAGGCCCAGGCTGAGAAGAAGGCGATCCTCCTCTTCATCTCGTCCGACTCCTACATGCCGAGCAAGACCTTCCAGTCGAAGTTCTTCGGAGGCGCCGAGGTGATCGCCTCCGCCGAGAAGGTCGTCTGCATCAAGGTCGACTCGGCCGGGAAGGACAAGGCGGTCCTCGAGAAGTACCAGGTCAAGAAGGGGCCCGACGTGCGGTTCCTCGACTACAACGAGGCGCAGCTCGGCGCCACCGCCAACGACCTCAAGAAGCCCGAGGAGATGGTGGAGCTGATCGAGAAGGCCGCGCAGTACTGCGCGGACATGGCGTCGGCGATCGAGTGGATCACGAACTACGACACCGCGCTGGCGCAGGCCAAGGAGCAGCACAAACCGATCTTCGTCGACTTCTCGACGGAGTGGTGAGGGTACTGCAAGAAGATGGAGAGCGGTCCGTTCTCCAATGCCCAGGTGAAGGCGGAGTCGAAGAAGTTCGTCATGGTGAAGGTGGACGGCGACAAGGACCAGGCCCACGTGCAGGCGGCCGGGGTGAAGGGGTACCCGACGTTCCAGATCCTCGACCCCGACGGGAAGGAGATCTGGAAGGACGCCGGCTACATGGAGGTGGACGCCCTCCTGCGCGTCTTCGCCGACGCGCTGGCGAAGGTCCCGCCGCCGGAAAAATAGGCCGGGGCCCGCGCGATCGCTCGGGGGCGAGGCCGGCGCCCGCCCCCGGGAGCCCCCTCGGGCCGGATTCCCGTTGACGGCGGGGCGGGGATCCTTAAAATGCCCCAGCCCGAGGACGGCCCCGGGGACGGAGTATCTCAGATGGCCAACCTGAACCGCGTTTTCCTCATCGGTCGCCTGACCCGCGACCCCGAGCTCAGGTACACGCAGGGCGGCATCGCCATCTGCGAGTTCCGCCTGGCGAACAACCGGACGTGGACCGCGCCCGACGGAACGAAGAAGGAAGAGTCCCTCTTCGTCGACATCACCGTCTGGAAGAAGCAGGCGGAGTTCTGCGCCGAGTTCCTCAAGAAGGGACGGCAGGTCTTCGTCGAGGGGCGCCTGAAGTTCGACGAGTGGGAGAACCCCGAGGGGCAGAAGAGATCGAAGCTGAGCGTGACCGCGCAGAACGTCCAGTTCCTGGACAGCCGCCCCCAGGGCGAAGGCGGCGGCCCCCCCACCGGCCAGGGCGAGCGACCGCCGGACCCGGCGGAACCGCCTCCGGACGAGGACACACCCTTCTAGACGAGAGACGAGGAGATCGGAGAGAGAATGGTTGCCGACGATTTCGATCGGGGCGAACGGGGCGGAGACGACCGCGGACGGTCCCCCAAGAAGTATCACAAGTTCCGGAAGGACAACCGCTGCCGCTTCTGCCGGGAGAAGGTGAAGGACATCGACTACAAGGACGTCGTCGTCCTCATGAAGCTCTGCACGTCGCAGGGCAAGCTCTTCTCGCGGAAGCGCTCGGGGAACTGCGCCAAGCACCAGCGGCAGGTCAAGGAGGCCGTCAAGCGGGCGAGGTTCATGGCCCTGATGCCCTACTCCGGCTAGCCACGTCGGCCGACGTGTAGGGGCGGCCCGATGGGCCGCCCCTCGCTACGAACCCGAATCACGAGGCGGTGACAAGATGCAGGTGCTGCTCTGGGAAGACATCCCGACGCTGGGGAAGCGCGGGGAGATCGTCAAGGTCAAGGACGGCTACGCGCGCAACTTCCTCTTCCCGAGGAAGCTCGCGACGATGCCGACGGTCTCGAACAAGAAGGACCAGGCGCTCCACAAGCGTCGCGCCGACAAGCGCGAGGAGCGCGTCAAGGACGACTACCGCGTCGTGGCGGACAAGATCCAGCAGGTCTCCCTGACCCTCGAGGTCAACGCCAACGAGGAGGGCGTGCTGTTCGGGTCGGTGACCTCGCAGATGATCGCGGACGCCCTCGCCAAGGAGGGGGTCACGGTCGACCCGAGGATGGTCCAGCCCGAGACCCCGATCAAGGAGCTGGGGCCGTACCAGGTGCCGATCCTCCTCCACGCCGACGTGAAGGCGATCTGCCCGATCTGGGTCGTCGAGGCTCGCGAGACGAAGGCCGAGAAGGCCGAGAAGAGCGAATAAGCGGACGCGTCCCCCCGGCCCCCCTCGGACGGCGCCGACCATGGCCACCGAACTGCGCCCCGAGCGGCAGCTCCCCCAGAACCTCGAGGCGGAGCTCTGCCTGCTCGGGTCGATCCTGCTCGACAACGAGGCGATGGGCGACGTCGTCTCGCTCGTCGATCCCCAGAGCTTCTACTCCCCCGCCAACCAGCTCCTCTACGAGATCTTCGTCCGCTGCTTCGAGATGAAGAAGCCGCTGGACGCCGTCATCCTCCACGACGAGCTCGCGCGGAGGGACGCGCTCGCCCGCGTCGGCGGGGCGGAGTACATCGCCCAGGTCATGGAGGCGGTCCCCTCCCCCGCGAACGCCGAGTACTACGCCCGGATCGTCCGCGAGGCGGCGGTCAAGCGGAAGCTCCTCTCCACCGTCTCGCTCATCGAGCGGGAGATCTACCACCCCACGATGGAGACCGACGAGCTGCTCGAGATGTCCGAGCGCTCGATCTTCGAGGTCGTCCAGCGGAAGGGGGACCGCCGCGACCTGCAGATCGGCGAGATCCTGAAGCAGGCGATCAAGAAGATCAGCGACATCCACGACCGCCGCGGGAGGCTGACGGGGCTCGCGACGGGGTTCTTCGAGCTCGATGACGCGCTCGGCGGCGGGATGCACCCCTCGCAGCTCATCATCATCGCGGGGCGCCCCGGGATGGGGAAGACGAGCTTCGTGATGCGGGTCGTGGAGCACGTCGGGCTCGTGGAGAAGAAGGGCGTCCTCTTCTTCTCTCTCGAGATGGACCAGCAGAACATCGCGCAGAACATGCTCTGCGCCCACGCGCGGATCAGCTCCTGGAACCTGCGCAAGGGCCTGATCAGCACGGAGGACTGGCAGAAGCTCCTCCTGGCGGCGGGGGCGTTCTACGAGGCGCCGATCTTCCTGGACGACTCGACGTCGCTCTCGGTGCTGGAGATCCGCGCGCGCGCGAGGCGGTTCAAGGCGGAGAAGGACATCGGGCTCGTCGTCATCGACTACCTCCAGCTCATGGAGCAGAAGAACGCCGAGAGCCGCCAGCAGGAGATCGCGATCATCTCCCGGTCGCTGAAGCACCTCGCGCGGGAGCTGCAGGTGCCGGTGATCGCCCTCTCCCAACTCTCCCGCGAGGTGGAGCGCCGCGACGACCACCGCCCGAAGCTGGCGGATCTCCGTGAGAGCGGCGCGATCGAGCAGGACGCCGACGTCGTGCTGATGCTCTACCGGGACGAGGTCTACAACGACAAGACGACGGCGCCGGGGGTCTGCGAGTCGATCATCGCCAAGAACCGCAGCGGCCCGACGGACACCGTGAACCTCGCCTTCCTGCGCGACTACATGCGCTTCGAGAACCTCGCCGCCCGCCGCGAGGGGCAGTAGGGGCCGCGCATCGGCCCGTCCTCGGCCCCAGGGCACGCCATCGCGCTCCCGGGTCAGGATGCCCGTCTCGCCGGAGTTGACGTCATACCATCTGTCCAGCATACTATAGACAACTGTCTGGAGACGTACATGTCGGAGACGGGACTGGTTCAGCTCCTGTTCGCACCCAAGGCGCACGTGGGGAACAGCGCCAGTCCCTCCGAGCTCAACGACCTGATCGTCAAGGGGCTGCCGAAGGACGCAATCGACCGCGTCAAGCACGCCATCCGTCTCACCGACCCCGAGATGGCAGCCCTCCTCGGCATGAGCTCCAAGTCCGTGAGCCGTCTCCGAGGGAAGTCCCGACGCGCGCTTGGGTTGAACGAGAGCGATCGGCTGTACCGGATCGCCCGGATCTTCTCGTTCGCTGAGGAGGTCCTCGAGGATGAGGAGCTCGCTCGCCAGTGGCTCCATGCCCCCCAGGTCGGGCTGGGAGACCGCGTCCCCCTCGATCTCCTCCGGACGGAGGTCGGCGCCAGGGAGGTCGAGGACCTGCTGGGGCAGCTTGAGCACGGGGTCCTTCCTTGATTGTCGCGTGGCGCATTGACAAGCAGCGTCACGCGGCGACGGGCTTCACAGGCGAAGGCGCGCGGCTGTATGGCGGGCGCTGGAATCACCGGGGCACGGCGATCGTGTACACGAGCGAGTCTCTCGCGCTCGCCGCCCTCGAGAAACTCGTCCACCTGCAGAGCGCTGCTCGTCGGTACCGCTACATCGCAACGCCGGTCGAGATTCCGGTCCGAGTCGTCCGGACGCTCTCCCTCAAGACCCTCCCCCGCGATTGGTGCGAGCATCGCGCCCTGGGGGTGACCCGGGACATCGGATCGCGATGGGCCGCGCAGCAGGGGTCTGTCGTGCTCCGGGTGCCGTCGGTGCTCATTCCCGGCCTCTTCAACTACCTGATCAACCCGCTGCATAAGAACTTCAAGAGGCTCTCGATCGGAGCGGGTCGGCCGTTCAGCTTCGATCCACGGCTGTGGAAGTGGCCTCCCCCGGCTTCCTCCGTCCGCTTCCTACTCTCCCTCCCTTCATGACGTGGGGCTCTTGGAGGGGCCACGACGGCTTGCGCGCGCCAGGGTTGTGCGATACCTTCCTGCGCGGGCGATCGACGAGGGAGTGAATCGCGATGAGGCACGCGTTGCTAATCCTGCTCGCCGTGGCCGGGCTCGTTGGCCAATGCCGTGCGCAGGAGGCGGAGACAATCGATGGCCGCACGGCGGAGGATTGGGTGGTCCAACTCCGCGGTGAGGACGTGCAGGGACGAGCGCAAGCCGCTGATGCCCTCCGCAGGTTCCAGTCGCTCGACGGGAAGCTGGCCGGGCCTGTCTCGGATGCGCTCGCGGATGTCGACCCTGGGGTCCGCGCTCTCGTGGCAATGGCGCTCTTCCGGATGGGGCCGAACTCGAAGGACGCGATCGATGGCATGCTTCGAGCGGCGAAAGACCCGAGTCCGGAGGTCCGGAGTTGGATCTGCAAGGCGCTTGGAAGATCGGGAGCGGACCCTGCTCGGTGCGGTCCTGTCCTGGTGGAGGCCCTGCAGGATCCGGAACCTGTCGTTGCACAGTCGGCCTGCTATGGCCTGTCGGGCGTAGGAGCTTCCTATTCGAAGGCGATCACGGCGCTCGTCGCCGTGAGCAAGGATCCGAGGTCCCCGACTCGATCGAGCGCGGTGGGGGCCCTGGGTGTGATGGGCGAGCGAGGGACCATCGGCGACCGGGGAGCCGAGGTGGCGAAGGAGCTCTCCTCACTCCTCCCCGCGACGGACACTCGGCTGCGCCTCGCGATCGTTGTGGCACTGGGGCGGCTGGGAGAGTCGGCCTTGGAATCCGCCCCCTCCCTCAAGGAGGCGATCAAGGACGAGGCGCCGGACGTTCGTCATCAGGCGACCCTCGCCCTGATGGACGTGGGCGCCGGGGGGCCTGATCTGTTGCCGATGCTCCTCGTCGTCGTCCGCGAGTCAACGGTGGAGCTGAGCCGGATTCGAGCCATCGAGGACATTGCCAAGCTAGGCACATCTACACCCGAAGTCGAGCAAGCGCTCTCCGAGGCTGGCAGGGCGGACTCGCCCCAGATTCGCGAGGCGGCCACCAGGGCGCTCGATCGGCTACGCGACCGCTGAGGCCCGGTGCCCTCGGAGACTCTCTCCGCCTGCCGCCCGCTCGGCCAGTCCGAGTCACTGGAGCCGGTGGCGGATCGGATCGAGGCCATCCTCGCAAGGTGAGCGAACCGCGCGAGGAGGCTACCGTCGCCATTTCCAGCACCGACGATCCCTCGCTGCTGGGTTTTCCAGCACTTTCCTGGTTGCCTCAGAGTCTGGCGGATCAACAACAACCGTTCCATCCGGCGCTTCCCACAGAGGTTGCGAGCACGCACCTCCGCAACACGAGGTCTGGCACGAGAGTTGACTCTCTCTTCACCAGCCTTGTTGACCCCGTGGGGGTCAGGTGATAGCTTCAACCGGCCGACGTTGGGGTAGCACGCCATGGACAGCGTCTCGGGCAACGGCGACATGGTCGCGGCAATCTGGGCTGTGGCAAACCAGCTCCGTCAGGACTCGGTGCGCCACGAAAAACAGCTGGCGCACACGGAAGCGTGGATGCGCGAATCTGGAGAGTGGCACAAGGAGACAACGAGGGTGCTGCAGGTGCTCGCGCGGGACTTGACGAGGATGGACGCAAGGATGAAGCGGCAGGAGGCCACATCCAAGGGGCTGATCGAGGCGATGCATGGCCTGGGCACCCAGATGCAGACACTCGCGGTCGAGATGAAGGGGCTCAAGGACCGTGTACGCAAGGTCGAGGATCGCGATCGGTCATAGAGAGTCCTGCCTCCCAACGATCGAGGGACTCCTGGAGAGATGACCGCAATGCGCTGCATCCCGATCCTCTGCGCCGCCGCGCTCCTGCTCCCTTCGGGTTGCTGTGCGCACCGTGCCCGCACGACCGCTACCTCGCGCATGGCCGATGCGCCTCGCCCCGAGGACGTGACCGGAGTGGACGGGAAGAGCCGTCCGAGGACGGACCCGCTCTCCGGGGGCGCGTCCCAGGCGCCGGTCGATGGCAACGAGAGGATCACCGTCGAGTTTAAGGAGACGCCCATCCACGAGGTCCTCGCTTGGATCGCCGAGCACGTGCAGAAGACGATCGTGGTGGACGCAGGGATCGAGGACAAGATCAGCGTCAACTTCCAGAAGCTTCACTACAGGGAGGCGATCGAGCGGGCCGCGGACCTGGCCCGGTGCGTCGTGCGCATGAACGGCGCGCGGTTCATCGTGGAGAAGCCGCCGCGCGTGACGATGGAGTTCAAGCGCGCCGACCTCGGCGAGGTCATCCACACGCTGGCCAAACATGCTGGCGCAACCGTCATCGTCGATCCGGACGTCAAGGGCGAGGTCACGATGCGCTTCACCGACGTGCCGTGGATGCGGGCGCTCAGTGCGGTCGTGAAGACGGCGGGATACGAATTGATGGAGGAGGATGGAGGACGCGTCCTACGCGTGGGTCATCCTTCCATGCAACCGATCGTGATGTACCTGTTCTTCTTCGAGCACATGCGACCGGACACGTACCTGAAGGCTCGGATCACCTCAAACGGAGTGGGCCGGCCACCGTCTGAGAAGCCCAAGCCGTTCACCCTTCTTCAGGCCTTCGAGAACATGCTGACTCGCCCTCCAGGCGCGCCGAGGGACGCCCCGATCGGACGCCTCGAATACGATGCCGCGGCCAACGCCATGATCGTGTGGGACCAAAAGCGCGTCGCGGACGACATGCGCAGGCTCATTCAGGCCATCGACGTCCCGCCAACGAGATAGGCGCGGCCACCGTCGCCAATTCCGGCGCCGACGATGCCGCGGCGTTGGAATCTCCAGTAGTCCCGGCGGGCGGCGCGGGGCGTCCGCCCGGGGAGGCGGCGGGTGCGGCCCTTCACGTCCGGATCATCCGTCCCAGGCCCCAGTTCGGCCCCCCTGGCGCCGGCGCAAGGGATCGACGTAACCCCTTGGGGGACAAGCCCGGACGTGTCCGAAGGACGGTCCCGCGGGGGAGGATTTTGCTTGTGGGGCTCAAGACGCATCCGTATAGTGCCGAGTTTCCTGAAGGAGGGTGACTCTTGAGAGAGGGCGGGAACCGCCACATTCCGTGTCTGGCGGCCCTGGGGGGGCTCGCACTCCTCCTCCTGGCGGGCTCCGCCGCCCAGGCCCAGGACATCATCGTCCGACAGATCGACCTCCAGGGGCTCCAGCGCTACGACCGCGCCCTCATCCTCTCCCGCCTCCAGACCAAGGAAGGCGCCGTCTTCAACCGGGACACCTTCCAGGAAGACATCCAGCGCCTCTACAAGAGCGGCTTCTTCAGCGACATCCAGTTCACCGAGGAGCTCGTTGAGGGCGGCCTCAAGCTCACCCTGATCGTCGAGGAAAGCCAGGTCATCCAGGCCATCGAGATGGAGGGGAACAAGGAGTTCGACGACTCCACGCTCCTCAAGGAGTTCCGCCTCCGCGTCGGAGACCTCTTCTCCCGGTACCTGCTCCAGGTCGACATGGACTCCATCAAGAAGAAGTACAAGGAGAAGGGGTACAACTTCGTCGACGTCTCCGAGGTCGTCAAGCCGGTCCCCGGCGGCGTCCAGATCGAGCTCGCCATCCGCGAGGGGCCCCGCGTCACCGTCGAGCTGATCGACACGACGGGGAACGCCGCGTTCGAGGACCACACGCTCATCGACGTCATGAAGACCCAGGAGAACGCCTGGTACGCCAGCCACCCGTTCGAGGAGGAGAACCTCCAGGACGACGTCGAGCGCGTGAAGGCGTTCTACCGCTCGGAGGGGTTCCTCGACGCCCAGGCCGCCGTCGAGGACGTCCGCTACAACACCGACAAGACCGAGGTCACCGTCGTCATCCACGTCGACGAGGGGGTGCGGTACCAGATCAAGGAGATCCGGGTCGAGGGGAACACGCTCTTCACGATCGAGCAGTGCTACGGCGCGATGCAGATGCACCCCGGAGACTTCTTCGTCGGGCGCAAGGTCGACGGCGACGTCCGCGGCGTGCGCGAGCTCTACGGCGAGCAGGGGTACGTCGACACCTCGATCGACGTCAAGCCGCAGCTCACCGAGGAAGTGGGGCAGCTCAAGCTGGTCTACAAGGTCACCGAGGGCGGGCAGTTCAGCGTGGGGCGCGTCGACTTCGTCGGGAATTCGAAGACGATGGACAAGGTCGCGCGCCGGCAGATGCCCCTCTTCCCCGGGGAGATCTTCAACCTCAAGAAGATGCGCCGCGGGATCGAGCGCCTCCAGAACTCGCAGTACTTCGAGGAGGTCCTCTACCGGATCGAGGACTCCGAGGACCCGCAGCTCAAGAACCTCATCGTCGAGCTGAAGGAGGGGTCCACGGGCTCCATCCGCTTCGGAGGCGGGTACAGCTCGAACTTCGGGTTCCTGGGCCTCCTCGAGCTGCAGCAGCGGAACTTCGACATCACCGACCTCCCCCATTCGCTGACCGACGTCATCGACGGGACGGCCTTCGCGGGGGCGGGGCAGAACCTCAAGATCACCGTCCAGCCGGGGCAGAACCGGAGCCGCTACGCAATCGACTTCAAGGAGCCGTACTTCCTGGACTGGCCCGTCGGCCTCGGGGTCGGCTTCTTCCACTACCAGACGGAGCGGAGCAAGTACGATGAGGAGCGGACGGGCGGGTACACGGGGCTCGACTACCGCTTCGAGAACGGGATCGTGGTCGGGCTGAACCTCCGGGCGGAGGGGATCAAGGTCACGGGCGTCAGCGACTTCGCGCCCCCACAGGTGCTGGAGGTCGCCGGTGAGAGCCTCCTCCAGACGATCGGGCCGTCGATCTCGTACGACGTGAAGGACAACCCGATCTTCCCAACGAGCGGCTACAAGCTCTACCTCGGCCTCGAGAACGCGGGGCTGATCGGCGGGGACTACCAGTACAACAAGCTCGTCTTCGACGCGGACTACCTGATGACCGCCTACACGACCGACACGGGCGGCAAGCACGTCCTCGCGTTCCGCACGACGCTCGGCTGGGCGCAGCCGTGGGGGACCGACGAGGACACGCCGCTCTTCGAGCGGTTCTACGCGGGCGGCTCCGGGACCCTCCGCGGCCTCTCCTTCCGCACGGTCAGCCCCAAGGAGGGCGGGTACGCGGTCGGCGGCGACGCCCTCGCGACGCTGGGCGCGGAGTACACCTTCCCGATCTACCGGACGGAGCTCCAGGACCGCAAGACCGACATCATCCGGGGGGCCCTCTTCATCGACACCGGGGACGTGGAGAAGGAGTGGGGCCTGCTGGGCTGGGAGACCTGGCGCGTCACGGCGGGGTTCGGACTGCGGTTCACCATCCCGCAGCTCGGCCAGGTCCCGATCGCGCTCGACTTCGGCTTCCCCCTCAAGAAAGAGGTGGACGACGACGAGCAGGTGTTCCACTTGAATTTGGGGTATTACTACTAGTGACCGGACCCCTTCCCCTTCCCGTTCCCCTTCCCTTTCCCGGCCTGTCAGAACACGCTGGGAAAGGGAAGGGGAACGGGAAGGGGAAGGGGACTGATCATCATTGTGACCTGGATAGTCAAGCACGGAGCTGGGGAAAGGAGCAGAAATGCGGAACGGATTCATCGCGGTGATCGCGCTCGCGGCCGTCGCGGCCGTCCTGGTCGGCCAGGCCAACGTGTCGTACTCGCAGGGCGAAGCCGGCCTGCGCGTCGGCGTGGTCAACGTCAAGGAGGTCTTCTCGAACTACGCCGTCGCGAAGCAGTTCGAGGCGGAGGTCGAGAAGGAGAAGACGGCGGCCCAGGAGGAGATCAACGGCATCGAGAAGGAGATGAAGGATCTCATGGCCGAGATCCAGATCCTCGAGCCGAACTCCGCGCTCCGCCTGGAGAAGGAGGAGCTCCTGCTCCAGAAGGACACGCTCCGCAAGTTCAAGAGCGAGCGCTGGAAGGCGATCACGCTGAAGCGGATCAACGAGAACACCGCGAAGATCTACAATGCCATCCGCGACCAGGTCGACGCCTACGCGGCGGAGCAGGGGTACACGCTGATCTTCAAGGTCGAGACGCCGCGCCTGGAGGAGAAGTCGGAGGAGAGCGCGAACAAGCGCGTGAACATGCGGAACGTCCTCTACTCCTCCCCCACGATGGACCTGACCGCGATCATCACGCAGCAGCTCAACGCGAAGTAGACCTGGGCCACCCCACAGGGCGGGGCGGGGCTCCTTGCCTGGCAGGGCCAGCTTGCTGGTCGGAGGAGACCTGATGGACAGGACGCTCGGGGAGATCGCGGCGGAGGTCGGAGGGACGCTCGAGGGCGATCCGTCCGTCCGCGTCCGCGGAGTCGCCGGCCTGCGCGAAGCGGGGCCGGACGAGGTCACATTCCTCGCGAACGGCAAGTACGGCTCGCTCCTCGCCGCGACGAAGGCCGCCGCCGTCCTCGTCGTCCCCGGCGCGCCGAAGCCCCCCATCGCGGCCATCCGCGTCGCCGACCCGTCGCGCGCGTTCATGTCGGTCTCCGCGATGTTCGCCCCCGAGGGCGTCCCGCGCACCGAGGGGGTCCACCCCACCGCCGTCGTCGACCCCTCGGCGACGCTCGGCGAGGGCGTCTCCGTCGGGCCGCTCGCCGTCGTGGAGGCGGGGGCGCGCATCGGGAGTCGCACGACGATCCGAGCCCATGCCTACGTCGGCCACGATGCGGTGGTCGGGGAGGACTGCCTCCTCTACCCGTTCTCCTGCGTCCGCGAGGGGGTCATCCTCGGGAACCGGGTGATCCTCCAGCCCGGCGCGGTGGTCGGGAGCGACGGATTCGGGTACGTCCCGGTCGCCGGGAGGCTCGAGAAGATCCCGCAGACCGGGACGGTCGTCCTGGAGGACGACGTCGAGATCGGCGCGAACACGACGATCGACCGCGCGCGCTTCGGGAGGACGGTGGTCGCGCGGGGGGCCAAAATTGACAACCTCGTCCAGATCGCCCACAATGTCGAGGTCGGGGAAGGCAGCGTGCTGTGCGCCCAGGTCGGGATCGCGGGGAGCACGCAGGTCGGAAAGGGCGTCACCCTCGCGGGGCAGGTCGGCGTCAACGGCCATATCCGGATCGGCGACGGCGTGACCGCCGCGGGGAAGACCGGGATCACGAAGAGCGTCCCTCCGGGGCTCGTCCTCCTCGGCAACCCCGCCCAGGACCACGCCGCCGAGCTGCGCTTCCAGGCCCGTCTCCGTCGCGTCCCCGATCTCGTCGACGAGGTTAAGCGGCTCCGCGAGAGGCTCGCGGAGCTTTCGGCCAGGGTGGAGAGCCTTGAGAAAGACCCAGCGAACGATTCGGACGCCCGCTGAGCTGTCCGGCCCCGGGCTCTTCTCGGGCGTTCGAGCGAAGCTGCGGTTCCTGCCCTCCCTGCCCGGCACGGGGGTGACGTTCGTCCGCGTCGACCTCCCGAACCGCCCGCGCCTCCCCGCGACGTGCGACCACGCCGTAACGCGCTTCCGCCGCACCTGCCTGTCGAAGGACGGCGCCGACGTCGACACCGTCGAGCACCTCCTCTCGGCGATCCACGGCTGCGGGATCGACAACCTCGAGATCGAGCTCGACGCCCAGGAGGTCCCCGTCGGCGACGGGAGCGCCGCGGCCTTCGCCAAGGTCCTGCGCGAGGCCGGCGTGCTCGACCAGGACGCACCCCTCCGCCAGCTCACGCTCCGCGACGCCGTCCACGTCGTCGAGAACGACGTCTCCCTCATCGCCGTCCCGGCCGAGGAGCTCACGGTGAGCTACACGCTCACCTACCCCGTCCCCGTGCTGGGCGCGCAGCACGTCACGCTCAAGGTGAACGAGGAGTCCTACGCGAAGGAGATCCAGGGGGCGCGGACGTTCTGCCTCTCGAGCGAGATCAACCAGTTCCTGGCCCAGGGGCTGGGAAAGGGGGCGAACGTCGAAAACACGATCGTCGTCGACGACGCGAGCGGCGTGGTGAAGACGGACCTGCGCTACAAGGACGAGTTCGTCCGGCACAAGGTGCTCGACCTGCTGGGAGACCTCTCGCTGGTCGGCGCGGCCCTCCGCGCGCACGTGATCGCGGTGAAGAGCGGCCACTCGACGAACCTGAAGATGGCGAAGGAGCTCAGGAAGCGGCTCGAGGGGGGCCCGAAGCCGGCGCGCACGGAGACGGTCCTCGACGTCCGGGAGATCATGAAGACCCTCCCCCACCGCTACCCGTTCCTGCTGATCGATCGGGTGATCGAGAGCGACGGGTGGAAGCGGGCGATCGGGATCAAGAACGTGACGATCAACGAGCCGTTCTTCAACGGCCACTTCCCCGGCCGCCCGATCATGCCGGGGGTGCTCCAGCTCGAGGCGATGGCGCAGCTCGCGGGGGCGCTGCTCATGAGGAAGGCGGAGAACCACGGGAAGCTGGCCGTGCTCCTCTCGATGGACAAGGTCAAGCTCAGGAAGACGGTCGTGCCGGGCGACCAGCTCCGGATCGAGGCAGAGACGCTGAAGCTCAAGAGCCGCACGGGCGAGGTCTTCGCGCGCGCGCTCGTGGACGACCGGCTCGTCGCGGAGGCCTACCTCAAGTTCATGCTCGTCGACCCGGAGATGACGGAGCGCCCCGAATGATCCACAACACGGCGATCGTGGACCCCCGAGCCGAGATCGACCGCGAGGTCGACATCGGGCCGTACGCCATCATCGGCCCGAGCGTTAAGATCGCCCGCGGATGCCGCATCGGGCACCATGCGACGATCGAGGGGCGCACGACGATCGACGAGGAGTGCAACGTCTTCCCCTACGCGAGCCTGGGGACGATCCCGCAGGACCTGACGTTCCACGGCGAGATGGTCTACCTCACGATCGGGAAGAAGACGATCATCCGCGAGTACGTCACGATCAACTGCGGGACGGAGAAGGGCGGGAACACCACGCGGATCGGGAGCGCCAACCTGATTATGGCGTACTGCCACATCGCCCACGACTGCGAGTTCGAGGACGGGATCGTGGTGGCGAACGCCTGCCAGTTCGGCGGGCACGTGAAGGTGGAGAAGCACGCCACGTTCGGCGGGATGGCGGCGATCCACCACTTCGTCACCGTCGGCGAGAAGGCCTTCGTCGGGGGGCTGTCGCGCATCGTCCACGACGTCCCGCCGTATCTCACGGTGGAGGGGAACCCGGCGCGGGTCCGGTGCCTGAACAACGTGGGTCTCCACCGCCGCGGCTTCACCAAGGAGCGGGTGCAGGCGATCAAGGAGGCGTACAAGATCATCTGGCGGAGCGGGCTGACGCGCAAGCAGGCGTTCCAGGAGCTCGAGGCGAAGAAGCTGATGACGCCCGAGGTGACGCACCTCGTGGAGTTCATGCACGCGACCGAGGACGGACGCCAGGGCCGCGCCCGCGAGGCGTTCCGCAGGGATCAGAAGTGAATTCTCAGTTCTCAACTCGCAACCGCGCAACAGAGTCCCAAGTGGCCGGGCTCCATTCGTGACAGTTCCGATGAAGCCTGTTCGCGTTGGGGTCGTGGGGGTCGGGCACCTGGGGAAGGAGCACGCGCGGATCGCGGCATCCATCGAGGGGGCGACGCTCGCCGCGGTGGCGGACGTCGACGGCGCGCGCGCGCGCGCCATCGCGGAGAAGCACGGCGCCCCGTGGTTCAAGGGACACCGCGAGGTCCTCGGCCTCGTCGACGCGGCGATTATCGCGGTCCCGACGGTCCACCACTGCGCCGTCGCGCGGGAGTTCCTGTCGAAGCGGATCCCCGTCCTCGTCGAGAAACCGCTCGCGAAGACGCTCCAGGAGGCGGAGGAGCTGGTCTCCCTCTCCCACGAGAACCACACGACGCTCGCCGTGGGGCACGTGGAGCGCTTCAACCCCGCCGTGCAGGCCCTCTCGGGGAAGATCGTCGAGCCGCGGTTCATCGAGTGCCACCGGCTGGCGCCATTCTCATTCCGCTCGACGGACCTCGACGTCGTGATGGACCTGATGATCCACGACATCGACATCATCCTGCACTTCACGGGGTCGGAGGTGGCGCGGGTGGACGCGACGGGCGTCTCGGTGCTGGGCCGCGGGGAGGACATCGCGAACGCGCGGATCGTCTTCGAGAACGGCTGCGTGGCGAACGTGACGGCGAGCCGGGTGAGCGACAAGGAGATGCGGAAGATCCGCTTCTTCTCGAAGGACCAGTACACGTCGCTCGACTACCAGGCGCGCCACGCGGTGATCTATCGCCCCGGGCCGGCGCTCCAGGGGAAGGACCCGTCGTCGATCGCGGCGACTCCGCCGAAGACGCTGGCGGAGCGGATCGCCTTCATGAAGTCGGGCCTCCTCTCGATGGAGGAGTTCAAGTTCCCCGCTGACACGGAGCCGCTGCGGCTGGAGGACGAGTCGTTCGTGCGCGCGGTGGCGGCCGGCACGCCCCCGCTCGTCCCCGGCGACCACGGCCTCCGCGCAATGCGGACGGCCGACCTCATCCTCCGCGCCATCCGCGAGTCGGCCCTCTCGTAAGACGACCGGGGAACCTCTGCCGGGCAGGACGGAGCGTTGACTTGCGCTCGCTGCCGGCATAGCCTAAGCACATGGAGAGCAAGACATCACCTACGACCTTCCGTACTCTCACACCGGAACAGCAGGCGTGGATCACATCTGAGGGCAGGCGGATCTTCAACGAGAAGGTCTCCGAAGCGGAGCGGCGCCAGCATCACGGCCAGTATGTGGCCATTGATGTCGTCGATGGAAGGTTCGCCTTCGGAGCCACCCAAGCCGACGCGGATGATCAGCTCCTGCCCCTTCCCAGGGGACACTTCATCTTCATGCTCCGGATTGGAATCCCCAATCGCTTCCCCAGAAGCGTCCGCTTGTGAGCCGGCTGGACGGGAACATCCTGGGCGACGAGATCGTCTTCGAGGTCATGGCCCAGAGTGGGGAATCCGTAGCCGTGGCGTTGGATACCGGCTCCACCGGTGAATTCACGCTGGATCCCGAGACGGCGGCTCGTCTGGGCTTCTCCGAACCACTCCGAATGGAGGAGGGCGAGCTTGCCGACGGCTCCATCGCGCGTCTCCCTGTCGCCCTTGGCACGGTCATCTGGCTCGGCCGTCGGCGCCAGACGCGAGCGGTCCTTGTGAAGGTGAATCGAGGGACGATCGGCATGGGTCTCCTGCGCGATGTCATCGTCCACATCGACACGCATGCCGGCGTGGCCTCCATCGATCGGGCGGTCTGAGCCGCGCCGATGAGCACACTCTTCATCATCGCGGGGGAGGCCAGCGGGGACGAGCACGGGGCCCTGCTCGTCCGGGAGCTCAAGGCCCGAAGGCCCGGCCTGCGCGTCGTGGGCGGCGGAGGCCCACGGATGGCCGCGGCGGGGGCCGAGGTCGTCGTCGACACGACGCCGCACGCCACCGTCGGGATCTTCGAGACCCTCCAGCGATTCGGCGCCTACTCGAGGAGCTACCACGTCCTCCTCGCCGCGCTGAGACGCGAACACCCCGACGTCGTCGTCCTCATCGATTACCCCGACTTCAATCTTCGGTTCGCCGAGCGGGTCAAGGACCAGGACGTGCCGCTCGTCTATTACATATCGCCGCAGCTCTGGGCGTGGCGAGAAGGGCGCGTTGCAACGGTCAAGCGCCTCGTCGATCGCATGCTCGTCATCTTCCCGTTCGAGGAGGAGTTCTACCGACAGCGCGGCGTCGACGCCGTCTTCGTCGGCCATCCCCTCGTCGAGCGCCTCGACGCCGTGCCAGGGCGCGAGGAGGCCCGCAAGGCCATCGGCGTGGCACCCGGAACCCGCCTCGTCGGCCTCCTTCCGGGGAGCCGCCGCAAGGAGTTCCAGCGACACTTCCCCATCCTGAGGGAGGCCGCCTCGCGGATCGCGAGAGAGCTGCCGGGGACCGAGTTCGTGCTCGGGTGCGCCGCCGGGGTCGATCCGGCATGGGTCCAGCCGCCGATCCGCGCCGTCCAGGGCCTCACGCACGAGCTGATGCGCGCAAGCGACCTCCTCCTCGTCAAGAGCGGCACGTCGACGTTCGAGGCCGCCATGCTCGGCACACCGATGATCGTCTTCTACCGGGTCTCTCTGCTCACCGCCTGGACGCTCGGCCCCCTGATTCGCACCGACACGTTCGCCATGGCGAACATCCTCGCGGGACGGAAGGTCGTCCCCGAGCTGATGCAGAACGACTGCACCGCGGAGAAGCTCGCCTCGGAGGCGGCGCGGATGTTCGGCGAGGGACGGCTCGAGCAGGTCCGCCAGGACCTCGCCGCCGTGCGTGCGAAGCTCGGCCCGCCGGGGGCCGCGGGACGCGCCGCGGAGGAGGTGCTCCGCACGATGGACGCGAAGGCCCCCACGGCCGCGCCCCGTCCCTGAGACGGGGCTCACTTCACCTCGATTTGCGAGGGCTCCTCGAGGACCATCTGCGGGCGCCCCTGGTAGGTAGAGACCTTCCCCCGCACGATCACCGACTTCCCCGCGAGGGCGCCCGGCAGGTCGGATCCGAATCGCGCCTCGAAGTCGGCGAGCTTCTTCTGGAAGATGACGGCTACGAAACCGTCCCGGTCGTCGCTGAAGTTGATGAAGAAGACCTTGCCGCTGGGCGCGGCGGCCGCGCGCGTCACCACCCCGGCCACGCTCGCCGACCTGCCCTCGACGGCGCGGAGTCCCGCCAGGTCGTCCGCGCGGATCGAGTCGGCGGAGGGGGGCGGGTCGGCCGCCGGTGGCGGCTCGGTCGGAGGCGCGGGCTCCGCCGGGGGCGGCTCCAGGGGCGGCGCGGGCTCCGCAGGCGACGGGTCGGGCGGGCGCACGGGTTCCGCAGGCTGCGGAGCGGGATCGAGAGGGGTTGGGGCGGAGGATGCTACCGGCACGGGCGCCGTGGCCCTCGGGGGGACGTCGGCCGCGGCCGGGGGCGACGGCGGCGCGTCCGGGCGGCCGGTCGACCGATTCGTCCACCAGAGGCCCGCCAGGGCGACCCCGAGGATCGCGGCGCCGATGCCGAGAGGCTTGAGGCGGCTCGCTGCGGCGCGCGGCGCCGAGTCGCGACGCGACGCGGCCGCGGGCTTGGGTCGGTCGGGAGAGACGACGGGGCGCGACGCGGCCCCGGGCTTGGGGCGGGCTGGATGAACGACGGGTCGCGGCGCGGCGGGCGTGCTCCCCGGGTGGCGCTGCTCCTGCATGAGGAGCAACATCCTGCGGCACTCGTCGCAGTAGAGGACGCCGTCCGGCCCGGTCCCGCCGTCGCGCCCGGTCCGGGTCACCTGGGCCTCGCACGCCCCGCAGTACCCGGTCGTGAACTGCTTCATCCCCGCACCCCCGGCTCCGGCGGGGCGTCGCGCCCGGCGTCGTCCTCGCCGTCGATCTCCCGTTCGATCCCGGCCAGGTCGGCGGGCCGGAGGTGGCCCATCCGGACGAGGAGCCCCACGGTCGTGGCCGGGACCTTCAGCCTGGCGAACCCGCGAAGCGCCGCCTCCACCGTTCGCCAGACCTCTTCCGTGATGCTCCCCGCCGCGCGCACGCGCGCGAGGACGCGCGCCTCCGGGTGCCTCGTGCACGGGTCGCCGGGAAAGCGGTACTCGGGCGGGAGACCCCGCCGCGCAATGTCGCGGCCGAGGCGCCCCCGGGCCACGAGGAGGTCCAGGATCGGGAACTGCAGGCCGAGGGCCGCGACCTGCTTCTGCAGCGCACGGCATTCGCGCAGGACCTGGACGTCGCGGGCCCATTCCTCGCGGACCGCGGAGTCGGTGTCGGGCATGGGGCTCTCCTCAGCCTCACCGAGGATATCCGACGCGCTACGGGCCCGGCAAGCGGGCGAACGCAGCGGTCGCGGAGCGGGCCCGCGAGAGGCCTACTTCGCCGGCGCGGCCGCGTCCCTGAGGAGCACCTGGATCTGCACGATCTCGTCGTTCATCGGATCGAGGTCCGCCTTCAGCACGAACAGCCGCCGCCCCGTGGCCAGCTCCAGGCCGAGGTCGTGGACGGCAATGTGGTGGCCGAACTCGTCCACGGTGTCCTCGATCACCGGAAACCGCGTCGCCTTAAAGAACGATTCCGCGAAGGGGTCCTTCCTCACCTTCTGCACCCAGGGCGTCTCGACGGCCTTCGTCAGGACGCGAACGAGCGTCGACTTCGAGCCGCGCACCTCGAAGACGTAGTAGGCGGCCTTCGCGTCGACGACGCCGTGCCAGACGAAGGGAAGCATCGGCACGGGCAGGACCTCGATCCGCGACTTCCCCTGAATCCCCTTCGCCTCCTCCTGTGTCTTCTCGAGGGCGAGCTGGCGCACGCCGAAGCACCCCCCCACGTACCCGACGACGAGGGCGAGGCCGAACAGGGCCGCGCGCGCTCGGTGCCGCGGCGAGAAGCCGATGGCCGTCGCGCCGAAGGCGATGCATGAGAGCCAGGGATCGACGAGGCAGAGCACGTCGCCCGCGAGGCGACGGTCGGAGAACGGGAAGAAGGCGAGCGTCCCGAACGGCGTCAGCGCGTCGAGGAGGACGTGCGAAAGGAACCCGGCGAGCGCGAGGCCCCAAAACGTCCCGAAGGCCTTCTTTCCGGTCGCGGCGACCGCGAGCGCCGCGATGATCGTCGCGAAGACGATCCCCGCCACCAGCGAGTGCGTCGCCTCGCGGTGGTGGCAGTAGTAGGCGCCGGGCCCCGCGAGGAGGAGGGCGTAGTCGAGGTCGGGGAGCACCGCCGACACCGCGCAGACCGCGGTCGCGGAGCCGCCGAGCTTCTCCGTGGGACCAAGGCGCGCGATGAGACCGCCGACGAGCCCGTGCGTGATTGCGTCCATGCCGGCGAGAGGCTACCCAAATCTCGGCGCGTCCGCAACCGAACGAGGGTGGGATTTCGGAGGGGTCCGGGATTCGGAATCCCGCACGTCAGCGCGCTTGGCGCGGGGCGACTCGCGTGCTAGGTTGTCACCCGTGCGCTACCGAATCGTCTTCCGCAACGGTCCGCGCGCCGGCAGGGCCATCGACATCCCGCGCGAGACGGCCCTCAGGGTCGGCCGCGCGAACGAGTGCGAGATCCGCCTGAACGACATCCGCCTCTCGAAGGTCCACTGCCGGATCGACATCTACGAGGGCGAGCTGCGCGTCTCCGACCTCGACTCGAGCAACGGGACGTTCGTCAACGACGTCCAGGTCGACCAGCGCCTCCTCCACGAGGGGGACCTCGT
>CAZYRM010000116.1:0-20144 GCA_964649705.1 uncultured Planctomycetia bacterium
CCCGTGCCCGACGCCGACGGTGTCGGGCACGGGCACGGGCACGTGCAGCGGGCGGCGGGGCTCGGGCAGCGGGTGACGGGGCTCGGGCGGCGGGGCTCGGGCAGCGGGTTGCGTGTGACGGGGCTCGGGCGGCGGGGCGCGCGGGGTGTCAGCGCGTCTGGGCAGGCGCTTTCGTCGTCCGCTTCCTCGCGAGCGCCTCGAGCATCGGCACCCGCACCTTGTGCTTGCGCGCGAACGTGACGGCCTCCGGGTAGCCCGCGTCCGCGTGGCGGAGGACGCCCATGGCGGGGTCGTTCGTCAGGCAGAGCTGCGCCTTCCTCTCGGCGAGCTTGGAGCCGTCCACGCACAGCACGAGCCCCGCGTGGATCGAGTATCCGATCCCCACGCCGCCGCCATGGTGGACGCTCACCCAGGTCGCGCCGCTCGACGCGCTCAGCAGGGCGTTGAGGACCGGCCAGTCGGCGATCGCGTCGCTCCCGTCCCTCATCCCCTCCGTCTCGCGGTTCGGCGAGGCGACCGACCCGCTGTCGAGGTGGTCCCGCCCGATCACGATCGGCGCGGAGACCTTCCCCTTCTTCACCATCCAGTTCAGGACCTGCCCGAAGTGCGCCCGCTCGCCGTACCCGAGCCAGCAGATCCGCGCGGGGAGCCCCTGGAACTTCACCCGCTCCCGAGCCTTGCGGATCCACGTCGTCAGGACCTCGTCCTTCGGGAACTCGCGGAGGACTGCCTCGTCCGTCGCGTAGATGTCCTCGGGCCTCCCCGAGAGCGCCGCCCAGCGGAACGGCCCGCGCCCCTCGCAGAAGAGCGGGCGGACGTACGCGGGGACGAACCCCGGGTAGTCGAATGCGTTCGCGACGCCCGCGAGAAGGGCCTGGCCGCGCAAGTTGTTCCCGTAGTCGACAGCGACGGCCCCCTTCGCCTTCATGTCGATGATCGCGCGGCAGTGCGTCGCCATCGAGGACATCGAGCGCTTCACGTACCCCTGCGGGTCGTCACGCCTCAGCCGCGCGGCCTCCTGGATCGAGACGCCCGCCGGGACGTAGCCGAGCAGCGCGTCGTGCGCGCTCGTCTGGTCGGTCACGAGGTCGGGGATCTCGCCGCGCCGGACGAGCTCGGGGAGGACCTCCGCGGCGTTCCCCAGGAGGCCGATCGAGAGCGCCCGCTTCCCGCGCTGAGCCGCGCGGATCCGCGCGAGGGCCTCGTCGAGCGACTCCGACAGCTCGTCGCAGTACCCCTGCCGGACGCGCCGCTCGATCCGCGCGCGGTCGACCTCGACGCACAGGATCGCGGCTCCTGCGAGCGTCCCCGCCAGCGGTTGCGCCCCGCCCATCCCGCCGAGCCCCGCCGTCAGGACGAACCTCCCGGCGAGCGATCCGCCGAAGTGGGTCCGCCCGGCGGCCATGAATGTCTCGTACGTCCCCTGGAGGATCCCCTGCGTCCCGATGTAGATCCACGACCCCGCGGTCATCTGGCCGAACATCGTCAGGCCGAGGCCCTCGAGCCGCCGGAACTCGTCCCAGGTCGCCCAGTGGGGGACGAGGAGCGAGTTCGCCAGGATCACTCGAGGCGCCATCTCGTGCGTCCTCACGACGCCGACGGGCTTGCCCGACTGGACCAGGAGCGTCTCGTCCATTTCGAGCTTCTTGAGGCACCGCACGATCGCGTGGACGCAGTCCCAGCTCCGCGCCGCGCGCCCCGACCCGCCGTAGACGATCAGCCGCTCCGGGTCCTCCGCGACCTCGGGGTCGAGGTTGTTGAGGAGCATCCGCATCGGGGCCTCGGTCTGCCAGGAGCGGCATGCGATGCGGCTTCCACGCGGCGCACGCACGGGCTTGTACACGGGGACCCTCCTCGGATGGGACGCGGAGGACAGTGTAGCCGGCGGGTGGGCGGGCGGCTACTTCTGCAGCAGGCTGATGTTCTTGAAGTGGACCTCGCAGCCCGGATAGACGCCGAGCGCGCAGGCGCCTCGGCCGGCGTCGCGGAGGTCCAGGTTCTCCGCTCTCCCGCCGTCGACGGTCAGCGTGCTCCTCGCCCCGTCGTACTCAACGCGGTAGTGGTGCCACGCCTCGGGCGTGATGAGCGACGGGTTGTTGACGCAGACCCCCGTCGTCCACTTCGATTCTGTGCCCTGGGCGCGCAGTCCGAGGAAGAAGCCGAATCCGACCTTGAAGACTTTTGCGTCGAACTCGAAGACGCACTTCTCGGACGGGTGCAGGTGGAACTCGATGAGGTCGCTGACATTGATGTCGCCCCCCGCAGGCGTGGCCGTGTTGTGCCTGGCCCGCAGCTCCCCGTCGGCGACCTCCCACGACGCGGTGCTGCCCCGCCGCATTCCCGGCAGGTTTACGCCGTCGAAGAGGGCGATCGCCCCCGCCGCGGGTCCCGGCCCCGGGCCTGGCCCTGGCCCCGGGTCTGGCGGCTTCTCCCGTTCCCGCCTCTGCTCCTCGTTCCAGGCCTTCTCATCCTCCTCCAGCTCGCGCAGGTACCTCCGCGCCTCCTCCATGACCCCGCACATGGCGTAGCGGTCGTTCTCGATGAAGTTCGTCACTTCGCTCTTCGCGGAGAAGTAGTCCCTCTTCTGGCGGGAGGCCTCCGCGTTCCCGCGGATCGTCCCCCAGCGGCTCGTGGCGTCGTTGTCCCGCGCGTCCTTGACCCAGCGGATGCGCTCGTCGATCTGCGGCAGCATCTGCTGCTGGTAGTCCTCGGGGAAGGCCTCGACGTCCTGTCGCAGCTTGTTGTACTTGTCGATCTGGGCCTCGTAGTCGGTCGGGTTCGTCTGGACGTACTGGTTCACCTCGTCGAACTCGCACTGGAAGGCCGCACGCTGCGCCTCCTCGATCGCCTGCGAGATCCGCTCCTGCAGCTCCTTGTCGTCCGTGAGCTCGCCCCGGAGCACCTCGAGCTGTTCTTTGATCCCGTTCGCGGCCTTGGGCTCCTGGCCGATGCGCGCGCGCAGCTCGTCGACCTTCGCGGCGGTCTGGTCCCTCTTCTCCTTCGCGAGCTTGGTCGCCTCGGCCTCCTTCTGGAGCGCCGTAAGCCGTACCTCCCAGTCGGTCCCCGCGACCTGGGCTTTCGCGTCGGCAATCAGGTTGAGGAGCCCGACGTACTCGTGGGGCGCGCCGACCTGATACGCCTTGCAGTTCTTGTACGCCTCCTCGGCGATCTTCTCCTTGATCTGCCGCTTCTCGACGCCGGAGTCCTCCTCCGACTTCTTGGACATCGAGGCGACGACGAGGATGATCACGACGAGCAGGACCGCGGCGCCCGCGATCACGTACATCTTCTTCTCGCCCGAGGCGGTCGGAGGCGGTTGCGCAGCGGGGGCGCGGAGCTGGCTGGGGTGCTCGCGGTGGCCATTTCCCGATGCGACGTGAGGCGACCCGCGGGCGGGGGTGGCCGTGATGGCGGGCGACTGCCCCGTTCGGCGGAGGCCCGGCTGGCTGCGGACGCCCGAGGACTTGCGGACCCCGCTGGCGCTGTTGGGGTCCACCGTGCGGATGCGGGAGGTCTTGCGGGCGAGGGCGTCGGCGTCCTCGGTGGGCTTCAGGAGGTGCGAGATCTCCTGCTTGCACTTCGCGCAGTAGTCCTTCTCCTGGTACCGGACCGCGCGCCCTTTGGCGAAATCATCCTCCGGGATGCCTTCGCCGCAGGTCTCACAATAGACGGTGGCCTTCCCCACCGACCGTCCTCCATACGACTCGCCACCGGGCGAGACTCACCGCAGTGCGCAGCCATTTTATCCAGGGATGGGACGCGCCCGCAAGGGTTTCTCGGACGCTTTCGCCCCTGTCTCCGCCCGGGGCGCTCGGGAGCGTCTCCGGAGGCCCCTACTCGCCGACCGTCTGGAGCATCCTCTCGGCCTCCGGGTTCCCCGGGTCGAGGATCAGCGCCCGCTTCAGGTCGACGCGGCACGCCTTCTCGTCCTTCCTGGCGAGGTGCGCCCCCGCGCGCTTGACGTTCAGCCCCGCGAGCGGACGGTCGTACCGGTGGTCCTTGTTCAGTCCCTCGAGGAGCAGGATCGCCGTGCCGAAGGCCGTCAGCGCGCGGTCGGGCTTCGCGACGTCCATCGCGACGTCCCCCGCATCCACGTGGGCCTTCATGTCGAGGAGGTCGGCCTCGATGGCCCGCTCGTACGCCGCGAGGGCCTCCTCCTTGCGCCCGGCCTCCGTGAGGGCGCGGGCGAGCCGCAGCGCCACGACGTCGTCCTCCGGCGCCGCCGCGCTCCACGCCGCGAGCGCCGCGAGGAGCCCCTCCGCGTCCTTCGCCTCCTCGCACGCCGTGGCGAGGACGTCGTGCGGCGAGCCCTTCCCCGTCCACTCCGGGCAGCGGTCGCGCGCCTTCGTCAGGGCCGCCCTCTGGTCCCCCTGGTCGCACTTCTTCATCGCGTCGGCGAGCGCGAGCCACGTCTCGGCGTCGTCCGCCCCGGCGGCGATCGCCTCCTCGTACGACGTCCGGGCCTCCGTCCACTTCCCGAGGCCCCCCTGCGCCTGCCCCTGCACGCGCAGCGCGAGCGGCTGCTTCGGGTCGAGCGCGAGCGACTTCGCGGCGATGTCGAGGGCCTCCACGCCGCGACCGTCAAGGAGGGCGATCTCGGCGAGGCGCGCAAGCGGCTCGGAGTCGGCCGCCCGCCCCGTGAGCGAAGCTCGCAGTGCGTCCGCGGTCCTCGGGTCGGTGGGGATCCGGAGACGCCCCGGTCGCCGGCCGGGGACCTTGGCGGGATAGTCGGGGATCGCCTCGTCGACCCGCGCCCCGCGGCAGGCCTCGAGGAGCCCCTTCACGCCCTCGGGGCCCACCGTCGTCCCGGCCGCACGCGCCGCGCCGGGGAGCAGCCCGACGTCGCGCCGGGGGACGCCGCCGAGCAGCTCGTCGCGCGAGGGGAGCGTCCCCGCGTCGAGGCCGCGCAGCACCTCGAGCTCCCACGACGGCGGGGCGGGCAGCACGGCGTCCGCGAGGCCCCCGAGGAGCGGCAGGGGGAGGCGCCCCTGCGAGGCGTGGACGAACCAGGCCTGGGCGACCGCGGATCGGACCGCGTGGCTCCAGGAGAAGGTCCCCGCGCGCTTGCGGTTGGCGAGGTTGGGGGAGAGGACGACGGCGGCGCCCCCGAAGGCCGCGACGGGCGGCCGCGCCCAGGGGAGGCCGACGGTGCGCTGGCGGAACTGGGCGACGTTCGGGACGACGTCGAGGCGCAGCGGCGCGGGTCCCTCGACCTTCACGTGGTCGGCGATCCACTGCCAGGTCCCCTCGGCCATCGGGGGGACGTAGGCGGAGAAGAGGTTCGCCTCCTCGTTGTGGACGCGAACGGCGACGTGCATCGTCTCCGTCGTGATGTACTCCTCGTGGACGGCCGTGTAGAACTCGACGGTCTCCTTCGCCCAAAGGTTGAACGGGTCCCGGGCGTAGGCGGCCTCCATCGCCCTCCAGCCGCGCTCCTCGTCGCCCGTGCGGAGGAGGGCCAGGGCGTGGCCGACGGCGGCGCGGGCCTCGTGCGGGTCCGCCTCGACGGCGCGGGCGTAGAGGTCGGTGGCCTCGGCGAAGCGCAGGCGGCGGGAGAGGAGGTCGGCGACAAAGAGGTAGAGCTCGGCGCCCGCGGGGCGGCGGGCGGCGTAGAGGCGGTGGGCCGCGGCGAAGCCGTCGGCGTCGCCGCGGAGCCACGCGGCGGCGGCGGCGAGGATGCGGGCATCGGGGGAGTCGCGCACGTGCTGCGGGGCGGCGGCCATCGCGGCGGCGAAGGCGGCCTCGTCGCCCCGCTCGACGGCGAGGCGGGCGAGGAGGATGTGCGCGGCGGCGTGGGTCGGGTCGCAGAGGAGGGCGCGCTTCGCGGAGGTCTCCGCGGCGTCGAGGCGGCCCTCTTCCCATGCGGCGCCCGCGAGGCCCGCGTGGGCGTCGGGGAGCTTGGGGTGGATCTTGAGGGCGGCGTTGAACGCGCCGCGAGCGGCGTCGGCGTCGTGCTTCTCGAGGAAGCACTGGCCCCAGAGGAGGTGGGCGGCGGCGTTCTCGGGGTCGAGGCGGGTCGCGTCGACGAGGAGGCCGGCGGAGCCGTCGGCGACCTTCTTCTGCGTGGAGCGGTCGCCCTTGCGGGTGGCGGAGAGCCACAGCCCGCGGGCGAGCTCGGTGAGTTCCTCGGAGGTGAAGGACTCGCCCTCGTTGTACATCTGATAGAAGTCCTCGAGGTCCTGCTCGGCCTCGTCGCGCTTGCCGTGAAGGAGCCACAGGCGGTCGCGGAGGAAGCGGGCGCGGACGTGACGGGGGCTCGCGACGAGGACCTTCTCCAGCGCGGCCAGGGCCTCCTCTTCCTTGTCGTCGGTGAGTAGCGACTCGGCACGCAGCGTGAGGAGGTCGGGGTGGTCGGGAAGGGCCTGGAGGGCGCGATCGAGGGCCTTGGCGGCCTGGTCGGCCTGTCCGCGGAGGGCGTGGATGAGGTGGAGGTCGATCCACGCCCGGGGCTCGGCCGGGTTGGCGGCGACGTACTTCTCGAGGAGGGGCTCGGCCTGCTCGTACTCGCCGGTGCGGGCGAGGTCGTGGGCGGCTTTGAGGTCGGCGGCGGGGTCCTGCGCGGCGAGCGGGAGGGCGAGGAGCAGGGGGAGCAGGCGGCGCATGGGGGGATGATACGAACGGGCCGGGAGGGCGACAATCGATATCGTTACGCGTGAACCGATGGTGGATTTTAACACGAAGGCGCGAAGGCACGAAGGGACACGAAGGTGTGTTCGGAAGGAACCAGGTCGCTCGCGCGAGGGGGAGCGCGTCAGCCGGTGGGACCCTGGCGGCCGATCCGATGGCCCCTCCGCGCCCGTGGCGCTGAGCGGGCCCCCCCTCGCACGAGCGACCTCCTTCCGTCCGAACGCGCCTTCGTGTTCCTTCGTGTCCTCGTGCCTTTGTGTTGAAACGCCCCGTCGTTTCGTGGAGATCCGCCCGGACCTCTGCTACACTCCCGCGCGAGATGGGCTCCTTCTACGAAAACAAGCGGATCCTCATCACCGGCGGCACCGGCTCGATCGGCAGCGAAATCGTCAAACAGTTGATCCCGCTCAAGCCTGAGGTGTTGCGCGTATTCAGCCGAGACGAGACCGAGCACTACCTGCTTCGAGAACGACTTGATCAACCCAAGTGCCTGCGACTCCTCGTCGGCGATGTTCGCGATCGCTACCGCCTGCGGCGAGCTCTCGAGGGCGTCCACCTTGTCTTCCACACTGCGGCGCTGAAGCACGTGCCGTCATGCGAGTACAACCCCTTCGAAGCGGTTCAGACGAATGTGGTCGGCACCCAGAATCTCATCGACGCAGCGCTAGACGAGGGGGTTGAGCGGATCGTCGCGATGTCGACGGACAAGGCGGTGGACCCCGCGTTCACGATGGGGGCCACAAAGCTCCTCGCTGAGAAAATCGTCGTCGCCACACAGGTGTGGTCGAGGAAGCTGAAGCTGGCATGTGTCCGTTTCGGGAATGTCCTGGGATCCCGGGGGTCGGTCGTCCCGCTTGTTCGGGAACAGGTGCTCCGCAGGAAAGAAATCACGATCACCGACCCGAAGATGACTCGCTTCGTAATGACCATCGGAGAGGCCGCGAGGTTGACCATGCGGGCCATGGAGCTTATGGAGGGTGGGGAGGTCTTTATCCTAAAGTCCATGGCCTCGGTGACCGTAGAAGATCTCGTACACGCCATCGTGGAGGAAACGGTCGCAGCGCACTCGATTGACCCGAAGTCGATCCGGTTCAAGACGATATGGCGACCGGGGGAGAAGACGCACCACCGACTGTTCGCGGACGAGGAGCTTTCCAGGGTCGAGAAGCGCGAAGACATGTTCGTGGTCCGTCATCCCTCGCTCGATGTCGAGGGTGCGAAGGCGCGCGTCAAAGTGGCGAGGCGCATGTACTTGAGCGAGAGCGCTAGACCGCGCGGCAAAGAGTGGATTCGCAAACTCCTGCGCGAGGAGCGGCTCGTCTAGGCGATGATCCCCCTCTCCCGTCCCGACCTGACGAAGGCGGACCGCGACGCGGTCGCGAAGGTGCTGCGCACGCCGACCCTCTCCCTGGGGCCGCGCGTGCCCGAGTTCGAGGAGCGCCTCGCCCGCTGGATGGGCGTCAAGCACGCCGTCGCCGTCGCGAACGGCACCGCGGGCCTCCATCTCTGCGTCCGCGCGCTCGACCTCGCGCGCGGGGACGAGGTGATCACGACGCCGTTCTCGTTCGTCGCGAGCGCAAACGTCATCCTGTACGAGGGGGCCCGCCCCGTCTTCGTCGACATCGACGAGGAGACGCTCAACCTCGACGTGAAGGCGATCCCCGCGGCCGTCACCTCGCGCACGCGGGCCGTCCTGCCCGTCCACGTGTTCGGCCTGCCGTGCGAGATCGGCGAGGTCATGAAACTCGCCCGCAAGCACGGCCTCCGCGTCGTCGAGGACTCCTGCGAGGCGATCGGCGCGACGTTCCGCGGCCGCAAGGTCGGCACGTTCGGAGAGAGCGCCGTCTTCGCCTTCTACCCCAACAAGCAGATGACCACGGGCGAGGGCGGGATCATCGTCACGAACGAGAAGGAGCTCTGCGACCTGTTCCGCTCCCTGCGGAACCAGGGTCGCCCGGCGGACGGCGGGTGGCTCGAGCATCCGAGGATGGGGTACAACTACCGCCTCGACGAGATGTCCGCCGCGCTCGGCGGGTCGCAGATCCGGCGGATCGACGCGATGCTCCGCCTCCGCACCCAGGTCGCCGCGAGGTACCACGAGCTGCTCGCCAAGGTCCCCGGCGTGCGCACGCTCGGCTGCCCGCCGCATATGACGAGGAGCTGGTTCGTCTACGTGGTCCGCCTGCCGATGGGGACCGACCGGGACCGCGTGATGTCCCGCCTTCGCGGCAAGGGCGTCTCCTGCGCGAAGTACTTCCCGTGCATCCACCTCCAGCCCTACATGCGCGAGCTGGGGTACCGCGAGGGGCAGTTCCCCGTGTGCGAGCGCGTCGCTCGAGAGACGCTCGCCCTCCCGTTCCACAACCGCCTCCCGTACGCCGACCAGGTCCGCGTCGTTCGCGCCCTGCGCTCGGCCCTCCGCTGAAAGGTCCTTTCAGGGGCGGGCTGCAAGATCCTTTCAATGGCGACTCCGACCCCGCTACACTGATCCGGGCCCAGCCGACAGGTCCTTGCGTCGACAGGGTTTGCATCGGCGGAATTCGCGCGCCCCGTGGCGGACGGCTTGCCCCAGGAAGGGCGTCCGGCGTGGTAAGGTGGGTCATGAGATTTCTATGTCCGAGTTGCAGGGTCGAGATTGAGGCCCATGAGGACCTCATCGAGTTCCCCTGCCCCGTCTGCAAGGCGAACGTCGATCGCCGCAAGCTCCAGACGATGCGAGCCGGGAACACTCCGGTCGAGCTGTCGCCTGACGTGGTGAAGTCCGACGTCGTCGATCAGGTGCTGCCCCCCGGCTACAAGCTGGGGCCGTACGAGATCGTCGACCGGATCGGCGCCGGCGGCATGGGCGTCGTGTACAAGGCCACGCAGACCAACCTCCAGCGCACCGTCGCGATCAAGGTCCTCCCGTCGCACTTCGCCCGCGACCCCGAGTTCGTCAACCGCTTCCACCGGGAGGCCCGCGCGCTCGCCAGCCTCAACCACCCGAACATCGTCAGCATCTTCGACCTCGGCCAGATGGACGGCCTCTACTACTTCGTCATGGAGTACGTCGACGGCGTGGCCCTTCGCGAGCTGATGCGGCAGGGAAAGCTCTCGGCGGACCAGGCGATGAGGATGGTCCCGCTCATCTGCGACGCGCTCGAGTATGCGCACGGGGAGGGGGTCGTTCACCGCGACATCAAGCCGGAGAACATCCTCGTCGACAAGAAGGGGCGCGTCCGGATCGCCGACTTCGGCCTGGCGCGCATCGTCCGCGGCGACGCGCCCGGGGGACACGTGACGCAGTCGAACGTCGTCATGGGGACGCTCGACTACATGGCCCCCGAGCAGCGGAACGACCCGCGCCACGTCGACCACCGCGCGGACATCTACTCGCTCGGCGTGGTGATCTACGAGATGCTCACCGGCCAGCTCCCGGTGGGCCGGTTCGAGCCCCCCAGCCGGCGGCTCGCGATCGACATCCGCGTGGACGAGGTGGTCCTCAAGAGCCTCGAGCAGGACCCCGCGCGCCGCTACCAGCGGGCGAGCCACGTGGGAAGTGCGATCAGCGACGTCATGGACCGCCCGAAGGCCGGGCCGGTCGCCTCCGGCGGTCCGATCCGCCAGAAGCTCCTGGCCCAGGGGAGCGGAAGGCTCCGGTTGCCTGAGATCTTCTCGGCGAGCATCGAGTTCTACCTGGCGAACCTCTGGCCCGTGCTCGGGACGGCGGTCCTGTTCCTGATGCTCTCCCTGTGCAGCGCGCTCGTGCTGGCGGGCCCCCTCTTCGGGGGGATCGCGTACGCCATCCTGCACGCCCTGCGCACCGGCGAGCGCTTCTCCTTCTCGAGGGCGTGGAGCGGCTTCGACAGGTTCGGGACGCTCGTCGGGATCTTCTGCACGACGCTCATCGCGACGAGCATCGGCACCTACCTCCTGATCCTGCCGTCCTTCCTGATCGGGGCGTGCCTGATGTACGCCAGCATCCTGGCGATCGATCGCCGACTGCCGATGGGGGAGGCCCTGGTCACCAGCTACCGCGAGGTGAGAGCGGCGGGGTTCTGGCCGCACGTGTGGCTGTTCACGCTGGTTTCGATCATGGGCGGCTTCATGATCGGGGTCAACGTCCTGTCGTACATCGGGACCGTGTGGTCGCTCCTGATGCTGCCCTTCGCGCTCGGCCTGCTGGTCGGGGGGTACGAGCAGGTGATCGGCTCGCGCCGGGGGCAGGTCCCGATGGCGGCCCCCGCGGTGATCGCGCCGCCGGCCCCCGCTCCGAACGCCGCGACGATCCCGGCGGCCATCCCGGTGGCCGCGCTCGCGCCCGAGGAGGCTCCTGAGCACGACTCCGGCCCGCTGCCGCCCTCCGTGGTCAACCCGATCCCCGCGACCCCGATCCTCGCGCCGGCGACGCCGCGCGTGAGCGGCCTGGCGGCGACCAGCCTGCCCTTCGCCGTCCTTGTGCTGCTCGTCGCGACGGCCTCGGCCGTGCTCTACGGCGTGGTCCACCTCTCGGGCCAGGGCGGCTTCGCGACAGGCCGGATGAGCGCCGGCGACCTGGCGATGTTCCGGTTCGCGGCGACGATCGTCGCCGCGGTCGGGCTCTCCCTGTCGCCGTTCCCGCTCCTCATGGCCCTCGCGGGGGCGGCGCGCGCCTGGCTTCGTCCCCAGGAGACTCGCGGCCTCTCGCTCGCGCTCTTCTCGGCCCTGTGCTCCGCGGCCTCGTTCGCCACCTGCGGCCACCTCCTCGCACGGTTGATCGGTTAGTTCGGGAGAGACCTCCATGGAAACGCGTCGCACCTCGGGACTGGTCGTCCTCGGGTTCCTGTCCTCGCTGCTCGTCTACGGCACGTTCATCGCCTCGGCGATCATGACGACGATCCTGACGATGGTCGACCGCGACCGGACGATGTGCTCGGTGACGGGGCTCTCGCCGCGCGACCTGAAGGACCTGCTGTTCGCGCTGCAGATCACGTCGGTGTCGGGCCTGGGGCTGGCGGCGCTTCCCGCGCTCCTGTCGGTCGGAGGGTGCCTCGCCGTGTTCGGCGACCGCCTGAAGAAGAAGGGGCTCTCGCTCGCGACCGTCGCGGTTGGGCTCACGTTCATTGCCGCGATCGGCCACGGCTTCGTCCTGTTCAAGAACCCGACGACGAAGCTCGGCCAGGCCGTCGCACCGTTCGAGATGTCGCTCTCGGGGGAGAAGGGATCGAGGCCGTCGACGATCGACTTCGTCCTGACGTTGCGCGCGCCGGGCGGGACGCTGGAGGGGGCGAATGGATACCAGTTCTCCCTTCTCTCCGGAAACCACTGGGACGAGGAGGAGGTCCAGGACGTGACCCAGCTCGTCCACGCCGCGTTGCGCGAGGGGAAGCAGACGGTGCAGGTCCCGATCGACGGCGTCCGGTTCAAGGGCGGGTCGTGCTCGGTCGCCGTGCACGCCCGGCCCAGGGGCTCCAAGCCGACCGTGAGCAGCGAGGTGACCTCGCCGTACGTGTACGTCTACCTGTCCGATTCCGACTATCGGTGAACCTTCCGATCCGGAGTGGGTTTCAAGACCCGTCCCTACCGAAAGGAGGCGTGAGATGAGCGCCCTTGTGCGTGCCCACCATCATCGCGATCACGCCTCCGGGGGCCTCAGAGCCCCCTGCGGGGGAGCGTAAGCCCCCGCAGTACGCGCATTTCAGGGCCGCGGGCGTGACGCCGTCCGCGGCCCTGATGCGTTAACGGGGGATCCTGCCTTGAGCGAACCCATCGACGGGCTCGACGCGATCGGGCCCTTCATCGACCTGGGAATCGTGTCCGACGTGCTGTTCCAGGTGAAATCGGGGAAGGAGGCGGTCGTCTACTGCTGCCGCGGGGGGACGGCCTCGCCGCGTGAGCTTCTCGCGGCGAAGGTCTACCGCAAGCTCCAGTGGCGGTCGTTCCGGAACGACCAGGACTACTTCGAGGGGCGCGTCATCCTCGGCGGGCGGAATCGCCGCGCGTTCGCGGCCGGGACGTCGCACGGACGCGACGTGCAGCACGGCTACTGGAAGGCGGGGGAGTGGGACGCCTTGCGCGACCTCCACGCCGCGGGGGCGGACGTGCCGGAGCCGATCGCGAGGTCGGGCGGCGCGCTGCTCCTGGAGTATCTCGGCGACCCGGAGGGACCCGCGCCGCAGCTCATTCGCACGGAGCTGGGGCGCGAAGAGGCCGAGGAGGCGTACGAGCGGCTGCTGTGGAACGTGGAGCTGTTCCTCTCGCGGGACCGCGTGCACGCGGACCTCTCCGCGCACAACGTCCTGTGGTGGGGAGGGCGGGTGCGGGTGATCGACTTTCCGCAGTCGGTGGATGCGAGGACGAACCCGAGGGCCCAGGAGTTCCTCTTCCGCGACCTCGAGAACATCGATACGTACTTCGCCCGGCATGGCGTCAGGACCCGGGGACGGGAGTTCGGGTTCGAGGTGTGGGAGAGGTTTGCGATGGGGGACATTGGGTAGGTGACTTCGACAGGACAAGGCCCAATTTTCAATTCTCAATTTTCAACGAACGCTCAATCTCCAAGACTCAAGAAAGGCGCGAACCTGCCTCTCTTGAGCCTTGGAGGTTGACCATTCGTTGAGAATTGAAAATTGAAAATTGGGCCTTGTCCCTCTCTACTCCTTTTTCCCCGCCTTCGCCTCGTACCCCTCGAGCGTCTTCTTCAGTTCTTCCTTCATCTTCTCATCCTTGCACAGCTCGACCGCCTTCTTCTGGAGGGCGATGGCTTCGTCCGTCTTGCCTGTGTCGAACAGCGCCCGCGCGTACGTGTCGATGATCGGCGCATCTTTCCCCTCGGACGCATCGTAGGCGCCCTTCGCGGCCTTCATCGCCAGCTCCATGTCCCGGTCCTTGATCGCGGGCTCGGTGAGGAGCGGCCAGGCGAAGTCGTTCAGGAGCATCGCGTTCGTCCCGGCCATCTCGAGGAACTTCGCGCCCAGCTCCTTCAGCTTCGCCGGGTCGCCGCCGCTCGCGGCGAGCTCGAGGTACTCCTTGCCGACCTTCTGCGCCTCCTCGGCCTTCTTCGCGATCTCCGCGCTCCACTTGCCGTCGAGGACCGCCTGGACGACCTGGTCGAGGTTCTGCATCGGATGGCCGTGCCAGGCGATCGCGCCCGTCTTGTCGACGACGAAGGCGTGGGGGATGCTCTCGACGTGGAAGGGCTTCATGTAGGCGAGGTTCGTCTTCCGCGCGTCGTCGACGGCGACGGCGTAGTCCATCCGGTCGCCCATCTCCGCGACGAACGGCTTCACTGTCGCGGCGTCCTCGTCGCTCACGCCGATGAAGACCGCCCCCTTGTCCTTGAACGACTTCGCCATCTCGGACAGGTGCGGGATGCTCTCCTTGCACGGCGGGCACCACGTCGCCCAGAACTCGACCACGTAGACGGTCTTGTCCTTGCCCTCGGCGAGGTCGACCGGGCCGCCCTTCACCCACTCGGCGATCTGGAGCGGCGGGGCGGGGTCGCCGATCTCTCCGGCGAAGGCGATCGAGGCCGACAGGCAGACGGCGGCAACGAAGATGGCGCGCATGACTCCTCCCACGTGGTTTGCAGGTTGACGAAGCGGCGAATGGTAGCAGGCCGCCCCGACGGTCCGCAACGGAATCGCGGTGCGACAGCGGGGTCCGGCGGATAGAATCGGCGTCCTCCCATGGGTCGAGTCTGCGTCATCAACGTGGTGGGCCTGACGCCGCGCCTGGCGGCGCGGGCGCCGAGGATTCGGGAGGTCGGCTCGCCGAGGGCGTGGAGCGGGCCGGTCCCCGCCGTCACCTGCACCGCCCAGGCGACCATGCTCACGGGGCTCCCGCCGTCCGGGCACGGCATCGTCGCGAACGGGTGGCTCTACCGCGACACCATGGAGGTCCGCTTCTGGCAGCAGGCCTTCTCGCTCCTCCAGGGGGAGCCCCTCTACGCGGGCGTCCGCACCGCGAAGCTCTTCTGGTGGTTCAACCAGGGCGCCCCCGTTGAGTGGTCGGCCACGCCGAAGCCTCACTACGGCGCGGACGGCTCCAAGGTGTTCGGCGTGCTCGACCGGACCGGGTGCGACCTGGAGCGCCACATCGGGCCGTTCCCGTTCCCCTCGTTCTGGGGCCCGAAGGCGGGGCTGCCCTCGAGCGACTGGATCGCGCGCGCCGCCGCGCGGGTGCTGCGGCAGAACCGGCCCGAGCTCACGCTCGTCTACCTGCCGCACCTCGACTACGAGTTCCAGCGGGTCGGGCCGGGGGGCGCGGCGCGCGTGGCCGAGGTCGACGCGTGCGCGGGGATCGTGATCGACGCCGCGCGCGAGATCGGGGCGCAGGTCGTCGTCGTCTCCGAGTACGGCCTCGTGCCCGTGCGGCGCGCCGTTCTCCTCAACCGTGAGCTGCGCCGCGCGGGCTGGCTCGCCGTGCGGGACGGCCCGTTCGGCGAGATGCTCGACACGTTCGAGTCGCGCGTCTTCGCCGTGTGCGATCATCAGCTCGCCCACGTCTACGTCCGCGGCGTGGCCGTGGAGGAGGTGCGAGCGCGGATCCAGGGGCTCGACGGCGTGGACGTGGTCGTCCCGCCGCGGGAGCTGGACCTCGACCACCCGCGCTCCGGCGAGCTCGTGGCGCTCTCCAAGCCCGACGCCTGGTTCGCCTATCCTTACTGGCTGGACGACGGGCGCGCCCCGGACTTCGCGCGGACGGTGGACATCCATCGCAAGCCCGGCTACGACCCGTGCGAGCTGTTCCTGACGTCCGCCCCGCGCGCCGCGCTGAGGCTGCTCCAGAAGAAGCTGGGCTTCCGCTACCTCATGGACGTGATCCCGCTCGACCCCTCGCTCGTGAAGGGCTCCCACGGCCTGCGCGGCGCCCCCGACGAGGGCGCGGTCATCGTCGGCCCCGGCGATCCTCCCTCCGACATGACGGGCTTCAAGGCCTACGTCCGCGGGTTGCTGGGGAAGACCTCGTAGCGCAACAGGCGGCACTCGATCGTGCCGTTCCAGAGCGTCAGCTCCTTCGAGGCCTTGAGGCCCAGGAAGCGCGTGAGCGAGGCGTTTCCCGAGAGCACCCACGCCTTCGCGCCGGGGAATCGGCGGAGCATCGCTCCCATCTTCTTGTAGACCGCCGGCAGGTCCGCGTCCGCATCGAGGCGCTCGCCGTACGGCGGGTTCATGATGACCGTCGCGGGGGGCGGGTCCGCCGCGAATTCGCCCACGTCGCAGGCCGAGAACCTGAGGAGCCCCTCCACGCCCGCGGCGCGCGCGGACTTCCGTGCAAGGTCGAGGGCGCCCTCGTGGTGGTCCGATGCGTAGATCGGGAACGGCAGCGTAGGCAGGGCCGCCGCGCGGGCCTCCTCCTTCGCCTTCTCCCACGCCGCGGCGTCGTGATCCGGCCACCCCTCGAACGGGAACCTCGCGCGCAACAGCCCCGGCGCCCTCCTCGCCGCGATCATCGCCGCCTCGATCGGAATCGTCCCCGACCCGCACATCGGGTCGGCGAGCGAGGACCCCCGGTCCCACCGGGTCAGGTGGACGATCCCCGCCGCGAGCGCCTCGTTGAGCGGCGACTTGACCATCGCCTCCCGATACCCCCGCTTGTGCAGCGTCGTCCCGCTCGTGTCGCGCGAGAGCGTCATTCGCTCGCCGCCGATGAACAGGTGGAGCGGAAGGTCGGGGGCCTGCGTGTCGACATCGGGCCTGGACCCCGTCTTCTCGCGGAACTGATCGACGATCGCGTCCTTCACCTTGAGCGAGGCGTAGCTCGTGTGGCGGAGCTTCGATCCCGTGAGCCTGGAGTCGACGGCGAGCGTCTGGTCGCCCCGCATGTGGAGCGACCAGTCGACGGAGCGGACCGCGTCGTAGAGCTGCTCCGGTGAGCTCACGTCGGCGTGGAGGATCGGCTCGAGGACCCGGATCGCCGCACGGAGCCACAGGTTGGCCCGGTGGCGGAGCCCCGCGTCGCCGCGGCAACCGACGCCGGTCTTCAGGCGCCTCACGTCGGTCGCCCCGAGCGCGGTCAGCTCGCCGGCGACCACGCCGTCGAGGCCGGGGGGGCACGGGACGAAGTAGTCTCGCGGATCCACGGCTACGCGCCGAGCAGGCGCGGCGCTGCGCCCGGGGGGAGGAGGGCGTGCCGCCGCGCCAGCTCGCAGAAGCGCGCGAGCCCCTCGAGGGCCCGCGCGTCGAGGTCGAAGCGGAGCGAGTCGCGCAGGTACCGCAGCGCGGAGGGCTCGTCGAGTCCCGTCTTCGGGGCCTCGCGGCGCGCGATGGCGGCCAGGCGCTCGCGTCCGAGCCTCGCCGCGCCCTGGAGCTTCGCGACCATCCCCTGGGGCGCCGGCCCGAGCGTGGCCCACGTCGCGAAGACGAACGGGAGGCCGGTCCACTGCGTCCAGGCCTCTCCGAGGTCGACTCCCTCGAACGAGCCGGCCTCGACGCGGAAGGTCTTGTCGCCGATCGAGAGGAAGGCGTCGGCGGGGGGAGGGAACGGGTCGCCCGCCGAGGGGACCAGCCACTCGGGCGCGAGGCCGAATCGCTCCGCCGCGAGGATCCGCAGGAGGGCGTTCGACGTCACGCTGTCGCGGTCGAGCGCGACGGTGCGGACGCGGGCGAGGGGGAGGCGGTGGAAGAGCTTCACGCTCTCGCAGCGCCCCTCGGAGCCGATGGCGATGCCGGGGACGATCCGGGCTGCCGGGACGGCGAGCGAATCGGCCACGGGCACGAGGGCGGCGTCGTAGGCGCCTCCGCGCCAGCGCGCGGCGAGCGCGGAGGGGACGGCGAAGTCCAGGCGGACCTCGGGGTCCTCGGCGAGCCCCTCGATGAGCGGCGCGGTGTTCAGGTAGGTGATGGCGCCGAAGGAGAGGGAGGTCACTTCTGGAGGTCCTGGAGGCCCTTCTGCGCGGCCGCATTGTCGGCGTCGGTCGCGAGCGCGGCCCTGTACTCCTGGAGGGCGGCCTGCTTCAGGTTGAAGCCGACGCACCACTCGGCGAGGGACACGTGCGCCTGCGCGCTGAGGGCCCCCTCGGCCCTCTCGCCGTAGCGTTTCATCAGCTCGTCCTCGAGCCCGGGCAGGGCGGCGTCCTGCTCGAAGGCCGTCCTCAGGTGGGCATCCCGGTTGGAGTCCAGCTTGGGGCCGAGGGCGTCGCAGTACCGCGCGGCGGCGAGGTGGCCCTCGGCGCTCTCGATCGTGCGGGACTTCATGTACTTGGTGTACTCCTGGTGCGGGTCAGGCGCGGCGATGTGCAGCATGTACACCAAGATGGCGGCGAGGAAGACGAGCACGGTCGCGAGGGCGATCCAGGCGGCCTGCGTCGTGGGCTCCTCCTCTCCCGGGAAGTGCCGTTCGCTGATGTCGGCCTGCTGGTTCGGATCGGCGCTCATGGACCCTCCGTGCGGTGGGGGAGGGAATTCTGCACACCGCGCCGCCCGCGTCAAGCGAACGGTTGCCAGGCAAGTAGGGAAGGCGGTTGAAAACCCGCGATCCGGGTGCTACCATCCGCGATTCTAGGAGCCCGTTACGAGGAGGTCCGGTTGCCGGCGAAAATCCCTGTCCTGAGCCAGGTAGGCACCGTCAAGGTCGGCATCTGCACCCTCCTCTTCCTCGCCGGGGCCTGCACCTTCCTGACGATCTGGTACGAGCACCCCGAGCAGGTCCTCGGGAAGTCGTGGTGGCTCCGCGTCCCGCTCGTCATCCTCGCCCTGAACCTCTTCTCCATCACCATCACGCGGTTCCGTCGCTCCTGGAGCCAGTTCGGGATGATCTCCACGCACGTGGGGCTCATCACGATCCTCGTCGGCGCGTTCATCACCTCGGTCATGGGAATCAACGGGACCGTCCAGTTCAGCGAGGGGGAGAGCACCTCCACCTACACGGAGAGCCATGAGGTTCTCGCCGTCAAGGAGAACCCCGACGCGCTGCCGCTCCAGGTCCCGGTCTCGTTCGGCGCGGCGCCGGACCGTGAGGACGTCCGCGTCGGCCTCAAGCTACCAGGCGGCACTACCGTCTCCATCGAAAAGTACTACCACCACTACGACGCCACCACGGAGCTCAAGAACGACGCCGAGCAGCCCAACCCTCGCCTCGAGATCCTGGGCTGGTCGGAGTTGGACGGCCAGCAGGGGGACCTGGTCCAGGAGGGGGAGCGGGCGCATGGCGTGCTCCGTCTCGGCGGCCTCGACACGCTGGTCTTCTGCACGCCGGTCCGCGACGAGGCGGAGGTGCAGCGTGCCGTGGAGAGCGTCGGGAAGCACTGGATGGGGCAGGTCAGCGTGCAGGCGACCGGCCGCGCGGAGCCCCAGCCGATCGAGGTCGGGGACTCCATCGGCAAGGACGTCGCGATTGAGGGGACTCCGTACACGCTGCGTCTCGACAGGTTTCTCCCGAGCTTCCAGGTCGGCGAGGACAAGCAGGAGTCCTCGGTCGACGAGCACCTGAGGAACCCCGTCGTCCTCGCGACTCTCACCGGGCCGAACGGGACCGAGAAGAAGCGGATCTACTCCCAGTTGCAGCCGCCGCACGACGTCACGACCTGGCCCGACGGAATCCAGGTGAGGTACATGATCGCCCCGTTCATCAACGTCCACAGGCTCCCAGACGGCCGCCTCTTCGCCGTCGGGAACCTCCTCGACGACCCGAAGAAGCCCCTGGAGCTCGGCAAGGAGCCCGTCCCTATCGAGTGGCTCGGGGCGATGCTCCATGCCTCCTTCTACTCCCACGCGCGCATCGACTCCAAGCCGAACAACGCGAACCCCGACCCGGACGCGCTCCCGAGGGCGTGCATCACCGTGCGGCACGGGGCGCTCTCCAAGTCGGTCTGGGTCCCGCTCACCCGCGAGGACGAGTGGACGACCGTCGCGCTCGGGGAGGCCCGGATCGAGGTGGGCTTCCAGCGGGTCACGCAGTCCTTCAAGTTCCCCTTCCAGGTCACGCTCGACAAGTTCATCGAGCAGAACTACGAGGGGTCCGCCTCGCCGATGGCGTGGGAGAGCCACCTCACGGTGAAGGACGTCGAGAAGGGCGAGACATTCCAGTACCCGATCAAGATGAACGAGCCGCTCTTCTACCGGGGCTGGAAGTTCTTCCAGTCCGGGAAGGACCAGGACCCGGCGACCGGAGTCTGGATCTCGACGCTCTCGATCTCCTGGGACCCGGGGCAGTGGTTCATCTACGTCGGCTGCTTCTTCGTGACTGTCGGAGTCCTGTTCCTGTTCTACGCCAAGCAGGCGGTCCTGCGCTGGGAGTCGAATCGGCTGGCGGCGAGGGGTGCCTCGCCGAAGTCGACCGCGCCCGCGCCGGCCCCTGAGGCCAGCCTGAAGGGATGACGATGCGATCCGCCACCATCCTCGTCGTCCTCCTCGCCTGCGCCGCGCAGGCCGCGGAGGAGCGTTTCTACGCCGAGCTGGACGTGTCGCGCTTCCGGGAGATCGCGACGCTCGACGACGGGCGGAAGAAACCGCTCGACTCGCTCGCCCGCGAGAAGGTCGAGACCGTCTGCGGGTCCCAGTCGATCGAGGGCCAGGACCCCGTCGTGACCTTCCTCTCGATGGTCTTCGAGCCGGAGA
>CAZYRM010000117.1:0-1678 GCA_964649705.1 uncultured Planctomycetia bacterium
GAGAGCGGCGATCGCTTCTTCTACCCCAACCCGCTCGCCTCGGACGGGCGGACGAAGTTCAACCACGGCTCGGCCGAGCGCGCCCCGTGGTTCGACTGCTCGTGCTGCCCCGTAAACGTCGTGCGGTTCATGCCCCAGATCCCTGGGATGGCGTTCGCGACCGGGGGTGACAGGCTCTATGTGAATCTCTTCATGGAGTGCCGGGCCAAGGCGACCGTCGCGGGCACCGAGGTGCGGCTGACCGAGCGGACGAACTACCCCGAGGAGGGATCCATCGAGATCGCATTTGACCTGGACGAGCCGACGAGCTTCGAGCTGCGAGTTCGCCAGCCTCGGTGGCTCACGAACCGGCCCCTGGCCTCTGACCTCTATTTCAGCCGTGTCGAGCCGTCGCCCTTCGTTCATCCCACCGTCAATGGCGAGGACGTCGGGGTCACCATCAAGCAAGAGTTCATCTGCATGGACCGCCGATGGAAGCCGGGCGACCGCTTCCGACTCGAGCTGGACATGCATCCCCGTCGCATCGCGGCGCACGACTCGGTGGAGGCCGATCGCGGGCTCGTCGCGCTGGAGCGGGGGCCCGTCGTCTACTGCATCGAGGGGGCGGACCACGGAGGGCACGTCTCCAACCTCTTCCTGTCCGACGAGGCGCCCATCGAGGTGTCAGCCGATGGGAAGCTGACCGCCAGCGCACGCGCTGTCGACGAGCAGCAGGACGGCTCGACGGGTGATCACGAGGCGAAGCTCATGGCCGTGCCCTACTGGTCCTGGGGGCATCGCGGCCCGAATGAGATGCGCGTCTGGATTCCCCGTGAAGCCAAGGGGGCGCGGCGCATCGGCCGTCCGACGCTCGCTGGCACGGCGAAGCCGTCGGCGTCGCATGTCTGGAAGGCTGACACGCTCGACGCCCTCAACGACGGTCTCGACCCGAGCCGATCGTACGACCCGGAGATCCCCCGGTTCACGTGGTGGGACCACCGAGGGTCGCGGGAGTGGGTCGTGTATGAGTTCAAGGGAGTCCAGGAGATCAGACGGGTCGACGTCTACTGGTTCGACGACACGGGGGTGGGGGAGTGCCGCACCCCGCTCTCGGCGCGCGTCCTCTATCGCGCGAAGGGGGAGTGGAGGCCCGTGGAGCCCTCCGCGTCGATCGGCGTCGAGGTCGATCGGTTCAACTCGCTCCGGTTCGAGCAGGTCGACGCGGACGGCCTCCGGATCGAGGTGGAGCTCCGGCCTGAGGCGTCCGGCGGGATCCTCGAGTGGAGAGTCCGTTGACTCATTCGCTTGACGCGACCCTTCCCGCGGCGTAGGCTCCCATCGACGCGCCCGACCCCCGCCTCGAGGCGTCCCCGCCTGAACCAGCGCGTCCCCGCCACTCAACCCGCCCGCTGAAGGTCTGCTTCGCGGCCTCAAACAGGGCCTTTGGCGTCTACTTGGTGGCGGAACCAGGAGTTCTACATCTCGCCGCACGACAAGAACGGCGTGCGTCGCAACGACTGCCACAAGGAGTAGTCGCGCGACGAGGCTAAGCAGGGGATCGACCTGATCGTGACGGCGATCTCGGAGGGGCAGCCGAAATAGCCAGTCGCACACCGGGCCGCCCCGGTCCTCGGGGCGGCGCCGGGGGCCCCCCCCCACCACGCGGGGCGGGGGGGGGGGGGGTGGGGGGGGGGGGGGG
>CAZYRM010000117.1:1688-20005 GCA_964649705.1 uncultured Planctomycetia bacterium
CCCGGCCGCCACGACTACGTCGCGTCGGCCGGCTTGGGCTTGATGGCGCGCTCGGCGCTGTGGTCGATGGGGCAGCCGCAGCCGTCGGCGTGGGGCTGCTCGGTCTTCCCCTTCTCGCGGTCGCCCTTCAGGCAGCAGAACTTGTACTTCTTGCCGCTGCCGCAGTGGCAGGGGGCGTAGGGGTCGGTCGGCGGGGTCCAGGCCATGGTTCGCTCCTCGGAAGGGGCCCCAGCATACCAGCCTGACCCCGCCCAGTCCATCCCCTACCGTGCCGCCTGCATCTCGTTGTAGATGGCCTCCAGGTCGGCGACGATCTTCTCGACGTCCGCCTGATCGACGTTCGAGGCGTCGAGGAGCGTCTTCGCATCCTCGATGGCCGCCGTGACCTCGCTCGTCTCGATGTTCGCGCTGTCCAGCACGGCCTGCAGGTCGCGCGTCAGCGAGGCCTGCTCCATCGCTGTGAGGCTCCCGTCGTCGAGCGCCGCGGAGAGGTCCGTGGCCAGCTCGTCGACGCTCTCCTCGCTCGGCTTCGTCGCCCCGTCGGCCATGGCCTGGAGGCTCGAGGAGAGCTCCATCACCTGCTCCTGCGTGACCTCGCTCCCCGCCTGGAGCTGCTGCAGGTCCGTGGCGAGGGCATCCAGGTTGGCCTTCTGCTGCTCGCTGACCACCTGGCCAAGCTGGGACTTCAGGCCCTCGACCTGCTCCGGGGTCAGACCTTTGCCCGCCAGGGCGGCCTCGATCTCGCCCCGCTTGGCAGCGAGCTGATCGCGCCTCACTGCGTCGGGATTGCGAGACTCGGGCGTACGCTTCGCGCCTTCGCGACGACCCTGGTCGGCGTCGGGGCGCTGGCGCTCGGCCTGGGGCTGCCGCTGGCCGCCTCCCGCGCGCCCCCCGCCGCCACGGCCGCCGCCGCCTCCGCGCCGCCCGCCCTGGGCGAGGACGTCGGGAGAGGCCAGGAGCAGGACGAAGAAGGCGCAGAGGGGGATGAGTCGGGTATTCATGGGGTCCTCCTCGGTAGGGGCCGCTTTCAGTCGCCCTACGTCACGAGGGGTCCCTGGAACCTCCGGGCGGAATCCGCGTGAATCCCGGATTCCGCCCAGGAGCGCGAGTCGGGCTACCTGAGGCGCCCGAGGGCGGGCCAGACCTCGCCGTTCACGCCGTCGTAGCTGGGCATCTGCACGCGGCCCCAGCGGACCGCGCGGAGCCCCGTACCGGCGTCCTTGTAGAGGAGGAAGTACCCCCCCGAGAGCGGGTAGGGGCCCAGCCCCACCATGAGCTCCGCCTTCCCGTCGCGGTCCATGTCGCCGCAGGCCACGCGGGACTCTCCGTTCGCCGCCGCGTAGGCGAGCCAGGGCACGCGCAGCCAGCGGAGCGAGGCCCACGCCCCGCTCGACCCGCGGAACACCTGGAAGTGGCCCCCCGCGCCCGCGCCGAGGCCGACGACGATCTCGTCCGCCCCGTCGCCGTCGAGGTCTCCGCACGCGGGGCGCGTCTCCCCGTTCGAGGCGTTGTACGTCGACCAGGAGACCTGCAGGCGGCGGGACTGCGCAAAGCCGACGAATGAGTCCTCGTGGACGTCGATGATCCCGCCCTCAGGCGTGTGCGTCGCGTACCCGAAGAGCAGCTCGTCCCGCCCGTCGCCATCGACGTCTCCGCACGCGGGACGGACTTCGCCCGAGGCGGCGATGTATGCGGCGCGGCCGCAGGACACCCTTGCCATGGGGACGAAGCCCGCGGCCGCGTCGTCGAAGACCTGAGCGAATCCGCCCACGCCGGGGGCGTGGCCCGTGCCGAGGACGACCTCGTCCCGCCCGTCGCCGTCGACATCGCCGCACGCGGGCCAGGTCTCACCGTTCTGCGCGTTGTAGGCCAAGTCGGGGATCCGGAGCCACCTGAGCACGACATGGCCGTGCCTCGCGTCGTCCAGGACCACCGACCAGCCGCCGGCGGCCGTGTAGGTCCCCAGCCCGAGGACGATCTCGTCCAGGCCGTCGCCGTCGACGTCCCCGGTCGCCGGGCGAACCTCCCCGTTCATGGTGCAGTACCGGGCCCAAGGCACGACGATCCACGACTGGTGCGTAAGACCCGTGGTGTCCCCTCGGAACACCTCGAACGAGCCCTGGTTCCCCACGTCGCCCAGCCCCGCGATCGGCTCCGCCGCGGGCACCCACGTCACGGCGAAGTCCGCTCCCACCACGTTCGATCCCGAGAGGGTGACTGCGCGCGAGGCGGGTGAGAACAGCCAGCCCGGACGCGACGGCGTGACCGTGTAGTTCCCCTGGCCGAGCCCCGTGAACTGGTAGCTTCCCGCGGCGTCGGTCGAGGCCGTCGCGGTCGCGGCCCCCGTGAGCTCCACCTTCAGCGTCGGCACGCCGACTCCGGCGTTCGCCACGCGGCCCGAGATGCTCCGTTGGACGACCGAGGTGACCACCTCGATCCGCCACAGGTTGAGCATGCCGGTGTACCCGCCAAGCTCGTCGCGGACGGTGAGCGTCCACGTCCCTGCCGGGTCCTGCCCGTTGAACGCGGAGAGGGACTGGAATGGGACGAGCTCGGAGTCGTACCACCCCAGGATGTTGTCCGTCGATCCGCCGCTCCGGTTGTGCAGCGTGACCGTGGTCCCGAAGGGGGAGGCGATCTTGACCCAGATGTCCCCGATGTACGGATGCGTGATGTCGACGTAGACGTTCACCTCGACCACGGGTCCCGAAGACACGGGCACCACGGTCGCGGAGGTCGTCGTCTGGTAGTCCAGGATGGGGAGGTTCGGGTTCGGGTCGACGGTGTACGTCGTCCTCTGGATCGACGTCGCGGCGAAGTCGCGTCCGCCCGAGGAGGCGTTCACGAGCGTGACGGCGAGCGAGACGGGCGCGAAGACGTGGTTCGACGACACGGGCATGACCGTGTACGCCCCGTCCATCAGATCCACGAAGGCGTAGGCCCCCGAGGCGTCCGTGGTCGTCTGAGCCGTGGCGCCGCCGGTGAGCTGCATCAGCATGCCCTGCAGCGGAGCGCCGTCCCGGGTCACGGTGCCGGAGATCGACAGCGGATTGGAGAGCGTCGCCGCGAAGTCCTCCGCGGGCGCGTCCGCCCCCGCGAGCGTCACGGCGCGGCTGGCGGGCGCGAAGGTGAAGTTCGTGCGCGTCGGGGTGACCGTGTACGCCCCGTCGGGCAGGCCGTAGAAGTGGTACCCGCCGTCCGCCTTCGTGACGAACGTGCGGTTGGCCCCGCCGGCGAGCGTCACGGTCGTGCCGGCCAGCCCCGCTCCGTTCCGCGTCACCTGCCCCGAGAGCTTGGACCCCTCGTCCGAGGTCACCAGCTCGATCCGCCACTCATTGAGGCTTCCCGTGTATCCCCCCAACTCATCACGGACGGTCAGGGTCCAGGTTCCGACAGGGTCCTGGCCATTGAACGCGCTCAGCGGCTGCGCCGGCGTGAGCTGCGAGTCGTACCACCCGATGAGGTTGTCCGCCGACCCGCCGCTCCGGTTGTGCAGCGTTACCAGAGTTCCGATGGGGGAGGCGATCCTGACCCAGATGTCTCCCACGTACGGGTGGGTGATGTCGAGGTACACGTTGACCTCGATGATCGGCCCCGAGGCAGTCGGGACGTTCACAGTGCTCGTCGTCGTCTGGTAGTCGAGGACGGGGAGGTTCGGGTTCGGATCCACCGTGTACGTCGTCCGCTGCACCGGCGTCGCCGCGAAGTCCTGGGCGCCGATCGAGCTCGTAGTCAGGACCACGGGCCGCGAGGTCGGGGCGAAGATGTTGCTCAGGGAGGACGGAGTCACGACGTAGTTCCCGTCCATCAGGCCGCCGAACGAGTACGCCCCCGTCGCGTCCGTCGTGGTCTGGGTGGCCGCCGCGCCCGACAGGAGGACGCCCACGCCGGCGAGCGGGAGGCCTCCCACGGTCACGGTCCCCGAGATCGTCATCGGATTCGAAAGGGTCGCGGAGAAGTCGCGGTTCGGGGCATCCACGTTGGCGAGCGTGACGTCGGTGCTCGTCGGCGTGAACGTGAAGTTCGTCCTCGTCGGCGCGATCGTGTAGGAGCCGTTCGGGAGGCCGTACATGCGGTAGCTGCCGTCCGCCCCCGTCGACTGGGTGCGGTTCGCGGCCCCGGTCAGCGTCATGGTCACGCCGCCGAACGAGGCCCCATTCCACGTCACGCGGCCCGCAATCGTGGTCCCCGTGTCGAACGTAACGACCTCCAGCCTCCACAGGTTGAGCATCCCCTGGAACCCGCCGAGTTCGTCGCGGACCGTCAGGGTCCACGTGCCCACCGGGTCCTGCCCGTTGAAGGCGGAGAGCGGCTGGGCAGGGACGAGCTGCGCGTCGTACCACCCGAGGAGGTTGTCGTTGGAGCCGCCGGTCCGGTTGTGCAGGGTGACCGTGGTCCCCTGGGGGGAACGGAGGCTCACGATCAGGTCTCCGACGTAGCTGTGCGTGATGTCGACGTAGACGTTCAGCTCCTGGATGGTTCCAGACAGGAGCGGGACCACCAGGTCCGACGTCGTGGTCTGACGGTCGAGCACGGGGAGGTCCGGGCTCGGATCCTGAGTCAGGACGATGCGCTGGACAAGGGTCGCGGCGAAGTCCCTCCCGCCCGCCGAGGCGTTCGTCAGGGGCACGCTCCAGGAGAGCGGCGCGAAGACGTGGATCATCGAGACGGGGGCGACCGTGTACGCGCCGTCCATCAAGCCGCCGAAGGAGTAGTCGCCGTTCGCATCGGTCATCATCCCGCCCGTCGCGTCCCCCGAGAGGTTCACCTGGATACCGGGCAGCGGCGTCCCATCGAGCGTCGCCTTTCCCGAGATCGACAGCGGATTGGTGAGCGTCGCCACGAAGTCCCGGTCCGGGACGTCCGCGCCCGCCAGCGTCACCGCCTCGCTCGCCGGGGCGAACGAGAAGTTCATCCTCGTCGGCGTGATCGTGTAGGCGCCGTCCGGCAGCCCGTAGAAACGATACGTCCCTTCGGAGGCGGTCGTCGCCACGCGATTCGCGGGCCCCGTCAGCGTCACGGTCACGCCCGCGAAACCGCCTCCGTTCCACGTCGCGCGGCCCGCGATCGTGGAGCCCTCATCCAGCGTGACCACCTCCAGGCGCCACAGGTTCAGCGTGCCCTGGTAGCCTCCGAGGTCGTCGCGGATCGACAGGGTCCAGGTCCCGACGGGGTCCTGCCCATTGAACGCCGAGAGCGGCTGGGCGGGGACGAGCTGCGAGTCGTACCACCCGAGGAGGTTGTCCGTGGAGCCGCCGGTTCGGTTGTGGAGGAGCACAGACGTGCCCTGCGGCGAGATCAGGCTCATCCGCAGGTCCCCGACGTAGCCGTGCGTGATGTCGACGTAGACGTTGACCTCCTGCACCAGCCCCGACATGAGCGGCACGACCAGAGTGGAGTTGACCGTCTGGTAGTCCGGGAGGGGGAGGTTGGGATTCGGGTCGACCGTGGTGATGCCGCGCTGGATCCGCGTCGCCGCAAAGTCCTGCCCGCTGGCCGAGGTGTTCGTCAGCGTGATGTTCCTGAAGACGGGCGCGAAGACGTGGATGGCGGACGTCGGCGCGACCGCGTACGCCCCGTCCATGAGCCCGCCGAAGGAGTAGTCCCCGTTCGGGTCCGTCGTCGCCTGCGCGGTCGCCGAGCCGGTGAGGCTCACCTGGATCCCCGCGAGGGGTGCGCCTCCGACGGTGATGCGGCCGGCGATGGTCATGGGGTTCGAGAGCGTCGCCGCGAAGTTGCGGTTCAGGACGTCCGCCCCTGCGACCGTGATCGTGTCGTTCGCCGGCGTGAACGAGAAGTTCATCCTCGAGGGGACGACCACGTACGTGCCGTCCTGGACGTAGAAGCCGTAGGTCCCGTCGGCCTGCGTTGCGCGGGAGATGCCGGGGGGGGTGATGGTCATGGAGACCCCGCCCATTCCGGCCCCGTCCCGTGTCACCCGTCCCGCGATCACGCTCCCGCCGGTCGCCGTGACGAGCTCGATCCTCCATTCATTCAACCACCCGGTATACCCGCCGAGGTCGTCTCGAACGGAGAGCGTCCACGTCCCCATCGAGTCCTGGTCGTTGAACAGCGAGAGGGGCTGGGCTGGCGCGGTCTGGGTGTCGTACCAGGTCCGGAGGTTCGCCGTGGACCCACCGGTCCGGTTGTGCAGCGTGACCGAGGTCCCCTGCGGCGAGGTCAGCCACACGACGATGTCCCCGATCCAACTGTGGGAGATGTCGACGTAGACGTTGACCTCGCGGATCGGCCCGAGGACCTGACTGATCGTGGTGGAGGAGGTGACGGTCTGGTAGTCCGGGATCGCGAGGTTGGGATTCGGATCGGTGACGACGAGCGTGCGCAGGACCACCTCGGCCTGGAAGTCCTGGGCCGTGGCGTCGCTGCCGCCGAGGACGATGCTCCGCAGTGCGGGCGTGAAAATGTGGAGGTTCGAAACGGGGGTGACGGTGTAGTTGCCCTGGAGGAGTCCTCCGAACGAGTAGCTCCCGTTCGCGGCGGTGGTCGTCTGGGCGGACATGGTGCCCGTGAGCTGCACGGTCAGGCCCGCGACAGGGGTCGAGCCCTGGAGGACGCTGCCCGAGATGGTGCGGGGGTCCGTCAGCGTCGCCGCGAAGTCGCGGCCGTTGACGTTGGCCCCGGCGAGCGTGACGGTGTAGGTGGCCGGCGAGAACGACATTCCGGCGCGGCTGGCGGTGAGGGTATAGGTGCCGTTCGGATTCGCGGTGAACCGGAAGGTCCCGTCCGCCGCGGAGGTCCTGGTGCCGTTCCGAGGACCCGTGAGGGTGAGCGTCGCGCCCGCGAAGGGTGCTCCGTTCCACGTCACGCGGCCGGCAATCGACCAGGTATTGGGGGGCGAGAGCTCGTCGAGCGACTGGGGGAGGTTGAGGCGTCCTCCGCTGACGCAACGCCCGGCGAGGGCCGGGATGGGCTGGGCGCCCGCGAGGATGGCGGCCTTGACCTCGACGTGCGTCGCCGCGCTGTCGTAGCTCCACAGGAGCGCGCACGCGCCGCTGACGTGCGGCGTGGCCATGCTCGTCCCGCTCATGGTCCCGTAGTTCGAGTTGGGCGTGGAGCTCAGGATGCTCACGCCGGGTGCGCCGACGTCGACGCTGGTCGCGCCCCAGTTGGAGAAGTAGGCGAGGGCGTCGTTGTTGTCGGTCGCCGCGACGGAGATGACGTTGGGGTTGGTGTAGGCGGCCGGGTACATCGGGGCCGTGTCCGCGTTCGACCCGTTGTTCCCGGCGGCGGCCACGAAGAGGACTCCGGCCGTGTCGGCCTCGGTGAGGGCATCCACCATGGCCTGGCTGTAGCCTCCGCCGCCCCAGCTATTGGAGGTGAGGCGCGCCCCGTTCAAGGTGCCGTACCGTGTGGCGAGGACGCCGTCGGAGATCGCGCCGCTCCCAGCGTCGCTCAGGAACTTGAGGGCCATGAGGCGCGCCTGCCAGCAGACGCCGGCGACGCCCAGGCCGTTGTTGCCTCGGCCGGCGATGGTGCCGGAGACGTGGGTGCCGTGGCTGTGGCCGTCCATGGGGTTGTTGTCGTCTGAGACCCAGTCCCAGCCGCGGATGTCGTCTACGTAGCCGTTCGCGTCGTCGTCGACGCCGGCGGCGCCGTTCTGCTCGGCGGCGTTGACCCAGAGGTTGGGAACGAGGTCGGGGTGGTTCCAGTCGATCCCGGTGTCGATCACGCCGACGACGACGGAGCCTCCGGTGACGATGTCCCAGGCCTCGGGGGCGTCGATGTCGGCGTCGGCGGTGCCGCCGGTCTGGCCTGTGTTGTTCATGCCATAGAGCTGCGGGTAGTTGGGGTCGTTGGGGGTGTTGATGGAGCGGACGACCCAGTTGGCCTCGGCGCACTCGACCTCGGCGAAGGGGGCGAGGGCATGGAGGAAGGCGGCGACGGGCATATCGTCGGGGAAGCCGAGGAGGACCCAGCGGTCCTGCGCGGGGGTTGGGCCGTCTCGGAGGGTCTCGAGGATGGATGCGCCGAGGCCGCGGAGGATCTGATCGCGGCGACCGGCGGCGAGGTCGGCCTTGAAGTGGACGAGGGCCTGGCCGGGGACGTGCTCGAACTTCCGGGTGTCGGCGATGCGCTGGACCCAACCGGGCATCGCGGGACGGGCGGCGGCGACGAAGGCGCCGGGGAGGGGAATGCGGGGGAGGAGGGGCAGTTGGCACGCGGGGAGGGGGATGGGGGAGGCGTTCGGCCGCTTCGACCGGCCTGCGTCGATGGGCGAGGCGGCGATCTCGGCAACGGGCGTGATGGAGGGGGAGGGGAAGGCGACGACCTTCGGTCCCTCTCGCGGCCCCCGCGTACCCACATGCCTCACGTGGGTGAGCGACGGTCCGAAAAGAAGGGGCACGACCGCAACGAGCAGGAGCCCCAGGGCGAGCCGGACCTTGCGCATGACGACCCCCAGTGGCGGGGAACCGATGGACCTCCCGGGTGTTCTCTTCCGTCCCAGCGTCAGTGGATCCTAGAAGGGCTCACCTGGGTGCGTCAACGTTTACGATGGAATCTTGAGTATCCGTAACAAGCGTACGCACAGGCACTAACGAATTCACGATGCTATCGGTTTGTGCGTGTTTCGCGGATTTCTGACATCGCGACCAGATCCGGGAGGACGCGCAATCGCTGGTGTCCTCCCGAGAGATCTATGCGCGCCGATCGGGCACCTTACAGGAAAACCGGAATCGGCGCGATGGAAGTGACGGACCGGGCCTCGCACAGTCCCTGGAAGTGAGATACGCCCGGGCAGATTCGAACTGCCGACCTGCGGTTTAGGAAACCGCCGAGCGGCCAGCCGAACCCGTTGCCCGACAACGAGTCGCGCGAGGCGGACCCCGCTGCATGCACAACAGCATGCACAAGCCCGGCGGGTTCCGAGGACGCGACGCTCGACGCGCTGACGCGGACGTGGGCCAACCTGCCCGCGAACATCATCGAGGCGATCCGCGCGCTGGTCAAGCCCTACCTCGGGGATGCGCGATGACGCACCGACCGCTGGAGGCCATCTCGCCCGACCTCGACGCGGAGATGGACTACCTCGGCTCGGTCGTCCTCCTGGATGAGCCCGAGAAGACGGAGGCGATCGGCCTCCTCGAGGCCAGCGACTTCGGCGATCTCCTCACTCGGGTTGCCTTCGAGTGCGTGAGGGCGCTCTCCGACGACGGCAAGCCCGTGGACGCGGTCCACCTGAACGACGCGATGCAGGCCCGGCGAGGCGCCGACGGCGGGACGACCGCGCAGTTCATCGTGGACATCATGGAGCGCGTCCCCTCGCCGTGCAACGTGGCGTACTACGCGCAGCTCGTCCGCGAGCATGCCCGGAAGCGGCTCGGCCTGATGGCGGCTCAAGACGTCGTGCGGGTCCTCTCGCACCCCGGCTCGAACGGCAAGGCCGTCTCCGCCATGCAGGCCGCGCACGACCGCGTGGGGCAGGCCCTGGAGGAGATGAAGGCTCCTCCGACGACCGCGCCTTCGACTGAGTGGCCCGAGTTCCCGGCCGTCTGGCGAGGGAGCGCAGCCATCTGGCGCGAGTGGCAGCAGGGGACCACGGAGGCCCCCGAGTGCTTCCAGTTCGCGGCCTGGCTGACCGCGTACTCGGTGGCGATCGGGAAGTCGGCCTGGACTGTGAGCGGCCAGCGGCTCTACCCGCAGTTCCTGTGCGCGCTCGTCGGGCCGCCGGGGCGGTCGAGGAAGTCCACGGTGATCGGCCGGGCCACGGCGATCGCGCGGGAGCTGCGCCCCGACCTGTTCGTGCTAAACAACTGGGGCTCCGCGGAGGGGGCCCTCGCGGCGATCGCGAACCACGCCGCGGCCGACCCCTTCGTGCTCCTTTCCCAGTCCGAGCTGATGTGCCTCCTCCGCAAGACGCTCGGCACGCGCGACACCGCTGGGGGAGGCGCCTCGCTCGTGTGCGACTTCTACGACAAGGCCGACGGGGTCATCGAGAACGCCGTCCGAGGCGGGACGGTCCGAGTTGAGCGCCTCTGGGTGTCGCTGCTGGGCGGCATCACGCCCGAGAACAGCGGCCGGCTCTACAGCGCCCAGGGAGTGGATTGCGGCCTGGCCTCGCGCTTCGTTCCGTTCCTCGGGAGGCCGGCGCAGCGGATCGCCCGACCGCCGATGCCCTCGGACTCGGGTCGTGAAGCGATCGTGCGCCACATGGCGAAGATGGCGGCGATGGCCGGCGCCGTGAAGGAGTTCAAACTCTCGGACGAAGCGGAGCAGCTCCACGCGAGGTGGTACTGCGGGCTGCCCGAGGAGGAGGACTTCTCGTCGCGGCTCTGTCCTCACGTCCTGCGGCTCGCCCTCGTCTTCGCCGTGGACCGTGAGAGCCCGGTCATCGAGCCCGAGGACCTCCTCGCGGCGATCGAGGTCGGAGGGTACTGGGGCGCCTGCGCCGAGGCGATCTACGCGACCTGGGGTGCGGGCAAGGTGGAGAGGATGCGGACGCGCATCCTGGAGCTGGTCGAGCGGGCCGGGGAGGTCGGCGCGACGGTCCGAGAGCTGCAGAAGCGGCTCGGGGGCGGTCGCCTCAACGTGGAGACATTCGACCAGGCCTGGGAGCGGCTTGTACGCACGAAGGCGGTGCGGGTCGGCTCCGACGGCCGGCGGTGGGTGCGCGGATGAGCGCCGTACCGTCGTGCCGCCGTACTGCCGTATCGAAGTGGTCGCCACGCGAGGGCATCGCCCGGTTACGGCGCCTACGGCAGCACGGCAGGTACGGCGCGCACGGCGCCGTGGAGCCCACGGAAGACATGGAGGCGCAGAAGATGTCAGCGACAACCACACTGGCTCGCTCAAGTAGCGCCTGCATCTCCGAGTCTCCTTCTGAACGGCGAACGAGGTCCGTCCGGCCCAGCATTCATCCCCTCGAAGTGGCCTCGGAGCCCCTGGACAGCCGAGAGCACCCGGACTCGGAGTCCCATGCCCTCCCAGAGCCTCCTGGGGGCCCTTCGGAGACTCCGAGAGGACCGGCGAGAGTCTCCTCGGTGGCTCGCCAGAGGCCCTCGGGCGGAGCTCCGGGGATCCTCCGCGGGACGACGCCGCACGGGCCACGGGCATGGGGGAAAGCCTGGCGGGTCGCCCCGGGGGGTGGAAACTGCTGAGCAGCCGCTTCTACGTCCCTCCGGAGGCCGCATCGCTGACGCCGATGCCGGCGCCGCTCCGCGCGCTGGACCGGTGGCGTCGGAGGTGTCCGCTCTGCCATGTGCGCGCGCGCCAGTACCGGGGGCGGAACATGTGGACCGGGGACCGCGACGAGCGGGCCACCTGCGCGCCGTGCAACCGCGCGCTCTGGCTCAAGAACCGCGACGAGCGCGCGAGGCGTGGCCAGATCATCGAGATCCACCCGCCCGCGCCCTGGTGTCCGCGATGCCATCGCCGTCCGCGGGAGAACAAGGGCACCCGCCGCGGGCGGCGCCGCTACTACCGCTTCTGCGCCCCCTGCTACCGTCGCGACCGCGAGGAGCACGGCCTCCCCGCGTATCGCGGGGTTCGCGGCGTCCGCATCTGGATGGGCCAGCGTCTCCGCGGCCGTCGCCGCCGGCCTCGGCACTGGACGGGACGCCTGCCCGGTCCCCGCCCCGTCTGGCTCACGGAGTCGGTCTTCGAGTTCCCCGACCCCGCCATCCAGGGCCCCGACCTGTGGCCCCTGCCGACGTCCCGAGACGGCGGCATGGGGGCCAAATCGCGATCCTCGGGCTCGACTCACCCTCCCGATCGGCCGATCACCAGGTCCCTTGCACCCACACCTGTGGAGGTACCATGAAACGCTCTCGCAAGGACTCGCACGGCGCCGCCCCGGGCAGCGTCGCTCCGATCCCGAAGATGCCGCTCGCCCCGGTGCGGCGCGTCTACCTGGACATCGTGGTCGAGGTCCTCCCCGAACAGGCGGTCGACTGTCAGGACGCCGGCTGCAAGACTCGCGCGGCGCTCCGCGTCGGATGGCACGACAGCGACGGGCTGAACCTCCTGCTCCTGTGCGCCTACCACGCCCAGGTGACGGTGGCACGGCTCCGCGAGCGTCGCCGGCTGGCCATGAGCACTTCGCCCCCCGCGCAGGCGCCGCCCACGTCCTCACCGGCAAGCGTGCCTTCACCGCAGGCCCCTGCGCCGCCTCCCGACTCCAGACCGGCTTACCCTGTTGCGCCCTCATCGGCCGATGGACAGACGGAGGAGCCCGACGAATGCCGGTAGCGCCGCCCCCAGCTCGCGGCCCCCGCGCGGAGAGACTGCAAGGCCCTGATTGACCGAAGGCCGGCGATCATGGAGAATCAGACGGTGGAGGTGGCCATGAGCGTCGCTGAACTGGAGAAGCGGGTCCGAGCCCTTGAGGACGAAGTCGCTCGACTTCGCTGGCGACTGCGGGGTCAGGGCGATGACGATCGGCCCTGGTGGGAACAAATTGCAGGCACCTTCAAGGGGGACCGGGCATTCATGGAGGCGATGAAACTGGGGCGGAAGTACCGCGAATCGCTGCGGCCACGGCGCGGGAAGAGGACGCGTCGCTGAAATGTACGTCCTCGACACGGACCACGTCACCACGCTTCAGTTGGAGGCCGGCGCGAACTACGAACGTCTTCGCGCGCGACTCGCCGAAATCCCCGTGGGCGAACTGGTGTCCACGGTGGTGAGCTACGAGGAGCAGACCCGTGGGTGGCTCTCGTACATCGCGCAGGCGAGGACCGTCGTCCACCTGGTGGAGTCGTATCGCCGGCTTGCCCTGCACCTCGAGAACTGGCGCCGGACACCTGCACTCCCCTTTGACGCACGGGCTGCGGCGCAATATCAACGCCTGCTCCGCTCCCGGCTTCGAGTGGGCACGATGGACCTTCGGATCGCGGCCATCGTCCTCGCGACCGGATCGACGCTACTGACGAGGAACCTGCGGGACTTCCGCCAGGTCCCAGACCTCCGCGCCGAGGACTGGACCGCGTGATGCACGGTCGCCTCCGCGACGAGAGGCAGGTGGTGCGTCAGGACGCGCGCGCGAAGCGGCAGAGGTAGGAGTTTATCCTCACCCCACCCTCGCCCATCGGCGGCGATAGGACAAACAGGCCCCCTACCCCCCAACGGGATGTCTGGATGCCCGACGCGCGGCCCGCGGCGGTGGCAACGCCACCGCGCATGACGGCCGCGAGGGGACCCCGCAGGACGGCGCACGTGGCCCGCGCATCGGGCGGGGGCGGGGTCGAGTGCGCTCTCGCGGCGCGTGGCCAACGCCACCATCCGAGCGCTCCGCGCGAGGACGGCGGCGTGGGGGGGGGGGGGGGGGGGGCCCCCCGGCGCGGCCCGCGCCGGGGGGCGGGGGGCGCGGGCGCGCGCGGGGGGGGTGCCCACCCCCACCACCCGCGCGCCCCGGGGGAGGACGGCGGCGTGGCGTGGCGTCGCGCCGCCCCGCAGGAGGCCGCTCGCCGGTGGGACCAGGTCGCGGCAACCGCCGACGACCTGGCCTGCGCGAGCGGCGCGTGAGCGCACGCTCCGCCCCGCCCCCTCAACCCGCCGAGGTGGACTCTCGACCGCCCCGCGGTCGCCCCCCGCCGCCCGCGCAGCGGCGCGTCGGCCACGCTCGCGGCTTTTGGACTGCATGGGTAGGTACCTGTTTGCCCCAGCACAGCGCATGGGAGCGGACGTTGACTGTCCTCCCATCGGCGCGCAGAATGGTCTAGTCCGCTAGGCTCCGTCGTGTGGGTCCATCGCGATTCGAGCTTTCGGGTAAATTCGGTTGCGAGCCATGCGAGTCATCGTCGATACGAACGTCCTTGTGCGTGACTTGAAGTGGACAGGGGCTGCATTCCAGGTCTTCTCGGAAGGACTACGGCGGGGTGTCCTGACTTTGCTCGTTCCAGGAGTCGTGGTTGACGAAACCGTCAACAAATTCCGTGAGAACCTCGCCGACCTGGTCATTGACGCGGAGAGGGTGGGGCGTGAATTCGTCCGATTGCTCGGTTCGGGCCCGACGTGGCCCACAGTCCAGCAGACCGTCGCCGAGCAGACCGCGAGATTCAAGGACTGGCTCCTCGGTCGGATTCGGGAATGCGGGGGAACGGTCGTGCCGTACCCTGGTACTTCGCACGAGGAACTGGTGACCAGGGCCCTCAACAAGCGCCCGCCTTTCGACAAGAGCGGGAGGGGCTATCGCGACGCGTTGATCTGGGAGTCGGTCCTCGAGTGCCTTCGCACAGAACCGAGTCCGCTCATTCTCGTTACCGAGAACTCGCGAGACTTCGGCGCGGCTCCCTCGCTGCTGCCGGAGCTCCTGGGAGACATCGAGAGACTGGGGATTCCTCGGGAGGGCATTCATGACCGGTTTCGGTTGCATGGCTCGCTTGAAACTCTGAACACCGAGCTCGTGCTACCCCACCTTGAACGGCTCGATTCGTTCATTCGGGCGCTCGAGAGGGAGGAACTCCCCCGATTCTCGCTGCGGGCGTGGATCCCGAACGGCCTGCTGGGCGCTCTGCGTGATGGCGACTGGGACCAGTATCTCGTGCCCACGGAACCGGGCCACCTCGGGACGTCTCTGAGCACGATCGACAGTGTCGAGTCCTTCTCCGTAGAAGACGCCCGAAAGATGACGGAGGCGCGGTCGCTGGTCTTTTGCACGGCGCGGTTGCGAGCGACGACTCTCGTCTCGGTCGATTGGGACGAATACCGAGCACAAGAAGACGTGCGGGCGTTCATCGGTCCCGTCGATGAACCGGTCGGCCATCTGTCGCTGGACTACCCCACGCTGATGTCGGTGTCGTTCCGTTTTGTTCTCGACTCACATTCGTCCGAGGCGACGTCCGTAGAGATCGACAGCATCGAGGGCGAGGGCGGGATTGTCGAAGCGCTTCCCCATCCGAGGAAGCGACAGTCTGGAAATCGGCGACACCTCCCGGGGACCGGAGGGGGGAAGGCATAGCGAATGCTGCCGCGGCAGGCGGCTTCCGGGCTGCCCTCGAGGAGAGGCTGCGCACGACCGCCGCGACTGGGCGTGGCGAGGCCCTGTCTGCTCTGCGGGGTCGCATCGGGAATGCGTTGATCGAGGTTTGCAGTTCGCGGAGAATCCGCCCGTCGAGGCTATGTTGCCCGAGATGGACTTCGCGTGAGCGCTGCCGAGGGTGCGCACGGCGGAACTGAGGGTCCCAGGTGATGGAAGGCAGCCGTTCAGTCGTCCTCGTTGAGAGGGTTGAACAGCGGATACTGCTCCTCCGTGGCCACAAAGTCATGCTGGACAGCGATCTCGCGATCCTCTACGGCGTCCCGGTGAGCTCGTTGAATCAGGCCGTAAAGCGCAACCTGGATCGCTTTCCCGACGACTTCATGTTCCAGCTCACCGTGGAGGAGGCGGCGGCTTTGAGATCACAAACTGTGATCTCAAGATCCCACGGGGGTCGTCGGTATCCCCCCTACGCCTTCACCGAGCAGGGTGTCGCGATGCTCTCGAGCGTACTCCGGAGCAAGCGGGCCATCCAGGTCAACGTCGAGATTATGCGGGCGTTCGTACGCCTCAGGCAAGTTCTCGCGTCCCACAAGGATCTGGCTAGACGGCTCGAAGACCTTGAGAAGCGGTACGACGCCCAATTCAAGGTCGTCTTCGACGCCATCCGCCAGTTGATGGAACCTCCGCCGGACCCGCCCAAGGAGCCGATCGGATTCCGCCCGCGTCGAGCGCGATGACCGCATCGGGGGCGTCGCGAGTTAGAGCAGGCGCGCGGTTCGCCCACCTGCTCCATGTTGCGTGGGATGAGGGACTTGCTTCAAGGTCACAAACTGTGACCTCAAGTAAGTGTCGAGCCCCTGAACAGCGGGTGTCGGCGAGGGCCGGATCCGGAGGACTTCGAGTGGGACGACTGGATCGCCAAGCTCCGCACGCCGCGATCACCCAGGTCGATGACCTCGTGAGGTGGGCAGCAAGCGCACGCCAGAGCGATCCCTTGCGCAGGGCGTACGAGGAGGCCAAGGCTGTCCTCAGCACGCAACGGCTGCTGCGGCCGATCGTGACGAGCGCGGAGAAGCGGAAGACGATCCGCGAGATGATCTCGCTGGCCGAGGAGCCACAGGGCATCCTGTTCGAGTTCTGCGCGATCTTCGCCGAGGAGCTCGCGAAGGAGCCGCTGCCGCCAGACGCCGAGATGCTCGACGAAGTGCCAGAGCTCGCGGAGCCCGCGTACCAGCGCGCGCGCGAGCGGTGGCAAACGACGCTCGCGAAGGTCAGGAGGATGCCCGTCCCCAAGCGAGGGAGGCCGCCATCCGGGCGCGCCGAAGTCCTCGATCGTCTGGCCCGAGAAATCGTGCGGCATCCGGACGTCGCAAGGGCACTGAAGGAGGAGGCGAACCGCGCCGCGGCCGAGGTCGCCGTGAAGGTTCGCGGGGGCAAGATCGAGACGTACCTCCGCGAGATCCAGATAGAGCGAAAGAAATCGCGCTGACGGCGCATTTCCGTCGCTACTTCGACCCCGCGGGCGAGACGCGCTTGACCCCGCCCGAGCGCCGGGTAGACTCCCTGCAGACGCGCGCGTGAAGGGGACGCGCGATCGCACGGAGGAAGACCGATGAACCAGCCCGATCCCAAGCCGGAGTCGCCGAGACTCGTCTCCGCCAACTGGCTCGCCAAGTACCTCGGCATCTCACGCGCGAGCCTCTTCCGTCTGCGCTCCGCCGGCCGCATGCCGAAGCCCGTAAGGGTCGGCGGAATTGTCCGCTGGCGGGTCGAGGATGTCCGCACCTGGGTCGATGCCGGCTGTCCGCCCATCGACGAGTGGGACGCTAGGAACTGAGGAGGGACCGACATGGCCAGCGTCTTCCGACCCACCTACACGCGGAAGGACCCCACGTCGGGCGAGCCAGTCCGCCACGCCCTCCGCAAGTGGTACATCAAGTACCTCAACGCGGACGGCGCCTGGGAGACTTGCCCCGGCTTCCGCGACAAGCAGGCCACCATCGCCCTCGCGAACGAGATGGAGCGCAAGGCCGCTCGCGTCCGCGCCGGGATCGCGATGCCCTGGGAGGACCAGCTCAAGCGGCCTCTCGCCCAGCACATCGCGGAGTGGCACGCCGCCCTCCTCGCCAGGCAGAACACGCCCAAGCACGCAAACCTCGTCACCGCGCGCGCACGGCGCGTCGTGGAGGCCTGCGGGTTCAAGTTCGCCAGCGAGATCGCCCCCTCCCGCATCGAGGTCTTCCTCGGGTCCCTCCGCGACGAGGGCGCCAGCAAGCAGACGCTCAACTTCTACCTGCAGGCGATCAAGCAGCTCGCCCGGTGGATGGTCCTGGATCGGCGCTCGCCCGACAACCCAATCGCCTACATGAAGGGGCAGAACGTCGAGACGGACCGCCGCCACGATCGGCGGGCCTTCGAGGACGATGAACTCGATCGCCTGATCCGCTCAGCCAGGGCGAGCACGCACTCGTTTCGCAGCATCGAGGGGCCCTACCGCGCGATGCTCTACCTCGTCGCGGCCAATACGGGCCTCCGCGCTGGAGAGCTCGCCAGCCTCGCGGGGCGCTCGTTCGTGCTCGGCGCCGATGAGCCCGCGGTCCGCGTCGAGGCCTCCTACAGCAAGCGCCGCAGGCTCGATGAGCAGCCCCTCCCGACTTGGCTCGTAGAGGACCTCCGCGTCTACCTCGCGCCGCTTGACGCGAACGCCCTGGTCTGGCCGGGCACCTGGGGCGAGCGGCCGTGGGAGATGCTGAAGCACGACCTCCACGCGGCGGGCATCGAGTACCGCGACGAGGACGGCCTCTACGCCGACTTCCATGCCCTCCGACACACGTACATCTCGAACCTGCAGAAGGCCGGCGTCTCGCCCAAGCAGGCCCAGCTCCTCGCCAGGCACTCCGACATCAACCTGACGATGAAGCGGTACACGCACATCGAGCTTCGGGACCTGTCGCGTGCCGTGCAAGGGCTTCCTCAGGTCGGGCGGTGCGGGGGGAGCGACGAGAGGCGTCTCGCCGCGACGGGGACGGAGGGTCCCCGAGTGGCGGACAGCCGGGGCCACGGTGGGCCCCTCACCGCAAGAGGGACCGACAACCCGCACGTCGCTGGCGACCGCGTTCAGACACGACAGCTCGCCGCGTCAGTGACGAACGGCGACGCCCCCTCAGTGCATGCACAACAGTTTGACCAAGCGCCTGCGATTCGGCGAGACGAGCTGAATCCGGGTGAGACGGCGGAGGGGGAGGGCGCGGCGGACGGAACCCCTCCCCGAGCAAGCGGGTTGCACGCGGGAGAGGGGGCCGCGACGGGGGTTACGGAAGATACGCCCGGGCAGATTCGAACTGCCGACCTGCGGTTTAGGAAACCGCCGCTCTATCCA